>CALKLO010000138.1 GCA_937991945.1 uncultured Granulosicoccus sp.
CTGAAAAAACCTAAGAAAAAAACAATGCCAACAGCCACTGCAATGAGTGCGGAAACACCAAAGACCGTGATATAGCGAAGAGGTATACGAATTCTCATAGTCCATTGTAATGGATTCGGGATCGATACCGTCCACATCAAATGGGGTTAATCGTTCATATGCTCCAGGTGTAGAGCACGCCTTGTTTCGCTGACAGAGCCTGCTCGCCATCATCCATAGATTGCGCTATCACAAACGCTAACACGGAATTCCAAAAAAACCTGTGTGAACCGTTAAATATTATTCAACACAATACCCCTAAAACACCCAGCTTCTCAACGTAAATGAGTTAGCTTAGGAACATGAATAAAAATAACAACGTACAGGGCATTTTTCTCATGATGGCCTCTATGGTGGCCTTCGCCATAGCCGATACACTAGTCAAAATCACAACGGCCGTCATGTCGACGGCGCAAGTCATGTTTTTTCTACTGGGTGGAGCCTTCTTTATATTTGCACTTATGGCCAAGTTGCAAAACAATAGACTCAATGATCCCAGAGCCTTCTCCCCTATTCTGCTGCTGCGCTACCTAGCCGAAATTACTGGCATGGTGGGCATGGTTATGGCCCTAGCCAATAATCCAATCTCCATCGTTGGAGCCATCACTCAAGCATCCCCCATTCTGGTCACAGTAGGCGCTGTTCTATTTTTAAATGAGAAAGTCGGCTGGCGACGTTGGTGCTCTGTGGTTATTGGATTTATAGGCGTACTACTCATTGTACAGCCAGGCGCAAACGGGTTCGACTACGCGGTACTGTGGGCCATACTCGCGTTCGTATCGCTATCAATTCGTGATCTAACGACTCGTTTAGTACCAGCAGACATGCCATCGGCAAGTCTGGCCACCTACACGATGGCTGCGGCAACACCGTTCACTATAGCGTGGGTATTTTTCAACGGTGAAAGCTTAATACCCGCACAAGTCGACTGGCTAGTGGTCATACCCATGGTTGTCATAGGCGCTTTGGGATATATGCTACTCATTGCGGCACTACGCGCAGGCGAAGTCTCTGTCGTCATGCCCTTTCGCTACTCCCGAATCATTTTCCTACTCGTTATAGGCGTAGTCGTGTTCAACGAAAAGCCCGGCCCTTTAGTATTGCTGGGCGCAAGCTTGATCATCGGCTCTGGCACTTACATGATGTGGCGAGAGCAGCATGTGAAGAAGATGAATATACCTAGCTAGCTCTCTTTAGCCGAGCAGTCTTGGCAGCGTCAATGATATCGCTGGAACAAATGTGATCATCATAAGAGCCGCAAAAATGGCGATATAGAATGGCCAAATTGTGCGCACCGCTTTTTCCATTGGCAGCTTGCCAACCGCACACCCGACGAACAAGCACGAGCCAACCGGCGGCGTACACAGACCCAGGCCAAGATTAACCAGAAGGATCATTCCAAACTGCAGCGGATCGATGCCCAGTGCATTCATGATGGGCAAAAATATAGGTGTGCAAATGAGTATCAGCGCTGCCATATCCATGATCATGCCAAGAAGCAGCAAGACCGCATTGATCATCAGCAAAATCAATATTGGGTTGTCAGTCAAACCGGTGAGAAAATCGATGGTTAGACTTGGTACCCGAAAGAAAGTCAGCATGTAAGCGAAAGCACCGGCGCAAGCGATGAGGATCATCACCATTGAAGTGGTACGCACCGCTGAGGTAACAGCTGTCTTGAAGGTCTCCCAGCTAAGACTGCGATAAACCACGATAGTGACTACAAACGCGTACAGTGCCCCAAAAGCACCAGACTCTGTGGCTGTAAATACACCTGAAAGCACACCACCGACAATGATTACAGCTGTTAATAGTCCTGGGATCGCGCTGAAAAAACTAATAACCAACACTGTCCAGCCAGGAAATTTTTCAGCACCATACCCGCGCTTGACCGCCACCACGTAGGCGGCAACAGCAAGACAAGTACACATCAGCACACCAGGCACTACCCCTGCGAGGAAGAGCTTAGAAATGGACACTGAACCACCCGCCGCCAAGGCGAAGATGATCATATTGTGGCTGGGTGGAATAATGATGCCCGCAATTGACGAGGTTACAGTGACATTCACTGCGTAGTCTGCGTCGTAACCTTTGTCTTTCATGACAGGGATCAGAATGGACCCGAGCGCCGAAATATCTGCGATAGCAGAACCAGATATGCCGCCAAACAACATGGATGAAAAGACATTCACAATGCCCAGTCCACCGCGTACAGCACCCACGGCGTTTTGTGCGAAACGTACCAACCGCGCGGCTATACCGCCGTGGAACATGAGTTCACCAGCGAATATAAAAAACGGGATAGCCATTAAGGAATAGACATTGATTCCGGCAACAATGCGCTGAAACACAATGAGCATCGGCAAACCTTCAAACCAGAAGGCAGCTAGTGCGGAAATGCCTAGGGCGAAAGCCACTGGCAAACCAATGACGACACATAGGGCAAATACCCCTAGTAGTAGAAGGAGTCCCATTTTCGTCTCTTATTCTATGCTGTCTTTGCGTTCGTCTCGCCCGAGCAACAATCGGAGAAGATGCGTTAAAGAAAATACAAATACAAGTGCGCCACATATAGTCAGCGGCAGCGAACGCAAGCCTTCTGGCACGCGAATGAGCGGAATCAGGGAATTCCATTTGAACTGTGTCAGTTCAAGACCGTACCAAAACATCAGACCGCCGAACCCCGCCATGAGCACATCCGTGACGAATACAAAAACGGTGCGTATTTTCGCAGGAACCATACTTCGAAATATAACAACAGACAGATGTGTATCTTGTCGAACGCCAACAGCTGCACCTAAAAAGGCAATGACCATTAACAACAAATGAGAGACCTGCTCAACCCATGTCGGAGTATCGTTCAAGACATAGCGGCCATAAACCAACCAAGCAAACATCACCGTCATCCCAACTAGCGCTACACCCGCGATGATTAGACAAATCTTTGATAGTAGGTCGAGTACCTTATCGATACCCTGCAAAAACGCAGGAGCTTCAGGTGAATCGCTCATTAATTTTCTCGTAAAAAAGGCTCGAAATTTCTATATTTAAATAGAACCTCCGACACACTCGCCGGAGGTTCTATCAACAACTCAAATACTACTCAGTTGTTTGCGCCATTTCGACGAGCTTAGCCATATCAGGGTTAGCAGCTAGGTAGTCATCGTATACCTTGACCATTGCAGCCTGAAAAGGACCTTTGTCTGCGATCTCGTTAACTACGATTCCAGCAGCTTCTACTTCCTTACGCGCTTCGCCAGACTGAACAGCCCATAGTTCGCGTTGGAAAAGAGCAGCTTCTTCAGCAGCACCACGTACGGCTGCTTGCATATCAGCAGACAGTGCGTCGAACTTAGAAGTGTTTACACAAATGCACTCAGGAATGATCAAGTGCTCACTTAGTGAGTAATGCGTAGTTACTTCATAGTGGCCAACATTTTTGAATGATGGGAAGTTGTTCTCTGCACCATCAACAACACCTGTTTTGAGTGCTTGCTGTACTTCAGAGAATGCCATCGGTGAAGGATTACCACCCATTGCTGCAATCATTGACGTGTATAGGTCGTTATTCATGACTCGAATTTTCAAACCTTCAACATCAGCCGGTGTGTTGATTGGCTTCTGGCTGTAGAAAGATCGAGCGCCTGCATCAACCCACGCAAGAGGCTTAAGACCCGCTTCTGACATAGCGTTGCCGATTGCTTCACCCGCTTCACCTTCTAAAACGCGAAACATGTGTGGAACACTTTTGAAGATGAAAGGCAATGAAACAAGATTTGCTTCTTTTACAACTGGACCGATTGGACCAAGGTTGAAGTTACCCACTTCGATAGCGCCAAGACGAACCTGCTCTAGTGCATCAGGCTGTGAACCCAGTACGCCGCCATGGAAAACTTCTAAAGTGATTTCGCCTCCAGTAGCTTCATTAACAAGCTCTGAGAACTTGTCCATTGCTGCAGTGTTTGGATGGCCGTCGTTATGGATGTTCCAAGCTCTCCAGTTTTCTGCACTGGTCGCATTGAAAGATAAGCACGCTAACGCACTGATTAGTAATAAAGAACGTTTTTTAAACATAAATCCTCCTCGGGATATAGAACTAGTGGTGATACAGGGACAAATTTACATAAGAAGCGCTTTCGGATGGTTGGCAACCACCCACAACTGGTATGGTAGAATACCACTAGGGCAGACAGCTTTGTCAAGGGCCAATTTCACACACCGTAACCGCGCGTAGCTGAACTCTAGATTCATCTACATATTATGAATCGCTGCCACGAGCCTGCAGTATTGTTAGTGCACCCCTGCAGGGGCGTTTCACACTATGGTTGGATACTTAATAAATGACAAGTGGTGAGGTCGTTTACGAAAGGACCCCCTACTCCATCGAGGTCAATTACTCCGCGGAGTAATTACATTTACGGCTCTGTGCTTTGCAAAACACACCACTGTATATAATCACTGTAAAACGGTGAATTCCTCACTAGCTTAGACACCGATACCCTTACACTGGCCTAACGCATAGACAAGGAGTCAAACATGCATGCCAGTGCTGCAAAATCTGATCGGGGACATGATGCCTTAATCGCTAGTGTATTAGCATCTCATGGTGTTCATCCTCAACACACTGTTGAGAACGCAACCAGCGCCTCTCTCAATACTATTAGCGAGCAAGTCAAACACCTTGCACAGGCGCTAGATCGCGGCACCTGTAAGCTTGTTCGCCTACTACCTACATTTGATAGGCATCAAGCCTGGGCCAAAGATGGCCAACGGAGTTGCGTTGCTTGGCTTAATACCTATTGCGGAATAAGTCTGTCGTCTGCTCACGATCGCTGTCGCGTGGCCTACGCCCTCGAGGAACTACCTGTTGTTTCTCGGCTCTTCATGCTGGGCGAACTCAGTTGGTCTAAAGTCCGCGCCTTGACTCGCATCGCAACCCCTGACAACGAGCAAGAGCTCGTAAGTCAAGCACTGCTCATTAGCGCCAGTGCGATTGAGCAACTCGCCAGACAATATAGGAATGTCAGCAATCTAGATCAACTTAAAACTGACAACGAAAAAGCGAATAAGCAGTACGAAGACCGCAAAGTTCATTATCAATTTGATCATAGAGGCATGGTGAGTATTCACGCATTGCTTCCACCTTTGGAAGGTGCGGCAGTGCTGAAATCTTTAGCGCGAGCGGAAGATGAACTATTCACCGATGCACATGAAAAAAATGAAGGGCGAGTCATTGCACCGAGTGTCTATCGCACCCATGAGGAGGACCCGAAACGTCGAACCTCCACACAACTACGAGCAGATGCATTCTGCTTAGTTGCTAAAAAACACTTAGCCGCAGAGCCTTTAGATATTAAAACAGCTGATCGGTACCAAGTGGTTGTGCATGTTGATGAGGCAACGTTACGTCAAAGCTTCAACAACGACACACAAAGCACATCAGTTTGTCATATTGAGAATGGCCCTTCTATCTCTGCTAATACTGCGCGCAGGTTGGCCGATGATTGCAGTGTTGTGCCCATCTACATGCGGCATGGCGAACCCCTGTCTATAGGTAGAAGAAGCCGTATTTGGACAAGCTCAATATACCGCGCAATCGTAGCAAGAGATAAACACTGCCAGTTTCCAGGTTGTTCCTGCACACGACATACTCACATACACCATCTTGTGCATTGGGCTCATGGAGGTGAAACATCGGTTGACAACGGCGTCTTGCTCTGTAGTTTTCATCATCGACTTATACATGAAGAAAACTACACCGTTGAGAAAACAACACTCGACAAAAACGGCAATTTAGCGCCGCAAAGAATCACTGTTGACAATGGGTGTGGCGGAACTCTAACTCTCTCAGCGCGAAAAACCAGATTTATAGTTCGACGCCACGACGGGGGCGTTGTTTAGCTCACTATTTTTCATATCGAATTTCACTACCCATTAGGGTTAGCGCACCAGCTATTGTATTAGTAATTTACTTTTGAAGATCGTTCCACTTTATGAATTTTAAGTCACTAAAAATAGAAATATAAGTGTAAATATAAGCTCAGACTGACACCTTCACGCATAACTTTCGACACGCTTCACAGAATAGTGCCTACAACATGTATTTAAATAAAATCCAGATTAAGCATATTTATTTTTCGCCGCCAACTGCACAGATATGCCTCTTATAGACATACATTAATACAAGTCGTAAGCTGTAATTTAGGAACACTTTTCTCCACGGCGACTACTCGCCAAGCATCCAGGCTAAATAGGGTTTAACTTGCACTATGCAAATTGAAAACGTTATAGATCCAATACATTGGTCATCAAACGAATACCGACAGTTTGGTCTTGCTCCTCAAATTAGTGAGCATGATTACCACAAGATGCCGATGTTCCAAAAGAACAATCTAATCGACTTATTGGACAACTATCCTCGAGAACATTTGCAAGCGCACTCGATGGGCACTGATCCTCAAAACTATAAAGAGTGGATACAAGTTGACATAGCCCCTGAATCTAGTGGTGCTGATATTTGGCGCGCAGTAGAGCATGGTCGGATCTGGCTGAACTTAGTGCATATAGAAAGAAATAGACGGGAATATCGTGAACTCATCGACGCTATGTATGAGCACCTTGGTGAGAACTGCCCCCACCTACAGAACCCTACCAGCACCTTTAGCGCACTACTTATAAGTTCTCCTGGCGCTCAAGTTTATTACCACCTCGATGCCGAGCCAAATATGCTTTGGCACATGCGTGGAAAAAAAGATGTATGGCTTTATCCTGCGATGGATCCAGAACTTATGCCTCAGGAGTTTCTTGAAGATATTTATTCCGGTGAAATTGACGAGGATCTACCTTACAAACCAGAGTTTGACGACCGTGCGCTATATCATCGTCTGGTACCAGGAGAAGCGGCATCGTGGGCTCACAACGCTCCTCACCGCATTATGAATGTCGATATGAATGTTTCTCTGGCAACGAGCTATTACACGCCTGCTGTTTACAAGAGGCAGTATGTACAACTAGCCAATCGACACCTCCTGCGCAATCTGGGTATACAAAAACGCAGCATGGCAGAACACGGCCTAGTCCCTTCTGCCAAGCGATTTTCTTATCGCCTTATCAATAAAATCAGACCTTTCAAAAGCGATATCCGATCGGCAAGTTATATTACTGACCTTCAACTGGATCCTGACGCCCCGTTAGGGTTTAGAAAATTACCAAAAGCAAAACTGGCATCATTTGCCAAACCTGGGCCGTTGAATAGTTAGCGCTCTTAACAACGTTAATTTTCCACTACTTTCGATAACCACTGCCCCATTAGCTCGATTGACTCGCGATTGTCTTCTTGGTATTTGGAATAACATAAGCGTAAGCAATGCCCGTAGTGCCCACGATTTGAAAACAATCGGCCAGGTGAAATTGCAATACCTTGGCTAAGTGCGTATTCCGCCAGTGCCATAGCACTGTACTCAAGGGGCAGCTCTATCCACATTTGAAAACCGCCTGTTGGCTGCGATATGCGGGTGCCCGTTGGAAATGACTCAGCGAGCACGGCACGTAGGGCACGGCCACGCTTTGCATAGGTATCACGAGACAAACGGATGTGCCTATCGTAATGCCCTTCTGCCATATGGCGCGCTATGGCTTGTTGCGGCATTGATGCTGAACGCGCTGATAGTGCCCGTTTAAAATCTAAAGCTGCTTCACTCCAGCGCGCAGCTTTAAGCCAGCCTACACGAAGCTCCGGCGCTAGAGTTTTACTAAAGGAGCCACAAACAATGACGCGATTTTGTGTATCGAACACACTCACATTGCGCTGTCGTTGACGAGCGTAGAGAAGTTCGCCATGAGTATCATCTTCGACTAAGGCTACATCGTGCTCATTTGCTAACTCGACTAATTGCTGACGACTCTCGACGTCCATACTGCAACCTAAAGGGTTCTGAACGGAGCTGCTGACAATGACAGCTTTAACAGGCAGCTCCTCTAATGCCAACGATAATGCTGGCAGACTAATACCCGTTTCTGGGTCTGTGGGAATCTCGACCATCCGTCGACCACTCTGCTTTATGGCACTGATCAGGCCGTGATAGGTTGGCGACTCCACCGCGATCAAATCGCCAGGCTGCGTGACGATATTAATACTGATGAACAAGGCCTCTTGGGCACCGCTAGTTATCATCAATTCATCAGTGGCAACGTCCATTCCTGCTTTGACATAGCGGCTTGCAATTTCCTGCCGCAGCAAAGTATCTCCTGCCAACGGACCATAGTTTTCCAGCTCACGACGGGCAACCCTACGAATAATGCGCCCTAGCTCTCGTGCGCCCGCAGTGGTTGTATCTGGGGTACCGCTAGCAAAAAAAGCGGTGAAACGATTAGCCTGCCAGGCACTGCTTTGCAGGACATCAGTTAATTCCTTTTCATTTCGAGCGACGGGGATTTCACGCGAGGCCATGGGCAGCGCTACTTGCCTAACAGCAGATCGCTGTAAAAAATAGCCCGATCGTTGACGTGATTCGACAACACCACTGCGCTCAAGCTCTTCGTAAACACGCAAGGCAGTGCTCATGCTGACACCTTCGCGTGAAGCAAAATCTCTGAGTGACAGCAGGCGATCACCAGGATTGCCTGTTGACTCCAAATGGCGTTGAGTCTGCTCGGCCAACACCTGGTATTTAGGGGTATCAAGTCTCATCTGTACACTATATCAACAGAATTCTAGCTTTTAAGGTACAGATTTCACTAAAACGCACCATAGCAGATGGCTAAAACACCCTGCTGATCCGCACTGATCTGTTGCAGATTGTCCCTTCAACCGCACGCTCGTACTTCCTATGCTGGTGGCAGACGATTCAAGCGAGCTAACAGCATGGTAAATCTACATAAACTGCAGTCTTTCGAAAGACTAAGCGACTCTGAGTATTCGGCTCAGAACTCTGCGCAACAGCTGCCAACAAAAGCTCAAACGTGTTCGTTCACGCCACCACAGACGCTATCGCAAATATGGCGGCAGCGATACAAGACACGCAGGCAGCTAAAGGCGCTATTGCTGAACGATTCAGATCGTTTGCATGATGATCTTGGCATCAGCGCTCGAACAGCGCTGACCGAGATTAAGAAACCTTTCTGGCAGGCCTAGTGATGGGTGATGTTCGGATCGATGACACCAAGTGGTCCGCCAACAGCAAGCTCGACAACTCTTGCTGCGGCGAGTAAATCGGCTTCGCCACGTGGTTTGCCAATAAGCTGTATTCCAACCGGCAGACCACGTGGACCTAACCCGACTGGAACAGAGATAGCTGGGAGGCCTGTTGTGGTGGCTAAGAAAGCGAAGCGTAGCCAGTCCATGTAACCACTGAGGGTTTGGCCTCCGACCTGCCCTACCCACTCTTCGCTCTGTTTATGGGGCATGCAGCCGACAGTTGGACAAGCCAGTACATCGAACGTGGCAAACATCTCTAGCAAATTGTGATAAATAGTTGAGCGGTTGAGGTTCGCATCCACGACTTCTTCAATAGTGAGTGCTTCGCCCATACGCATATTTTGCTCAAGCGTTGATTTGAAATTTTGCCTGATAGAGGATGGTAAACGGCGAGCCATTGTCGCCCAGGCCATGCCTCGCAAGGTATGGTAAGTGCGCTCTAACTCGGGAAGCTCTGGACACGTTTCCTCAACCGTTGCGCCGTTTTTCTCCAACAAACCCAGTACTGCGCGTAAATGGGTTTCAACCTCTTTGTCTACCTGCGCCATACCGTTTACATCAGGCGTAAACGCTATGCGCAATTTACGCTCTGGGGCACGCTGAACCGCTGCTTGATAAGGTGACTTTGGAGCCGGATACGAGGTCGGGAAGCGAGGTTCGTGACCCGCCATTGCATCTAGAAACAAAGCGCAATCGCGTACTGATCTTGCCATTGGACCTTCAGCACCCTCAGTCATGAAAGCATTCGCTTTTGCGCTGCCACCTGCAACGCCAGGGCTCGGGCGAAGACCAACAATGCCACAGTAGGCTGCCGGGGTGCGAAGACTACCGCCGTGATCAGAACCTTGGCTGAGCCAGACTTGACCCGTCGCCAACGATGCAGCAGCACCACCGGATGAACCACCTGCATTTAGCGTCGTGTCCCAAGGGTTGCGTGTAATACCCAATACATCGTTGAACGTGTTCCCGCCAGCACCGAATTCTGGCGTATTCGTTTTACCAACAACCACCCCTTGCCGCGCTTCGAGCCGCTCAACTAGGGGGTCACTGGCCGTGGGGATGAAATTGGCATAGCCCAGCGTGCCAAACGTTGTTCTAACATCTTTTACGGCCGATAGGTCCTTAATGGATATCGGCAACCCAGCTAGACAACCAGGCTCATTCGCAATGGGGGCGTTGATCGATTGAGCCGCTGTATAGGCTCTTTCTGGGCATAGGGTCGGAATTGCGTTAATCGCATAGTCAACCGCCTCGATTCGACTATACGTTGCATCTAATAGCTCCTTGGGCGAAATCTGCTTTGCTTTTAGTAGATCAACAACTTCCCAAGCTTGCAAAGCACATACGTCAGACCCTGTGTACACACCCTTACTATTTGCTGTTTTGCTGTCGTCATTCATATCAATTATTCACATTAAAAGACATTTACTCAGGCTTAGGGTCTACCCGACGGACGAGTTCGATAAACAGGCTCATTAGTACCATCCACGACCCTGCAATAATTCCTGCGGTTGTTGCGGTGCCTAGTGGCAATGTAACAGCACCCATGGTGCCTGCAGCTATGTAGGACACTGGGGCTCCGATTGCTGCCAGCGCGATGCCAAGGCCGGGCCTTTCGATTGCGAATCGTAGACCATGGCGCAATGTAGCAGCAAAACCAAGCCATATCATGGCTAACCATAGAGGTGCGGGGAGAAATGCAGGCGATGGATCGAAAACAAACACACCTGCTAGCGTCCAAAGACTGTCACACAAAAAACCCAAAGCGGTACACACAACCAGTACGGTCACTTCTCGGGCACGCTGAGTGCAAAAATACACGTGCAGTAAAACAAGGGCCAGAAGCACAGGTAATAGCGCATCACGCCCTAAGATCGAACCGAACCAAATCGCTTGATATCCGATTACGTTCATAGCAGTTGCATAGGGCAAACGAGAGCGTTGCATAGGTAATACGTTCCTGTCTATTTCATTAGGGATGGGTACGAGATGCATAGCATAGGCCAAATCGGATTGGCTTAGCCTTTTACAATAAAGCGTTCAATTTATGTTTGAGAACTTTGCCAGTTGCAGCCGTAGGGAGATCTGTACACAGCTCAATGCGTGATGGGCGCTTGTAGGCCGTTAACCTGTGTGCTACGAATTCTCGGAGCGCTGCAAGCTCGGGCATATCATCAGACGCTACCTGTACGAAGGCAACAACCTGTTCATCGCCCTCTTTTTTCTGCCCGATAACGGCCGCCTGTATCACTTGCGGATGTTCACTGAGTACCGCTTCCACTTCAGGAGGGTACACATTAAAACCACCATGAATGATGAGCTCTTTCGAACGACCGCGAATAGTCAGACGACCTTGCTCATCAAGGCAACCTAAGTCGCCTGTGCGTAGCCAGCCATCGGCTGTCATTGCCTGCGCGGTAGCCTCAGGGTCACGATAGTAGCCCTTCATGACATTGTCCCCCCGAACTAGCACCTCACCGACCTCCCCCTGCGCACTGGGCGCATCAAAATCCAAGGACACTTCAACCCCTTTAAACGGGGGGCCGCAGGAAATATCGACATCTCCGAATTCACTGCGTGTAATACAAACACCCGCAGTCGCCTCGGTCATACCAAAACCATTTTGCAACGCTATTCCATAGAACGCTTCAGCTCGGCGTTTCCAATCGGGGTCGAGCGGTGCTGCTCCAGAGGAGACATAGCGCAAGGTATTAGCCGGTAGGCGTTCGTAACCCTGCTCCTTAGCGTATTGCATGAGCATGGCATGCATTTGCGGAACAGCCGATAGCAATGTCACGCCGTTGCACAGGGCTTCATATAGTTTTTTCGATGTGAAGCGTGGCTCTAAAAACACATGAGCACCAGCGCAAGTACTGGCTGTGACTACTGATGCTAAACCAAACACGTGGGAGAGAGGTAGCACTCCATACACGAAATCGGAAGATGTCATGCCGCGCGCATCTACAGAAATAATGCCGGCAAAACGGATATTATTATGTGTGAGCATGACGCCCTTGGCCGCACCGGTTGTACCCGTTGTGTAGAGAATGACGGCTGTGTCCTGTAGCTCGTCTGGGCTTGATTGAAGTGCGATTATGTCCAGTTCGCCAAAGGACCCTACGATGGTGCTCGCGCTAAACCGCGTGGCATGTTGCCGCGCCTCGGGCGACACCTCAGAGGTAAAGAGAATAACCGCCGGTTGCGCGTGCTCAATGACACGCGATACTTCATCAGCACTTTGGCGGGCATTTAATGGGATGACAGCAGCCCCCATTTTGGAACATGCGAATAATGCGGCTACCACGGGTGCACAGTTTTCGACTAACAGCAGAACTCGGTCGCCCTCTTGCACTCCAAACGTGCGTAATTGATCACCTAGCTCTGCAACTGCATCCGATGTATCAGTGAAGCTCCATTGGTTGCCTAACGTATCTGAAAACGCTGGAGCATCTGGACGCAATAACTTTTGAGCGTCTAGGAAGTCATGCCATTTGTCGCTCATGATTTGTACGCTACGTTTTACTCAAGGCTATAAATCGTTCGAGATGGAAGTCTACATCGCCGTAGCGGTGATCGGCCATGATGATCCGTTTAGCGAAGTGCCCCAAACGATATTCGTCAGTCATACCAATACCCCCATGCATCTGAATGGACTCTTCGGCGATTAGCTTGCCGATTCGGCCTAGTAGATTTTTTGCAGCGCTAGCATGCAAATCTCGGGAGTGTGCATCGGCGTCTAGGTGTCCGGCAGCCAGTATGACAGCAGAGCGAGCTTGTTCCACTTCAATCAACATATCGGCAAGCCGATGCGCCAAGGCCTGGAAGGTGGCAAGCGGCCGGCCAAATTGTTGGCGTGTCCGCATATACTCGCAAGTCATTGATACGGTTGTTTCCATTGCACCTAGCGTCTGTGCACATAGCGCGACTATAGCGGCAGCGGTGGCGCTGTCTATGGCTATCAATGCATCCGTTGACAAGCAATCATTTTGAGTCAGCTGAACATTGTCAAACGTTATGTCGGCTGCTTGCCCCCCGCCCGTTAATTCATAGTTAACCACGGTTATTCCAGGTGTATTGACAGGTACGAGATACAACGCAATACCCGATGAATCTGCCACATCCCCTGCAATACGCGCAGACACTAAAAACAGGTGTGCAGCATTTGCATTTACAACAACGGACTTTACGCCGTTTAAACAATGATGATCTGCATGCGTTTCAACGCGATTCAATTCATAGCGTGAAGTTGTCTCGCTATGTGCAAACGCGAGCTGTACATCACCTGCGACGATGCGTCCTAGTAATTCGCTATGAGAGTCAGCTGCCAATGATGCAATCAAGCGTCCACAGACTAAAACTGATTCGATAATGGGATCGGTAGTACCTGCACGCCCCAACTCTTCAAACACAATGGACAAATCAAAACCACTGCCGCCTAAACCACCGTTGTCCTCGCTAAAAAGTGCCGCAAATATGCCTTGCTCAGCTAGCTGAGACCAAGCACTGTCGCCACTGTCATCGAGCATGCGACGCAACGTATCTTGCAACATGCGTTGCTCATCGCTGAGTTCAAAATTCACCGGCCACCTCCCAATGCATCTTTAGCAATGATCTGCCGTTGAATCTCATTGGACCCGCCGTATATAGATAGTTTTCTATTGTTGAAGTACTGCATGCTGACGCGTCCGGCGCGAATAGGACCAACTTGCAACTGCGAATGCTCTAACTCTTCAGAGGCAAACGGTACGGCATTTGGTCCTGCAGCACGACGCATTAAATCGTTGATTGCTTGCCTAATGATCGTACCTTTTACTTTTAGCATTGAACTTTCGACACTGGGAGCTTGGGTGCCAGACGCATTCGATAGGATACGTAAGTTGGTTGTGGCCATTGCCATCAAGTCGATTTCAATTTCAGCAAGACGTGCGGCAAACAAGGGGTTTTCAATAAGCGGCTTGCCACCGGAATATTCTTTACTAGCGAATCGTTTTACCGCAGCCAATCCGGCTCGGGCAAATCCGACTCCCGCTATATTGGTACGCTCATGAGTTAGCAAGTATTTGGCGTAGGTCCATCCTTTATTTTCCTCACCTACAAGATTCTCAATGGGTACGCGTACATCACTGAACCAAATTTCGTTAACCTCTACCGAGCCGTCTATCAATACTATAGGCCTGACTTCAACACCCGGTGTGTTCATATCGATGAGTAAAAATGATATGCCTTCTTGAGCCTTCGCTTCGCTGTCTGTTCGTACTAAACAAAATATCATGTTGGCGTGCTGACCTAGTGTGGTCCACGTTTTTTGACCATTAACGATGTAGTGGTCTGCGTCACGCACCGCTTTAGTATTCAGCGCAACGAGATCTGATCCGGCACCCGGCTCTGAATACCCCTGGCACCACCAGTCATCACCGTTGAGAATGCGTGGTAACCAGTAATTCTGTTGTGCAGTTGATCCAAATTTATGTAAGACCGGACCCAGCATAGCCAGTCCAAACGGCACGATACGCGGTGCATTCGCAAGCGCACATTCTTCATCGAATATATGTCGCTTTACCGCCTCCCATTCTCCTCCGCCAAATTGTTTCGGCCAATTGGGTGCAAGCCAACCACGAGCTTGTAGTCGTGCATGCCAGTCCTCGTATTCAGTTTTACTCAGTGACAGCCCTAAAGCGACTTTATCGGCCAGTGAGCTTTGCAGCGACTCCGCTAGAAATGCTCGCACCTCATCTCGAAATTCGATATCTTCAGCACTGTAATTCAGTTCCATTCGTACGATATCTCTTGGGGCATTGATAACAATCTAATAATATGCTGATAGATAAGCATCAGCAAGCTCGCATGTGACAGATGCGAAATCACCCTGTAGCTCTTGCACTACAGCCACCTCTGGATGCCCTCCCATCCAGGCGAGCAACGCCAACCGTCTGAGCATAATAAACGTATCGAGCTCTTGCACCTCAAGCTCGCTGGGCTGACGCCAAAGCCTATACCCGTTTAACCAAGCTATTTTTAATTCGGGCAGACGCGGGTGATTCTCGATAAAACTAATTGCCGTGGCAAAGTCGTACATAAACCAACCGAAACCACAATCATCGAAATCGATAAGGCGAGTTGTGCCCGCGTGAATTAACAAATTGGCCCGACGCATGTCTGCGTGAATCAATCCATAAATTGACTGATGTTGTCCTAGTCGATTCAAACGGTGCACGACGGTATCTCTAAGCCGGGTCAATAGGGTCAACTGTTCTTGGTTGATACCGGGAGCATCTTGCCATCGGCCCCATACTGGATGATTCCCCAGCAACGTGTCAGCGTTCCACGAGCCTCGTTCAAAATGGAGTGGAATAGTCCACTGTAGGGAATGGATATGAGTTTGAGCAGCTATTTCACCTAATGTATGAAACTGAGCTAACACATCATCAGCCTCGTTAGGCTCACGACCTTCGATATACGCAAACATCACTAGAAACAGTTCAGAACCGTTGGTAGCGCGTTTAATTGATTGAATGGCTTTTCCATTTAATCCAAGAATGACGTCGGGTGTGCGTAAGACGCTATCGGCCTGTAAGGCTTCTATCCACGCCAACTCACTTTCAATCGCCTTTCTATTATTGTTTTGTCTATGTACACGCAGCACATAACAAGAACCCTCTTCTGTAACAACGCGGTACATGATGTTCTCAGACACATTGAGAAGCTCAAGGCTCGCACTCGTACAACCCAACCACAGCGGTAACGCACTTTGGAGTAGGTCTTGACTCACATGCGACATATCAGTCGTGCCACTTGGTTTTCCAACCCAGTGCTATCGCCGCAATAAATAATGTTAAAGGGTCCTTTGCCTCCGTGGGGAGTTGCCGCCAATAGTCACACCATAACGAGGGACGAGAAGAAACCCCCACCGCAATATTTGCAGCTTGATCTCTAAGCACTTCGGCTGAAATGCTTTTTGACAGGGTGCCGTATTGAATCCTATCCAGTATTGCTGCAAACGCATAAGCAGCAGCCACCACTCTGGGTTCGATTAAAACAGCATGCCGGTTGTTAGCCAGTAACGAGTAGACATCAACTGGTAAGGATTCCTTAAGTGATTCAAACAGTTTTTTCTCAGACAAACCGAACCGGCCCATGGCTTGAAGCATCGTTTGCGTGCAAGAGCGTTCAAGACCGCTTTGCCAACGCAACGCCTCAAGTGTGGATTCTCTAACGCAGCTACCTATGAGCTCTCCAAGTTTAAGATGGCCGCTGGCACTGACTAATGGCCTCTCATCACTATTCATTTTTGATGCTATTGCAAATTGATCAGTGCCCGTTCCCGTCGCAATATGTGGGGACACGCTACTCGGTATCGCAAGCTCAACGAGTGCGCTTGATTTGGCTTCTGTAATAATTGCTGCAGCGGTAACTAAGGCTCCAGGCATCAAGGGTTTATTGATTAAGACTATTGTATTGATGGTGCCCGCCTGAACGACCTCCTTGTTGCCGTGTTCAGTGGCATACCAATTAGCTTGATCACCGGCTCGCAGGGCGTTGCTGTGTACACCTGCGGTAACGAATGCATACACGTCCAGATCTTGAAACGTTTGCTTACTGCACGCAATGTGATTCATGCTGGCAGCAGTGCTCATCAATGCGACTGACGCCGGTTGTAAATTCAGCTGCTTAGCCACTGATGCGTGATATTGTTCTGAGCTTGCGTTGAGTATTTTGTCTGTTTGCCCCTGATCGGCATTGGGCTCCATACTTTGATGATTGACCAAATAGCGAATGGAATGCGATAAACCCCCGTTGTACTCAGACGTGGATAAAACTTGATGTTCGCCACGAAGCGAGACCATAAAATGCCGACCCATGCGATGAGCGATAAAGCTCGGAGTGTCTGCTAGGGCTATAGCAAGCGTATTATGCATATCAGTATTAATAATTTTCTACAAAATTAGTTATGTCCATTGCTCAGTCAAACTATACTTCAGCCCTATGTTATTTGTTGAACTAATGCTGCTCGCCTTTGTGTTAGAAATAGCACTCGGCTGGCCCGACAAATTGTTCTCTGTCATTAAACATCCTGTTGTTTGGGTGGGCAGTCTAATTACCTTTTTAGAGCGTCGGCTAAACCAACCCTCATCTACGCACTCACAACGCTACCTAAAAGGCGTTGTTACGTCAGTGCTTGTCATCGGTGTAAGCGTAGTCGTAGCTCTGTGCATAAGCGTAGTGCTACCCAATAACTTTATGGGGTGGATTATCGAAGCCGTAGTTGCTTCCAGCCTGCTAGCTTCGCGAAGCTTGTACACACATGTCAACGCAACGGCTATTCCTTTGCAAGCTGGAAATTTAAGCAGCGCACGCATTGCGCTATCTCATATCGTTGGGCGTGATACCAACGCATTGGACGAATCAAGCATTGCCAGCGCCGCTATCGAAAGCCTTGCTGAGAATGCGTCAGATGGCATATACGCGCCATTGTTTTGGGGGCTACTACTTGGCCTACCCGGTATAGCAGGCTACAAAGCAATCAACACGCTAGACTCTATGATTGGTCATCGCTCAGAACGATATCTCTCGTTTGGCAGATTTGCCGCTAAACTGGATGACGTCGTCAATTTAATACCCGCTAGAATTTCTGCGCTGCTCATTGCGATAGTGGGTGGGAGTCTTGCAGCTTTCTCAAACATTGTGAGCGATGCAGCAAAGCATCGCTCCCCCAATGCGGGTTGGCCAGAAGGTGCAATGGCACAGGCTCTTCAGATTCGGCTTTCAGGTCCTCGCGTATACAACGACAAGATCAGCGATGAGCCTTGGCTTAATCCAACTGGCTCTTATGCGCAGGCTTTAGATGTTGAACGAGCGCTTCGCATTTATAAGAAATCATTGGCGCTGACAGGTGTGCTTTTGCTTCTGTCTGTGGCCTTTTCGGCCTTTTTGTAATCTACGCGAGCTGAGCTCTTCCGTGAGGCTGTGAGTAATCTAACTCCGGACCCGCAGGCACGATGAGCGGCGGATTGATCGTGTCATGGCTTCCGTAATAGTGATTCTTGATGTGCTGCATATTGACTGTGGCAGCGACTCCAGGTTGCTGATATAAATCTCTTACGTAGCCCGACAAATGTTCGTAATCGGCTATGCGCCGAATGTTGCATTTGAAATGCCCGACATACACAGGGTCAAATCTCACTAGTGTTGTAAAGAGCCTCCAATCAGCCTCAGTTATGGTACTGCCCGTTAGGTAGCGCTGAGTTGATAATATGTCTTCTAGGAAATCAAGGGTATCGAACAGTGGCACGACGGCTTCATCGTAGGCTTCTTGCGTTGTAGCAAAGCCTGCTTTATAAACACCGTTATTCAACGTGTCATAGATTCGATCGTTCAATTGATCAATCTGTGCTCGAAGTGGCTCTGGGTAGTAGTCACCTGCTATAGCACCGACGCCATCAAAGGCGGTATTGAACATTCTGATTATTTCAGAAGACTCATTAGTAACTATCGTTTTAGTTTGCTTATCCCATAGGACTGGCACCGTGACACGTCCAGAATAATCCGATAGCGCAGCGGTATAGATTTGATACATGAACTGAGCATTATTCTCAGTATCTGGCACAACACCGTCAGCTTCTTGGAATGTCCAACCGTTGTCAGCCATATACCAGTGGACCACCGATACCGATATCATTTCTTCAAGGCCTTTTAGGGCTCTGAAAATCATCGTTCTATGTGCCCATGGGCAGGCCAGTGAAACGTATAGGTGATAACGGCCAGGCATGGCTTTGAAGCCTTCCGTACCGCTGGGACCTGCCGCTCCATCAGCGGTTATCCAGCTACGAAAATGCGGGGTCTTTCGAACAAATCGGCCACCTGATGATTTGGTCTCGTACCATTGGTCGACCCATTGGCCGTTATCCAGAAGTCCCATGTTTCTACAATCTCGTATCTGAGCGGTTCATGAACGAATTAATTCAATCAATATACAACTAAAAAAGGCACGAGGATTAACCCGTGCCTTTTAAAACCTACCAATTTTCACCTACACTGCGTAAACAAACATGCTGAACAGATGCCTACCCTCTAACTACTCATCATATTCGCTGACCTGAGTCGATGCGTTCGCAAAAATAATCTCAACGCGCCTGTTCTCTTGGCGCCCTGTTGATGACGTGTTGCTCGCCACTGGAAGAGTTTCCCCAAAACCTTGTGTTGAAATGCGATCCGCTGTAACCCCAGACTGAATCAGTGCTTCTCTAACGGCAAAAGCGCGATCACGTGATAAATCCAAATTGAAGTCATCATCCCCTAGGCTATCAGTATGACCTTCAATGACCGCATCACGATCTGGGTAGTTCCGCATGAAGCCTGCAATTTTATCGATGTTGCGAGCAGCACCCGGCGCAAGCGTTGATTCCCCAACATCGAACAGAACATCACCTAAAGTCAAAACCATACCGCGATCTGTTTTCTCTGCCTGAAGAGCAGCCATCTCCTCCATCTGCTCCTGGAGAGCTTGCGTTTCAAGTTTGGATTGGGTTAATTCAGCTTCACGTAAATCCAATGTCACATTGCGACGCTTAAGAGCCATGGACTCCAACTCACGAGACGTTTCATTACTTTCCGCTATCAAACTCGCTATTTCGATACGCTGCTTGGCCAAGTAGGAAAAATGTTCGATGTTAGCTGTACCTTCTTTCTTCCTCCAATGTTTATTGGCAACGTTCATAGCATCACGTGCTTTGTCTAACTCTTCTGGCGCATGCTTTACCACTGTTACATCATTCGATGCTTTGTCGTAGGCCAAACGTGCTTCTTCCAATGACGCATTGGGTTTGGGAGCACTGCTGCAAGCACCTAGTGTTAGCGATACCAAGGCAGCACACACAAGAGGACGATAATTTCGTTTATTCATAGCGATATTCTCTTTATGGTTATCAGCACTGGTTTATTGAGTGTTGCTGGTTCTTGTGGCTTCTTTGCGAATCATCTCGATGTTATCCTCTGCCTCTTGCAACGCTAAACGGATTTTTTCAACATCTGACTTAGCGCGTGCCAGGTCGGCATCGGCTTGCGCCTCCATTGTAAGCTTACGAGCTTTGGAATATTTCTCATCAGCAAATGCCGCATCAGCAGCCGCTTTCTTTTCCTTAGCTATACGCAGCTCAATAGGTGCATATTCACGCGCACCAGCCACTTCTGCATTTTTTAGCGCCGAATCAGCTAATGCCAACTCTGACACCGGTCTTGGTGCTTTACTTCCACAGGCGGAAATCGTAGCGGCCAACACAACCACGGCGCTCATACGAACGATTGACTTGATCATGGTTATTTCTCTCAAAGTATTGAAATCAGTAACGGCACAATCGCTGTAGAGCTAAACCAAACTGAGTTACCAATTGTTAATCTAATGGCGCACGCTTACGCAGTTTATTGGTATGGAAGCTTTTTTGTGAATTGATCCTTTTTAGGTATCACCGTATCGCTTGAGCCTTCTAAAAGCTGGAAACGGCTGTATCAGCCACTTCTAGCTTTACTTACTCAATGAAATTTCGCTGAACTAACAAATAGCCTAGGTTAGAATGACCTATAACCTGTTACCAACGGAGACACGCATGCCCATGGATTCCAATTGGATGGTCTGGCATCGAAACCCTCGAAAGCCACGCTATCAGCCACCGGCAGGTGCTGTCGATGCGCACTGCCACATATTTGGGCCTGAGGAGATATTCCCGTATGCTTCTGAGCGTAAATATACGCCGTGCACTGGATCTAAAGCAGACCTTTTTGCTCTCAGGGATCAACTCGGATTTTCACGCAACGTTATTGTGCAAGCCTCTTGTCATGGCCGCAACAACGATGCGTTAATCGATGGCCTTACCAGCGCTGGAGATCTAGCCCGTGGTATTGCTGTTGTAGATGACACCATCAGCGATGATGAGCTAGCTGTTATGAATGCCGCAGGCGTCAGAGGTGTCCGTTTTAATTTTGTACGAAGGCTTGTGGATCCAAAACCACGTGACTACTACGAGCGCATCATTGAAAAGATTGAGCCTTTAGGCTGGCACATCATTGTGTATATGGAAGCTGCCGATTTCGCTGATCAACTTCCGTTTTTAGAAAGCTTACCTGTGACCGTGGTATTTGATCATATGGCAAGGCCAGATGTCAGCAAGGGCATAGATCACCCTGACTTTGTTCAGTTTGTCGAACTCATGGCTAACGAGAAATATTGGACCAAGGTATCTTGCCCTGAGAGACTCACTAAGCAAGGTGGCAGTCACCAGAATTACTCCGATGTCATACCTTATATGAAGCATCTTGTTGATTCCTACCCAGACCGGGTCCTCTGGGGCACTGACTGGCCACACCCTAATATGAAGTCGCATATGCCAGATGATGGCCAAGTCGTCGAGTTGATTCCCTTGATTGCAGATACCGAAGAGAAACAACGAAAGTTGTTGATCGACAACCCCATGCGATTGTATTGGCCGTAGACGCCTAGACTATTTCGCCGGCACTAAGGCCCTTTTTGTTTTAGTGTCTTTGCCGGCTGCCAACTAGGCATTAGCCCGTTTAGCGACCTCATCCAAATTCAAAATACACACCGTCTCTTCAGAACCAACTCCTTTGATCATGACGGCTTCCAGCACATCTTTATGAATCGCTACATCACTTTTCTTGTAAAGCATCTCAGGAATTTTTACGGAATCTGACTGGGTAAACGGCACAATAGAATCGACAGAATCGACCACTAACCCCTGCTTAATTCCGTCTTTGTCATAAACCAACACTTTGCGCCTGGCACTGTGCTCAACACTTGCCATACCGTATAGCCTACGCGAATCTATTACTGCGACTAATTCCCCGCGTAAATTGGCCATTCCATTGAAATGGTCCGCCATGTTTGGAATTTCTACCAATTCGCTCGGATAGTCGATGACTTCTTTGACGTCACTGATATCCAATGCATAACGTTGGTCCAACGAAAAAGTAATGATGGTCTTTCGCTCGACAGGGCCTTTATCTTTTGCAACATCCTGTTTATTCGTATTATGAAAAAGAGCGCTATGGCCACGAGTTATTTCGGCTAGCTCTAGACCTGAAAGCATGGACTCAACGTCTAATATAATAGTGTGTCGCTTATCCAATTTGGATGTTACACAGCCTTGAAACATTTCCCGTTTCTCTTCATTGAGTACAGGGAACTCCACTAATTCATCTTCATAAAAGGCAAGTATTTCTTCAATGGAATTAACTAGCATCCCCACCAAATTATCACTAATACTCAACACAATAACTCGGTACGAATCACTGTCGCACATGTCTTGTGGAGGCTCTACGGTGTACCCGAGCAAACGGCTTGCATCAACAATGGGAACGGTATCCCCACGAATATCCATCGCGCCCATGCACAACCCACTGGCAAGCAATAAATTATCGATTTTACCGATATTGACTATTTCCCGTATGGTTCCAATGTCTACTGCACAACATGATTCCCCGACATGGAATGAAATACATTGGCGACGTTCGCCACGACTTTTCACAAAACGAGTGCTTGCTTGATTTTTGCTGTGAGGCACTTTGTCCAGACCAAGCATGCCATTGACATCCAGGATCTGCACAATACGATTGCCGTTATCCATCTTGAACACACCAGCAATGACTTGTTCGGCCGGGGAATCGCCTGTTGCTTCAAACAAACATTGCTCAACATCGTTACCACTAAAAACCTCACCCGTGGAGTCAAACAGCAGACCTAAACATAACTCGCCGTACTCAAGAATGGCAACCTTCCTCACATCGGCATCTTTCTCTTGCGTGGTATCCAAAGAGAATACTTTGCGTAAATCAATAACAGGGACAATACTTCCGCGAAGGTTAAAGACACCCAGCAAATAGTCTGGGGCTAACGGAAGGGAACTATAGGACTCAGGCTCATTGACGACTTCTTGTATCCAGCGAGCTGACAGGGCAAATTCAGCGCCAGCAAGCGAAAACGAACCAAACGTCGACATGGTCGTAGCTTGTTTCTGCTCGACAGGCTCTACAGAATTTTTGTAGACCGACATTACACTTTCAGGTCTAACCGCTTCAGTAGACGAATCCACCGAGCCATCTAAGACGTCTGAATCAATTTTATTTAGGGCAGTAGACAACATTCAGAAGGTCTCCATCAATGAGCGGAACGAGCAATTTCCCTTACGTAAAATGTCCCTGTCGTGCAACAGATTGACATTTTCCGACCACCTTCACCACCTGTCTCCTCCTGCATGATGCGTACTTTCATTTGGTCGAGTTTTGCTATGGCAGCTTGTGCATTTTGATACCCGATAAGTCTTTTAGGGTTAGCGCAATCAGGAACTGTCATGTTTGCTCCGCCTGCAATCACTGCGCGTAAATCCTTAGGATTTGTGATATCCATTAGCTCAAATAATGAGTCGATTGCTTGATCGACATAGCGGCCGCCTGGCCCCTTAGTTCCTTCCGGCGATTGAGGTAATAAGCAGTGCGCAAGCCCATACACACCTCTTTTAGGCCAAAAGATACCGATACCGACACATGAGCCAAGAATAGTATGCAATTCATTGTTCTCTCGCCCTATTTTGACTTCACCAATATGCACGTTCATGCTATTTATCATTAAGCTGCCTTCCGTTGGCTTTGACTTTTCGCTTTGTATAAAGTGTGGCCAATCGATTCAAAGTCAGTCTGCAAACTATTCAGCGACTCAGACTCTCCAATGATAACGACACCCTCTGCGTCCATGTTTCTGCGAACGGTTGACATCACTTTTTCTTGATCTGAGGCCGAGAAATAAATCAACACGTTGCGCACCAGCACTAGATCATATTGCTTGGCAATCGCGCTCGTATCGAACAAGTTCAACGATGAGAAATTAATTCGCTTTTTTATGTCAGGCACCACTCTGAATCCGTCGGTGTCGTTACCCACCATATATTTCTCAAAGCATGCGGGCCTAGCCATTCTAAATCGATCTATTGCGCGACCGTTGTACAACCCGATGGTAGCTTTTGCAACCACACTGGTATCAATATCAGTACCTTGAATTTTATAGTCAAAACCAGCATTCGCATCTTTAAACTTCTGCATCAATATGCCTAACGTATGTGCTTCCTCACCCGTTGACGATGCTGCTGACCAAACCTCAAGTCGCGAATTAGGATGACCTTCCAGCCACTCTGGCAAAAAGGTATCTTCAATATATTCCCATACTCTTGGAGTTCTGAAGAAGTACGTCTCGTTAGTCGTCATCTGGTTAACAAAGTGTTCGTGCTCCACCGTGTTCTTACCCAAATAGACGAGATACTCTTCAAAGCCCTCTAGATTCAGCGCTCGAACTCGCCTGCGCAAACGCGAAACTAGCATTGATTTTCGCTCAGCTCGAATGGTGATACCTGCAAGCTCATGCACTAACTCTTGATAGTGAGCAAAGCAAGCATCATCCATTTCGTATTGAATTCGCTCTGACATAAGCCTGCCGCCCTCTACGCTGAGAAGCGACTAACTTCGTATTTCAAACTCTCAGCGCCTTCCAATAACGTATTAGTGGACTGAGCAATAGACTCTGATGCCATTGCTGCTTGTTCTGTGGAGTCTGCTATTTCTTGGATCGCATTGCTTACGTCTCTAGCCGCAGTTTGTTGCTCCTGAGCAGCTGTGGAGATCTCCGCTATGGAAAAGGTAGTCTTGGAGACACCGTTTACTATCTTACTAAAGGCCGTCGCTGCCTCTTTCGATATTTCACCACCTTGTACAACCCGCTTGACTGACTCATTGATTAGTTTGGTGATTTCCTTAGTGGCTTGTGACGATCGCTCAGCCAGTTTTCTTACCTCGTCTGCGACCACTGAGAAACCTAAGCCATGCTCACCCGCTCGCGCCGCTTCGATAGCCGCGTTGAACGCTAATAGATTCGTTTGACTGGCAATTTCACCAATCACTTTAACAATTTCGCTTATTTCCTCAGACGACTTATTGATAAGTTCCATAGACTCAATGGATCTTTCAATAGCCTTAGAACCCAGGTCAGCTTCTTCCTGCGTATTCTTCGCGACGTTGTTCGCTTCTCGGCTGTTTTCAGCAATTGAATCTATGGATGCACTCAACTCCTCTACCGATGCGCTCATCTCCTCGGTGGTAGCACCTAGTTTTTGAGCACCACTAGCAACCGTTTTTGCTTTATCGGTAATTTCTCGTGTGTTATCGGTGAATGTATTTGCGACGGCAATTACGCCTTCTTCTATTTCAACTTCCTTAGTGACGTTCGTGGCAAATTTCACCACCTTAAACACGTCACCGTTCAAATCCAAAATAGGATTATAGGTAGCCTGAATCCATACTACGCTGCCACCCTTGCCCATTCTTTTAAAACGTCCCGCCGAATATTCACCTTTCCTGAGATTTTCCCAAAACTGTCGGTATGCTTCGGTGCTGGTATAACTGTCCTCACAAAACATGCGGTGATGTTTACCAGAAATCTCATCTAGCTCATAACCGAGCGTACCGAGGAAGCCGTCGTTTGCTGTTAGTACTTTACCCTCAGGTGTAAACTCGATTACCGCTTGCGATTTGTTGATTGCAGCCAACTTACCCTGGTTCTCTACCGACGTCATCTTACTTTGAGTCACATCGGTTGCAAATTTTACAATACGATACGGATTTCCATGGTCATCTAAAATTGGGTTATAAGAAGCATTTATCCATACTTCATCGCCGTTCTTCTTAATACGTTTGTATTCATCTTGGAAAAAGGTACCACTGCGAAGATTTTCCCAAAACTGCACATATTCAGTAGATTTTGAATAGTCTTCTTCGCAGAATATTCGATGATGTTTGCCTAAAACTTCTTCAGCTGTGTAACCAAGCGTTTGTAAAAAATTATCGTTTGCGAACAGTACATGGCCCTGCAAATCAAATTCAATCACAGCTTGTGCACGATCAATCGCGTCTAGTTTTCCCGCATCAACTAAGGCAATGTTCTTTTGTTCTGTAATGTTAGTAGCGTATTTTACGACTTTGTAGGCGACGCCATTAGCATCTAAAATCGGATTGTATGTGGCATTGATCCAAATTGAATCGCCATTTTTTGCAAGACGCAAATATTCGCCGCTTCCAAATTTGCCTTGGTTAAGATCATCCCAGAACTGTTTGTAGCTCGGTGAAGCGACATATTCCGGCGAGCAAAATATTTTGTGATGCTTGCCCTTTATTTCATCTAACGTATACCCAAGTGTGCTTAGGAAATTATCATTAGCGTGCGTGATAAAACCGTCTAGATCAAATTCTATCGCCGCCTGAGAATGACCAATCGCACTGACTTTTCTCGAATCATCAATCGCAGTTAATTTTCCTGCCGTGATATCCGTTGCGACAACCACTACTTTTGTCGGTTTGCCGTCTCCGTCCAGCACTGGGTTGTAGGATGCAAGCAGCCAAACAGGGCTACCGTTACTGTCAACACGCTCGAACTCACCTGACGCAGGCTCACCTGAGGCCAGAGCTTTCCAAAACAATTTATATTCAAGAGAAGTGTGTTCACTTTGTACACAAAACTGGCTGTGATTTTTCCCTTGAACCTCACTTGCTGTGTAGTCAAATAACGATAGGAAGATGTCGTTCGCACAAATCAGACTTCCGTCTAGTTCAAACTCAACAACGGATTGAATTCGATTTATCGCATCTACAACTGCTTGCGAATCGTTGTAGCTGTCTTCACGAACTGTCTTTGCGGTGGCGTTAGCTTGACTCATGACGTATTTTTTCGGTTTGCATCTCGATACACACCTAACGGACCAAAGCACGCTGAATCTTAGCGTTAACGCATTATTATGCGTTTCCCATCACAACCACTGTGCTATATAAATCTCGTTTACATGGTTACGACACAGCTTTTTTCTCTACAGTTAACCTCTCATAGGAAAATTGACTGCAATAGATGCCGCCGCGGACCTGTTTTCCGATTCAATACATCTCATTCAAATTTTGCTTTGTTTTTCGGTGTTTCACCAGAGAACGATAACCATCTGTTGGTAGAGGCCCGCTGACGTTTTGGCGTACTAAGCAAGTGTGGACTTCCTACTATGAGAGTGAACATCTAACGAAAACTTTGACGTTTTTGTCACTAATTAAAGACCGCATATTTTTGCCGATCAACGCTATTCGCGCACGTGCTATTTACGGCTAGTATTTATAGTGTATTCAACAAAATACTATTTGGCGTTTCTCACCAAAGCCAGCTGCGGCGCATGCTCCCTAGCCTCTATCGCCGCACGCACATTCTCATGCGCCAAACGCGCATGCTCGCACATCAAGGCAAACGCACGCCCACCCTCTCGTTTAGCAATAGCCGATACAATCTGTTGATGATGTTGTTGCCCCACGATCAATGAGGCACGGAATCGATCAGAATCGCTTTGTTGGGTTGGGAATGCCGATGGCCCTGCGAAAGGGAAACGATAAGATCGTTCTACCTCTGCGATGAGGATATCGCTGCCAGATAGCCCTGTTAACGTATGGTGAAACTCTACATTGAGCTGATCGTACTCAGCGACATCGCCCCCCTTCAGGACGCGGTCAAATTCCAGCAACATGCCTTGCAGCTGTTTGAGCTCAACATCACTGATGCCTCGTTCTGCGGCTCTCTGCACAGCTGCCCCTTCTAGCAAGCCTCTCAAATCTATTGCATCGTGCACTTCATCTAACGCAAAACTACGTACGGTAAAGCCCGACTTATCTCTTACTAGCAGGCCTTCACCCTCTAACTTGATTAGCGCTTCGCCAATTGGGGTACGCGATATACCCATTTCGCCTGCCAAATGACTAGCACGCAACTTAGTGCCGCCCACTAATTCACCAGAGACTATTTGGCTGCGAAGGTCGTACAGTGCGGATTTCCATTGGAGTTCACTCATGCGTTACTTTTGCATGCATATACTATAAAATGCAAGTGGTTGCGGAGCATTATTCATTTATTTGCATGCATATATTCGCACTTTCGGCTTTTTAAGGTACGACCCCACGCGAGGTTTGATACATGGCAATCAAGAAGATTTACGATGACATTCCAGGCACGATTGTCTTCGACAGCGATCAGGCCACCAAGGGCTACTACCTCAATCAGTTTTGTATCAGCTTGCGCCAAGCCCCCAACCGCGATGCGTTCAAAGAGGACCCGGAGGGCTACATAGACAAGTTTCCAATGAGCCCAGAACAAAGAGAAGCTGCACTGACACAAAACTGGAATCTGCTGTTGGAGCTTGGCGGCAATATCTACTACACCTCGAAACTTGCTGCCTACCACGGCATCAACTTCCAAAATCTTGCAGGGCTTATGACGGGCATGGGCGCTGACTATCGCGACATGATGATTGCAGGCGGACGCAAGATTGACGGTAATCGATACAAATCAGAATGGGAAGATAAATAATGGCCTACATATCTTCAGGCGTTGCGTGCTCACACGTACCTGCATTAGGAGTTGCCTCCGATAGCGGAATTTCTGGCGATGATTACTACAGCCCAATTTTCAAAGGGTTTGAGTTCTCCAAAGAATGGATAGCCAAAGAAAAACCTGACGTCATTTTCCTCGTGTACAACGATCATTGCACGGCTTTCGATGCGCGCGTCATCCCGACCTTTGCCCTAGGTTGCGCGGCTGAATACACGCCAGCTGATGAAGGCTGGGGGCCGCGCCCTGTTCCTGTTGTGAAGGGTCATCGCGAGCTCTCAGCGCATATCGCTCAATCACTTATTCTTGATTCGTTTGATATGACCATCATGAACGAGATGGAAGTTGATCATGGCCTGACAGTGCCGTTGACCATGATGTTTGGTCAACCCGACGAGTGGCCCTGCCCAGTTATACCGTTGGCTGTCAACGTCGTACAGTATCCAGTCCCACTAGGCAGTCGTTGCTATGCACTGGGCAAGGCTATCCGCACAGCAATAGAGTCATACCCTGATGACTTAAAGGTGTGTGTATTTGGTACTGGCGGTATGAGTCACCAGTTGCAACACCAGAGAGCGGGTCTTATAAACGCTGAGTGGGACGAACGATTCATGAACCTACTGGTGAATGACCCCGAAAAAGGCGCCAACATCGAACATATTGAGTATCTACGTGAAGCAGGCTCAGAAGGAATTGAACTGGTCATGTGGCACGTCATGCGCGGTGCGCTAAACGAGAACGTTGAAGAAGTACACAGGTTCTATCACGTACCTGCATCCAACACCGCTGTGGGACATCTGATTTTGGAGAATAGATAGCATGGTTAAGATTGGCGTAGCAGGTGCTTACGGTGCATTCGGACTTAAACACTTAGATGCCTTAGCAAACATTAGTGACGTAGAAGTTGTTGCTATATTTGGACCAAACAAAGACAAAATTACTGCACTTGCTTCTGAGCGCAACATAGCGGTTGCTTGCAATGACTACGCTGATTTTCTGAAACAAGATATCGATGCCGTGATCTTATCCACCCCTACTCAGATGCATTGTGATCAATCTGTGCAAGCTATGCGAGCGGGCAAGCACACGTTTTCTGAAATCCCGATGGCTGATAGCCTTGCTGATGCACAGACCATGGATGCTGTGCAAAAAGAGACTGGCATGATTGGTATGGTGGGACATGTGCGCCGCTTCAACCCTTCTCATCAATGGATCAAACAGCAAATCGATGCCGGTGAATTCAACATCCAACAATTAGATGCGCAAACGTATTTCTTTAGGCGCACAAACACTAACGCTAAGGGTGAAGCACGTAGCTGGACCGATCACTTGCTTTGGCATCATGCTTGTCACACCATTGACCTGTTCTTGTATCAAACTGGCGAAGTGCCTAGTGAAGTGTTTGGCCTACAAGGTCCTGCTCACCCAGACTTAGGCATTGCCATGGATATGACCATAGGGCTAAAAACGCCTTCTGGAAAACTATGCACACTGTCGCTATCATTTAACAACGACGGGCCTTTCGGTTCTTTCTTTCGTTATATCGGTGACACCGGAACCTACGTGGCCAACTACGATGATCTGTTCGATGGTCGGCAAAATCCAATCGATTTATCCGATGTCGCTGTTTCAAATAACGGTATTGAGCTAATTGATCGTGAATTTATTGCAGCGATCCAAGAAGGTCGCGAGCCCAATTCCAGTTTTGCACAAGGTCTTGCAGTCATGCAGGTAATGCAATTACTCGAAGATCAAATGGGCGTGCTCAAAGTCTAAATCGGCTACTGCCTCACTACCGTAAAGGGAAGAATATTGTGTCTGATAAAAAAACCGCACTTGTCATATCCGCTCATGCTGCCGACTTTGTTTGGCGCTGCGGCGGCTCTATCGCCCTGCACCAGAAACTGGGCTATGACGTTACCGTTGCCTGCTTGTCGTATGGCGAACGAGGCGAAAGTGCACGGCTCTGGAAGGAAGGAAAAACGTTAGATCAAGTTAAGTCCATACGTAAAGGTGAAGCTGAAAACGCTGCCAAGGCATTAAATGTTCATGATATTCAATTCTTTGATTTAGGTGATTACCCACTAAAGCTTGAAAAAGAAGACACCTTCAAACTTGTTGATTTAATGCGTGCACTACAACCGTCTTTCATGATGAGCCATTCGCAATACGACCCATACAACACCGATCATATGTACACCACAGAAGTCGTTATGGAAGCGCGCATGATCGCCCAAGCTTGGGGACATAACCCGGGTGAGAAAGTGCTCGGTGCACCACAACTCTATTTGTTTGAACCACACCAGACCGAACAGATGGGTTGGAAGCCAGATACGTTTCTTGATATCACCGATGTGTGGGATCAAAAACGTGCAGCCATTGAGTGTATGGAAGGACAACATCACTTATGGGACTTCTACACCAACGTAGCTGAAAATCGCGGCAATCACTTTAGACGTAATTCAGGCGGCCAGGCTGGTGGACGAGCAGCCAAATATGCTGAAGGTTTTCAATCGGTCTATCCTCGCTGTGTGGATGAGCTCTAATGGCTGTTGTAAAACAACATATTGAAAGAGCCGATAAGGCCGTCATAGCTGGACTCGCTGAATGTGGTGTTGCCACGGTTCATGAATCGCAAGGCCGTAAAGGATTGTTAGCTAGCTACATGCGACCAATCTATACGGGGGCCTCAGTGGCAGGCTCAGCGGTCACCATACTCGCACCACCGTGTGACAACTGGATGTTGCACGTAGCAATAGAGCAACTACAAGCTGGTGATGTCATGGTGTTGGCGACGACATCGCCTTCCGATGCAGGCTATTTTGGCGATTTGTTAGCAACCTCGGCACAAGCGCGTGGTTGCGCCGGACTAATCATCGATGCAGGTGTGCGTGATGTTCGCGACCTAACCGCTATGAACTTTCCAGTTTGGGCAAAAACTATTGGCGTACAAGGAACTGTTAAAGAGACGTTAGGCTCCGTTAACGTCCCTATTGTTTGTGCAGGTGCCTACATCGAAGCCGGCGATATCATCGTGGCTGATGACGATGGTGTGTGTGTGGTTAAGCGCACACAAGCTGCAGACGTACTTGCCCTAGCGCAAGACAGAGTGGCTAACGAAGACGCTAAACGACAACGCCTTGAAAGTGGTGAGCTAGGATTGGATATGTACAAAATGCGTGAACGCTTAGCCGAGAAAGGTCTTAAATATGTCTGACGCTATACGCTGCATGTGGATGCGTGGCGGTACGTCCAAAGGCGCCTATTTTCTTGAGGAAGATTTACCTGCTGCGCGCGATGAATTTTTACTGCGCGTAATGGGCTCACCCGATGCTCGTCAAATTGACGGCATGGGTGGTGCGGACCCTTTGACATCGAAAGTTGCTATCGTTAGAAAATCAAGTCGTCCTGGCATTGATGTAGATTATCTATTTCTGCAAGTCTCCGTTGATCAGCCCTTGGTAAGCGATGCCCAAAACTGCGGCAATATTCTCGCAGGTGTTGGACCTTTTGCTATCGAACGCGGACTTGTGATCCCGACAGCTGACTCCACTGAAGTGTCCATCTTTATGGAAAATACTGGACAAGTTGCCATTGCAAGAGTACCTATTAAAGATGGACAACCTGACTACAGTGGAGATGCCTCAATCGATGGTGTGCCGGGAACAGCATCTGCAATACCCTTAAGCTTTAAAGACACGGCAGGTTCAAGCTGCGGCGCCCTGCTCCCAACCGGCAATGTATTAGATATCATCAACGGTGTGAATGTGACCATGATCGACAACGGCATGCCCGTTGTTGTGCTTCGCGCCACCGATATGGGTATAACAGGCCAAGAGAGCCGTGAATCACTGGAAGCCAATGCCGATCTTAAAGCACGCTTAGAAGCCATTCGTTTGGTTTGTGGCCCGCTAATGAACCTTGGCGATGTCAGCGAAAAAACAGTACCTAAGATGTCCATGGTCAGTCCCGCTACAAACGGTGGCGCAGTATCTACCCGTACCTTCATTCCACACCGATGTCACGCAAGTATTGGCGTATTGGGTGCTGTGAGTGTCGCAACAGCAGGTTTGCTGACAGGGTCAGTGGCCAACGATATCTCTGACATCCCTGATGGTGATATCAAGCACATAATGATTGAGCACCCTAGTGGCTCAACGGCTATTGAAGCTCGTATCAGTGGCGATGGCTCTGTGAGCTCAACCGCTATTATTAGAACGGCTCGTAAGCTATTTGATGGAAACGTGTTTAGTTAGATTTTACAATACCTGATCAGCACCGTAAAAATTAATACCATTCGCCTTGAAACACTCGCGATTCATAGCGTGCCTCTAGAATTGGTTTGAGAGATTTGAGTGTTTTCACCTCAGCCAAAAAATCGTTCAATGATCGGCGTCGTTCATTTATTTTTTTCAAATGAGCATTTATTTTTTGCGTAACTGCCGCTGGTTTGTCCGAATAGAATTCTGAATAAGCCATATGATGCAAGGGTGTTTTTTGAATGATGCTGTCCATTCGGGTTTGCTGCTGATTTAAGTAATCCACCAACACTTCCTCCAGCGCCTCTTCATCAACCCCGCTTAAGCTCGAGTCTGCTGCGGCGTGACTTTCATGTAACTTTACGATGGTGATGAGATCACGCTCTTTACGCGCTTTGAGCAGTTGTGACATGAGTACATGCTTTTCTTGACGACGATCATCATCTAGTTCTTTGTCTGGATGTAAGGCAGCTGCGGTTTGTCGAAACAGGCGCTTAAACGCACTATCAACAACTTGCTTGTCGACACCCGTCTGAGACTCTACCTCCGGTTGTTCTGCGGCCTCCTCTTGCAATTTTCGCAATAACTCAGCCAACGCTTCGTCATCTGCT
>CALKLO010000139.1 GCA_937991945.1 uncultured Granulosicoccus sp.
GGTGGCGGAATTCCAGAAGACCCGGCAACGGGGTCTGCCTGCGCCCTATTGGCGTCTCAGTTGAACGCCTCAGGTTTGTTAGGCGAGGGCACTCATCGCTTTGAATTGAGGCAGGGCTACGATATGGGCAGACCCAGCCAAGTCGGTCTGGAGATCGATGTTAATAATAGGGGTGAGCTTACGGCTGTCAGAGTGTCAGGTACTAGCGTGTCCATAAGCGCAGGCCGAATTGCTATACCTGTTTAGTGGGGTTCCTCGCCTTGCGTATATGGCGCGAGATATGCCGTGCTTACATTGAATTTTTACGTTTGATCGTATTACATTAAACATGTAGATATAATCTGCAGCACAATGGATACGCATAATCAAATATCAATAATTGAGGCGCTGAGTTGCTTAGGGGATATTCCGTTAAATCAGCTCTCAGAGCTAATAAAACGACTTGAATCTAAGCGGGTGGCTGCCCAGCAGCCAATCTACCAGCAAGGTGATGAATCAAATTGGGTGTATTTTGTTGGTTCAGGGCGACTAGCAAGGCACGAAGACGATGACTATCTTGGTCAACTTTCTCAAGGTGACATGGCAGGTTGGGACAGTTTTTTTCATCAATGTCCTCGTGATCACACACTGATCGCTCAAACGGACTGTTTTGTTTACGAGTTAGATCGACAAAATTTCACTGAGTTAACTCAAGAATTGCCAGCTATATTAAGCGGCTTTCTTAGTGCGGCCACGCCAATGCCAAGCACTGGCACAATGAAAAAAGCCGTTGCGGTAAACAAACAAGTTGGGGTCTTTATGCTCGAAGATCTCGCCGCGTTTAATGACACCGTGAGAAAAAAACTCATGCAGTGTTATGCAGATAATTCTCGGGTGTTAAGTTATCAGTGCAAAGAATTTTGTCAGTTAGCAGGCGTAGATCAATCCTTTGGATCTTTGTCGGAACATTTAGCTGCTGATATTTTTGCACAGTTGGAGAGTGAGCACGACACGGTTTTATATTTTGCAGAATCTGCTGACCCCCGTGAATGGGTTGAGAAAATTGTTCAACAGAGCGACATGCAAATCGTCATAGTTAAGGACGGTACTGATGCATTGCCTCAGTGGTTTGAAGAATTGTTAAACGTAAACAATAAGCGCCCCGGGCTTGTCATCATCCAGACGGACTCAGCAGAATTCAGCGAATCCTCACGCGAGTTGTGGAACGTATTTGAGCCGGAGTGGCACTATCGTTTTCAACTAGGTGATCAGCGTCGTTGGGCATCTGTTGCCCGAATGGCGCAAGGTCGAGCTATCAATCTCGTGCTGTCTGGTGGTGGATGTCTTGGAGCCATTCATTGCGGCATTTTACAGGCACTGGAAGACGCTAATTTTCCGATAGATACCATTGGAGGCACATCTGCGGGTGCTGGAATTGCTATTGGGTATGCGTTAGGAGATAACGCCGCTCAAATTTCCAAAAAATTCCGTTATGCGTTTACAGAGCAGAAACCTTTTAGCGCGTACACACTGCCTTACTACGGTTTATTAAATCCTAAGACGTTAGATCGTGTTTTAAAGGAAATATCAAATGGGTACAGCCTAGAAGATAGTCATATTCCTATTCATGTGACAGTAACGAATCTGACGTTATCTAAAGCGGAAGTGTTAAGCACAGGCCCTGCATGGGAGGCGATGAGGATGTCCGGTTCGCTGCCAGGTGTGTTGCCTCCGTTTATTCGCAACGGCTATTCGTATATTGATGGCGGCGTTATGAACAACTTTCCAATTTCAGTTGCTAGACAAAAATATGGAGGGCGTTATGTGGGTGTGACATTCGACATTCCGAAAGATGACCTCATCCAGTGTCGTTATGAGGATCGCCCAAATGCAGTACAGGCAATCTTAGCTAGATTCAAATTAGGTAAGGGGAACGATTATCCAGATTTGGGTGGTGTGCTGGCTAATTCGCTTATGTTGAGTAATTCGAGAGTGTTAAAAGAGGCTGTCAATAAAGCTGACTTGTTGTTGCACCCTCCGGTGCCGTGCAGCGTTGGCATGACATCCTTTGAGCGTTTTGACGAGCTTTATGGAATAGGAGTAGAGTACGGAACGCAGTTTATTGCTGATCTGAAAGAGTCTGATTCTGAAAATGATTGGATCGAATTTTACACCGAATAACAGGTGCTAGGTAGCAACTCACAATGGGTCTTGAAATTGATAAACATGTCAGCAATGGCATTACAACACTTAGGCTGACTGGCACGTTAGACACGGACACAGCAAGTCAATTAGAGTCGACCGTGGAAGATGTTCTTGCTAATGAGGAGCCCAGAATAATTTTCGATATGGGAGGTATATCTTATGTTTCAAGCGTTGGTCTGGCAGTCATCGTCTATACCTCCAAAGCCATGCGTGCTCACGATGATCGTTTTGCTATGCACAGTATGCAGCAAGATGTGATGGAGGTTTTGGGTGTCAGTGGGCTTGATCGACAAGTCACGGTAGTCGAGTCACAAAATGCAGCTATGGCCTTAATGAGCAAGTGAGTGGTGGCCTTGCAGCACTAATGTATGCCTGGCGTGCTGTATGAAAAAACTTATACAATAAGCACCAAACCCTCGGTATGCCATAGAGATAAGTGTCAGATGCAGCAGTTGATAGGTGTCGGTGTCATCATTAAGAATGGCGAAAAAATACTACTCGGTAGACGACTCGGCTCACACGGCGCCGGTACATGGGGTCTGCCAGGTGGGCATTTAGACGAAGGGGAGAGTGTCGAGCAATGTGCCCGACGTGAAACTATCGAAGAAACCGGACTTCAAGTGGGTGATGTCAAGCCACAAGGGTTTAGCGATACCGTATTCGAAGAGCTGCAAAAACAATACATAACACTGTTTGTTGAAGCGGCAAGCTACACCGGCGAGCCACAGGTGTGTGAGCCTGATAAGTGTGATGAATGGCGCTGGTGTGATGTGGACGACTTACCTCAACCTTTGTTTGTCCCTTTGCAGTCTTTCATTGAGCAAGGCTACAAGCTGTGACTATGAACAACTGCACGGCTGTCACTGTACGCCAAGGTAGCTGATATGAACGCCACTACGACTGGATCTTCAGCAGCGCAGTATTCTTTAATAATATTTGATATGGACGGCACGTTAGTGCAAAGCGAAGACTGTGCATCAACCGCGTTGAAAGAGGTTATGCCAGGTTTGTTAGATAGTGTTGACGACATTACTGAGCGCTATCGTGGAATGCGTTTGGCTAACATATTTAGTGATATTGAAAAACGCTACCCGGGTGCTGTGCCCCATGATTGTCTTGAGCTTTATCGTAAGCAAGAAGAGCGATTAAGTCGAGACTACATAGTCCCGTGTGAAGGGGCCGCTGAGCTTCTGAGTCAACTCGAAACACCTCATTGTATTGCCTCCAATGCGCCTGTAAAAAAGACACGCCGTTCGTTGTCTATTTGTGATTTATCTCGGCACTATTCGTCACCTGTTTATAGTGCGGATGAGGTGGGCGCTTGGAAGCCTGACCCAACCTTATTTCTTCATGCCTCCAAAGAGCACGGTGTTGATGCCCAGATGTGTTTAGTGGTTGAAGACAGTGATGTCGGCATTCAGGCTGGGCTCGCTGCAGGTATGCATGTGTTGCACTATGATCCTCACTGCCGTGGCACGCATCATCCTGTTGCCTCTATTCAAAGTCTCACAGAGTTATTGAAATAAGTAGATTGACACTGTGTTAGAAAACGCTTCTGTTCACAGTAGCGCTACTCTGGTTATAAGCCAGTCTATTTTATTCACGTTAAACGCATCACCATGAAAATAGTGTTACTGGACCGGGCAACAATGGGCCCAAACATCACGCTTAATCGACCATCGTTTGAACATGAATGGTTGGAGTACGAAAAAACAGCGCCTGATGAAGTTGCAGCTCGTGTTCAGGGTGCTGATATTGTTATCACCAATAAGGCACCCATCCGAGCATCGCTCATTGCTACGTTGCCAAACCTTAAAATGATTAGTGTTGCGGCTACCGGTTATGATGTCATTGATGTTGAGGCTTGCCGAGAGCATAGTGTGCAAGTGTCCAATGTTCGTGGGTATGCGAAAAACACGGTTCCTGAGCATACGTTTGCACTCATCCTAGGCTTGCGTCGTTCCATCAAGGCGTATGTCGATGATGTTATTGCAGGCGAGTGGCAACGATCAGGGCAGTTTTGTTTTTTCAATCATCCTATCGCTGATTTGGCTGGTTCAAGGCTGGGCATCATTGGCTCTGGCTCAATAGGGCAATCGGTTGCCACGATCGCTAGAGCATTCAATATGGAAGTTGTGTTTGCGGCGCGTAAAGGTGAGGCGCAATATGCAGCGACTCACGCATCATGGGAGGAGGTGATAGAAACCTCTGACATCTTGACCATTCATGCGCCGTTGACGCCGAAAACACGGAATAGCATCAGCACCGATGAGTTTAAGCGCATGAAAAAATGCCCACTCATCATTAACACGGCACGCGGTGGATTTGTCGATGAGCATGCTCTGGTAGAGGCCTTACAAGCTGGGCACATTTCAGGGTTTGGATTTGATGTGGTGACCAGTGAGCCACCGACCGAAGACAACCCATTGTTGAGTGTTCAACATAGGCCTGACGTTTTGTTAACACCGCATATTGCTTGGGCCAGTAATGAAGCCCGTCAAGAAGTGTGGCGACAGTGCATCGCACATGTCGAAGGCTTTGTTAAGGGTGAGGCCTTGAATGCTGTGACCTGATTCGTGATAATCAGCGTTAACCTGATAAGCACCGGAGCATCAGTTCAATGAGTGAGCCTGAAATTAAGCTGATAGACACAAAAGTTGTGTACAAGAATCGCTGGATGACGGTGCGCGAGGACAGGGTCAAGCGATCTAATGGCGATCATGGGTTGTTTGGAGTGGTCGATAAGCCCGATTTTGCGCTAATCATTCCGTTCGATGGAGACCGGTTTCATCTTGTTCAGCAATACCGGTATCCGGTAGATGGGCGTTACTGGGAATTCCCACAAGGCTCATTAGAGCTTTCACCAGAATCAACACCTGAGCAGGTCGCTGCGGCTGAGTTGGCAGAAGAAACAGGACTGACAGCCGGTTCTATGACAAAGCTGGGAAAACTATTCCAGGCTTATGGATATTCCAATCAGGCCGTCAATATTTTTAAAGCGACTGAACTTGTTCAAGGGGAGGCGAACTTATCGTCAGAAGAGCAGGGGTTGCTCGCTGGCGCTTTCACTCGTCAAGAGCTTGATACATTAATCACTCAGGGCGAAATCACGGACCTTGCCACTATCAGTGCCTTGTATCTATTTGATAGGGAAAGTAGCTGAGAAGACGTTAGCGTCAAGCACTTTGCAACAACGAAAACGACGCTGTTTCGACGCTATAAATGCAAACAGCCGATTCGTCTTGAGTGACAGGCGGTACCTGTCGACGAATCGGCTGTTGTTCTACTTCAGCTTTTGCTAACGCTGTACCGCTTACTCAGGATACAAGCCGTTAGTGCTGTAAGCGCTACGTTGATAAGCGCGGATGTAATCGATCTCGAACTGCAATGGAAAGTCACCATTCGCATCTGGAGTTGGAGCCCAGGCACTACCGGCTACCAAGTAAGTCACGATGTTCATGCCTTGACGTGAAACCTGAGGACCTGTGAGACGTTTGATCTCTACACCGTCTATGTACCAGATAACCATTTGAGGCTCCCAAAGCACACCGTATGTGTGGAATTCATCGCTGTACAATTCGCCCGTTGGGTTCTTGTGAAGCATCGTCGGGGCAGAACGAATCTCACCGGTGTTGACGTCAGCAAAGTGATAAGTCTGGAAGGCATCTTCATCGCCAAACGGGTTCTCACCTAAGTATTCAACGATATCAATTTCAGGTGCGTGCAAGTTAACGCCTTCACCCGGGTAACGGTGATACAAGTAGAAGCTAGACAGTGCACCCGAAGTTCCACTGGTTTTCATGCGCCCTTCAACGTAGCCGTAGGTCATGTTGAACTTGTCGTGACTAGAAAGAGCACCTGACAGAAACTCACATCGATCGTTTCCAGATGCATCTTCTGCAGAACACGCTTCTGGTAACAAGCCTCTTATGTCATCAGGTGTGGGTATAGCTTCAATCGTTAATACTGAGTTTTCTATATTGAACGGATCGTAAGACGGTGCTGTTTCAGATTGCGTATCAACAAAATACTGTTGCTCGCCATTGATGATGGTTTCATCACCCCAAAGTAGTGATGTGTTCCAGCGTGACGAGTCAATTTCGGTACCGTTGAAATCGTCTTCAAAAACCATCTCAAACTTATCCATGAAATAGGCGGTGTTGCTTAGGTCATGATTTTGAGCGAACCGACTCTCGTCTAAGTAGAAGTCTGAGTACAAAGGCACAGCTGCATTCGTTTCTGCATGGTAGTTAACGGTAATGGTGTTCGATGGAATCGACTCATTGCCCGCATCGTCTACAGCGGTTACTTCGTAAGTAAAGATATCGCCAGGCTGAGGGCCGTAGGTTCCACACTCGTGTAAGCGGTCTAGGAATCGTGTGTAGTTACAATCGATGAACGATGTCGTGCTCCAAAACTTATCAATTTCTGCTTGAGTTCCGCTAGACGGGTCTGTCTGGTCGCGGCGTATCGTGTAGACGTGGCCGTCACTGCGATAAATGTTGTAGGCCACGACTGAGCTATCATCGTTTGCAGGTGCCCAGCTAATCTCAGCCCAGTCATTTGCGACCAAATCTATGCGCAAGTTCTTAGGTTGGGTTGGAGGACCGCCAGCTACTGCGACTTCTGTGTCTGTTTCCAACAATGAACCAAATGGATCATCAGCTGATGGGCCGGGGATCGGCGCTGCTAACAGGTCAACCGCCGGAATAGTAGGGTCTGGAAGGTCCCCATAGTCAGGCGTTGTCTCTGTGTCGTCGTCTTCAGGTGGTTCAATGGTCGTCGGGGTTTCATCACCCGTTGTGTCGTCATCAGTTGTGATGTCGGTTGTGGTGCTAGACGAAGAACATGCCGAGATGCTGGCAATAGCTAGGCTTAAGGCTGTGTGGCGTATCCAAGGTTTCATAGTTAAATCCGGCGCTTGTCGCTGATCAATTTCGATGACGGAATAATAAACAGGTGTCGGATTAATTCACGGAACTGCATCGCAACTTCAGTGTGAGCTTATGCGCAGATCGCCGAAACGGACTTGCTCTGCTAAAATCGGACAGTGAACGGCCGTTGCTACTAATCAACAAGTAGCTGCTGATCGTTTTGGGCGCTTGAAAGCCTGTCACAACACGGTTTAAGCGTTCCTTTTGCTGTGGTTTCATGCGTTACCAAGCTATTTGTAAACAACCAATTTATTTATTCAGGATTCTCTATGACCGTCAAAACCGCTGGTGGGCTCACCGTTGCGCAATCGCTTCACGATTTTATTGTCAATGAGGCGCTACCGGGTACGGGAATTGAGGCTGATGCGCTGTTCACGTCCTTGTCGTCAATCTTTGACGACTTAGCGCCTCAGAACCAAGCCATGATGGATCGACGTGACGATTTACAACGTCAAATTGATGCGTGGCACGATCAAAACACGGGGCCTATCGATGCACCTGTCTATAAGCAGTTTCTAACCGATATTGGCTACCTAATGCCGGTTGTGGACGATTTTAGCGTTCAAGTATCCAACGTTGATGATGAAATTGCCAACGTTGCAGGCCCTCAGTTGGTTGTGCCGGTCAACAACGCCCGTTATGCGCTAAACGCTGCGAACGCTCGTTGGGGAAGTCTCTATGACGCTCTGTATGGCACCGATGCCATCAGTGAGTCTGATGGCGCGGAACGCGGTGGGGCTTATAATGCTGTCCGTGGGCAACGTGTGGTTGCTGCAGCCAACGCAACGCTTGATGCAGCTATGCCATTAGCGCAAGGCTCATACGCAGATGTCAGCTCGTACAGTATTGTTGATGGTGCTTTGCAGGTCACATTAGAGTCAGGCAGCCAAGTGGGCCTCAAAGCCGCTGAGCAATGCGTAGGTTTCACAGGCTCAGCAGCTGAACCCACTTCAGTGTTGCTTAAAAACAATGGCATACACGCAGAAATCGTATTCGATAAAACTAGCCCAGTTGGCCAATCTAGCGCCGCAGGTGTTAGCGATGTCATCATGGAGTCAGCACTGTCGACTATTCAGGATTGCGAAGACTCCGTAACAGCGGTTGATGCTGACGATAAAGTCGTTGTGTATCGCAACTGGCTGGGTCTCATGAAAGGCACACTTGAGGAGACCTTGCAAAAGGGCGGTCGTGAAGTGGTTCGTAAGCTCAATGCTGATCGCCAGTACACAGATCTTGCGGGCAATGTCTTAACGTTACCGGGTCGCAGCTTGCTGTTGGTCAGAAACGTTGGCACTCACATGATGACGGACTGCATCCTTGATAAAAATGGCAACGATGTGCCAGAAACATATATCGATGCGCTCATGACGAGTTTGGCAGCGATGCATGATCTTAAAAAGGGCGCTTCAGATGCACGAAATTCACGTGCAGGTAGTGTCTACATTGTTAAGCCAAAGCTGCATGGGCCTGACGAGGTTGCGCTCTCTGTAACGTTGTTTGACCGTGTTGAGCAAGCGCTAGGCTTAGCGAAGAACACGCTCAAGATGGGCATCATGGACGAAGAGCGTCGTACCAGTATCAACCTTAAAAACTGTATATCAGCGGCTCGCGAGCGTGTCATTTTTATCAACACCGGATTCCTCGATAGAACGGGTGATGAAATGCACACCAGTATGCATGCTGGCGTCATGGTGCCTAAGGGGGAGATGAAGAACGCGACTTGGTTGCTTAGCTACGAGAACAGTAACGTTGATGTCGGGCTGCTCTGCGGTCTTCAGGGTAATGGGCAAATTGGTAAAGGTATGTGGGCCATTCCTGATCAAATGTCAGCCATGTTGGCGGCTAAGCAAGCACACCCAGAAGCGGGTGCAAACACGGCTTGGGTGCCGTCTCCAACCGCTGCTACGTTGCATGCGACGCATTACCACAACGTCCATGTGCAAAGCGTGCAAAACCAGCTGAAGACACGAACAATGGCGTCAGTGGACGACATTCTCCAAGTGCCACTAAGTGAGCCTGGCAGAAACTATTCAGCCGAAGAAATCCAACACGAGCTAGATAACAACTCTCAGAGTATTCTAGGGTATGTGGTTCGTTGGGTTAACCAAGGCGTGGGTTGCTCGAAGGTTCCAGACATCAATAACGTTGGTTTGATGGAAGATAGAGCGACTTTGCGTATATCCAGCCAATTTTTAGCTAACTGGATTCATCATGGGATCATTGATGAAGCTCAAGTCCGGGATTCTATGGAGCGTATGGCGTTAGTGGTTGATCAGCAGAACGCGGGTGACGCTGAATATTCACCAATGGCACCTGATTTCGACTCAGATATTGCCTTTCAGGCAGCGCTTGACCTCGTCTTATTGGGACGTGAGCAAGCCAACGGCTATACTGAGTTCGTACTGACGAAAAGACGTCGTCAAGTGAAAGCAAAAGCCAGTTGATTACGGTCTTGAGAAATTTCTCCCAGGGAGTTGGGAATTTTTTAAATATTTTGTAGTCAGTAGTAACACACAGACAGCTAAACACTGATCCAACTCAATCCTATAAGGGGAACCTTGTGAAAAAGAGCACTTTCATCCAATTAAGCGGCGTCGTTGCTGCAAGTGTACTGCTAGCTAGTTGCAGTACATTGACAGCGCCGTTCAAAGAGGCCGATCCTCGTTGGGCTGACTTCAAATCGTGGACTAAGGTCACTGAGCTTGAGCCAAGCACAGGCAACCCAACTGGGTTCCTAGGTGGCTTGCACCAAGGTGACGAAGGGTACCGTGACGTGTACGTAAACGATGTTGCCAAAGAGACTCTGTTGGGCAGTGCGCCATACAATTTCCCCGCTGGATCGGTCATTGTTAAGGAGCAGTACGCTAGCGAGTCTGATTGGGAATCCGGTCGTAAGCCAAGCCATACGGTTAGTGTGAAGGTGACAGCATCAGAGACTTTGTCTAAAGACAACTGGATTTGGGCTGACAGCTACAAAGGAACAGCCGGCGAAAGTGCATTCTGCTCAGGTTGCCACTCCATTGCAGCTAAAGACGATTATGTGTTCACACACGGTGATTTCTTAGCCACACAGTAAAAGAGGTATCACGTGAATGCCCAGTCAATGGCTGGGCATTCACGGTTTTTACAGCCTCAAAACATCTGCATTTGAGCATCGGTTATTGCCGAGAAGCTGGTATCCAGAAATTGCAGAATTCCATCAGCTGCGGGCGCTAATTGTTTATCAATATAGTGCTGATAGTCCGGCATAGATTCCAATGCATCAACGGGCTCTGGGCCATTCCTAGTAATGATATAGCGTATTGATCGGCCAGCTTTTGGCAGCTTACGTGCCGCTTGAATATGCGGAGGAACGTTCTTTTGGTAGTCCTCCAATGCCCGGCGTATACGTTTTTTGTATATGAGCTGCTCATCGAGCTGTCCAAGGCGCAGGGCCTCAGCGGTCTGTCGCACAAATTCATCAAACGGTAAGTCTTGGAATACTCTCCTGAAGAGTTCCTTTTGAAATTCCCGAGCTAATGGTGTCCAGTCGGTTCGAGCCGCTTCCAAGCCCTTAACGATAAGCTCTGGCGAACCATTTTTTTTATTGGCAATTATGCCTGCGTAACGCTTTTTACTGCCTGTGGGCATTCCTCGCACGGTAGGCATTAAGAATCTTGTGTAGTGCGTTTCGTATTCCACTTCTAGATGCGACTCGATGTCAAACTCACTACGAAGCTGATCCTCCCACCACGCGTTTAACGAGGCCATCAATTCATTGCCGATGTTTTCGCAATCTTGCGCATCGAATTGTTCACCGATAAGCACGAAAACAGAATCGGTATCGCCGTAGATGACTGAGTAGCCTTGTTGTTCAATCCAGTCACGGGTTTTAGTGATAATTTCATGACCACGACGAGTGATGCTAGATGCTAACTGTTGGCTATAAAAACGGCAGCCTGTGGTACCAAGCACGCCATAAAACGAATTCATAATAATTTTTATAGCTTGCGAGAGCGGTGCATTGTTTGTGCGCTTAGCCTCATCGCGAGCAGCCCAAAGCTCTTTAATAAGGCCGGGTAGAATATGCTCGTCGCGTGAGAACTGGGCATCGACAAAACCTGGCAACGGATTGTCACCGGGGTTGGCAAGACCCATAGGGTCAATGAAAAATGTACGGATAATGCTTGGATATAGGCTTTTAAAGTCGAGCACGAGTACGTTTTGATACAAGCCTGGTATGGAATCCATGACATAGCCACCTGGGCTTCCCGGTGCATCACTGCGGTTATTGACATCCGGCGCTACAAAACCCGCTCGGTGTAATCGGGGTAAGTACAGATTGTCGAATGCTGCAACAGAGCCGCCTAGGCGGTCCAAAGACAAGCCTGTGAGGTTGGCGCGTTGAATTGCAAATTCGAGTAAGTTGGCTTTAACAAAGATCTCGTTAACTAAGGTGCAGTCGCGCACGTTATAATCGGCCAGCTGTGGTTTGTCATCACGAAACAGACGATTTATCTCAGCTACCTTATCTTGATCGGAGGTGATTAATTTGCCAACGCCAAGTAACTCATGGGAGACGTTGTCTAATGAAAAACTGTCAAAAGACCAGAATCCGGCTTTGAGTAAATCGATGCCGTCAAACACGGCTCGCCCTGGAACTCGGGCAATTCTAGGTGAGCCAGGATTACCCGGTTGTAGCACCGCAGCTTTTTCACCTCCTCGTCCTAAGCGAAAGGGAATACCCAATGAACGGCATTTTTGATCGATAAAATTAAGATCAAAATTCACTACTGCCCAACCGCTAATAACGTCAGGGTCAACGATGGCTATCCAGTCAAAAAAAGCATTGAGTAGTTCTTTTTCATTGGCCGTATAGATCAGCTCGTATCCATCGCGTTGTTCGGGTGCACCTTGACCAATCATAAAGACAACCGCGGTGCTGTCGTTGGCATCATCGGGCAGTTGTAGTTTTGCGGCAGCCACTGAGTACAGCGTGCTCGAATGTCCGCGCGTTTCAATATCGATAGCCACGGTGGTTAGGCTCGGATGATATTCACTGGCCTGTATGCGTGGGTTCATCGCCTGACGATATTGGCCTTTCTCAACGATGGCGCCGTCAATATTAATAGGCGCTGTAACAAAGCGCTCCATCAAGTAACGATCAGCAGGTTTTACATCTGATTCGCACAGGAATAAATCACTAGCGCGCAGTTGTTGTAGATCTCGTTGATGGCGAAAGTACAAGGCGTCGACAGGGTTCCCGTGTAGCAGCTGCAACTGCACGGCTTTGCGTGTCACGTTAGGTGGCAAGTGTGCTTCTATATCGCGTTCGATAAAGCACACCGCTTGCTGTCCGGTAATGGTGATGTTGACCGGTCCGTCAGCACTCGTTGCCCACAAAGACAACTCAATGCCGCGTGGTGTATCCCGCCAATGTCGTGTCAATAGATAGGCGTCTAAGCTCATTGCTCTAGTGTACTTAAGCCTGTTGTAACAAGCGCTAAAAATATTGTCTTTTGCGCCTCGTGTACCATGGGGCATCCTACTGCCTCGAACACGAGTCATTACATCATGCTGAGTTATTTACCGGGTATTGTGCTGGTTCAGCTCGTTAGCTTTACGCTTTTTTGGGTTAATCAAGGAGCCAGCGTTGAGCAACTATTGCTGCGCGTTGTGCTGCCTGCTGTCATGTTTAGTGCAGTGACTGCTCTATGGCTATCGCTTATAGGTCGAATGGATGCTGAGAAGCGTAACAGCGCTTTAAGAGAGCAGCATGCAGAGGAGCGAACCCAGCTCAATCGCGAAATAGAGCGGGTTCGTGCTGAGGCTCTACAAGAAGCCAGTGCTGATAGGGCGCAGCTGATGGAACGCGCTAATACCGAGCGTGAACGCCTAGTGCGTCAAACCCACAAGCAACTCATGAAGCAGGAGCGTAGTGCGAGTCGTCGGGCTAACATCAAAGTCAGTCTGGCCTTTATGGGGCTCACAGGATTTGGTGTACTCATGCTGGTCACGCAATTTATGACATTGGGCCTACTGACGATCACAGCGGCGGGTGGTGCCATGGGCGGATACTTGTTGCGCTGGAAGCAGAGCAGAAACTTGCTCGATCGTTTGGCCACGTTGCCAGTCAACTCCGATCAAACATTATTGCCTGGTGCTGAACATTCAAACACTGCCGGAAAGGATACGAAAGCGCTGCCCCCGATTGACGGTGAGGTTGATCGATAGGTTGCTTTAGTTGAGAGGCCAAGAGGCGTGCACTTGGAGGCTAATCTTCCGGTGCTTGAGAGCTAGATTCTCGAACAATAAGCTGAGTTGGAATTATATGATCGCGTTGTTCCGCTTCTTCTCGATTGATTTGACCGATTAATGTTTCAGCGGCTAACTGACCAATACGTCTAGCGGGTAAGCGCACAGTGGTGAGTGGTGGTTCAATTGCCGAGGATCCCCTAAAGTCACCGATGCCCACTACTGATACCGCGTGTGGCACCTTAATGCGGAGCCTGGAGGCTGCGTGAATAACGCCGTGAGCGATGATGTCATTGCCACAAATGAAGGCGGTAGGCCGTTTATCGCTTATAGGGGTATTGAGAAGCCCCATAGCGACGGACTTTGCTGCCGCCGTGTCGTAAGGGCATGGAAGATCCCACGCGGCTGGGACGCTAATACTGGCAGCTTCTAAAGCTTGCATAACACCTGCCTTGCGATCGCGGGCGCGATCGTTGAACTGCGTGTCAGGAAACAACAACGCAAAGTGCTTATGGTTCAAGTCGATAAGATGCTGGGCAACATCGAATGCTCCCTGACGATTGTCCGTACCAATGCTAGGAATGCCACCGGCGCCAACTGCGTTCCATAAGGAGACGACGGGAATGCCGCGAACTTTTATCATCTCAATGGCGGCCATAGGATGATCTCGGCCCACGAGTGCAATCGCGTCGATGCGTCGTTCCAGTAGCGAACGCACAATACCGATCTCACGTTGCAGATCATAATTGTGACTGGCAATGAGCATGGTGCGATCGTGAGTGTGCAGCTGTTCTGAAAACGCCTCAATGAGTTCTGAGAAAATAGCGTGATCGATGGTTGGAACGATCAGGCCAATGGTGCCGCTCATTTTTCCGTGCAGGGCACCAGCCATGCGATCACGTATATAGCCTAGCTCGCGAGCGGCTTGCTCAATTCTGCCGCGTGTTGCTGGACGCACTACATCAGGGTCATTGAAATAGCGTGACACGGTTGCGCCCGATACGCCCGCGCGTAGGGCTACGTCTAAAATTCCCGGAGCACCTTTACGTGAGCGTGGTCGCGGACCTTGGTTGCCTTTGCTACTCGACATGGTTGAGCCGGCTGATTATTTAGGGCAGTTGAATTGTGAGTGATAAAAGAATCAATGTAAACGTTTGCATTTTTATTTTCATCCGTTAAGGTGCTTCCAAGGTATTCGGAATTATTGAGTTATGGAGTTCTTACAGTATTTTGGCGGTGTCTTTGAACCGACATCGTTTTTACTGCTTCTCGGTGGCACCATGGGGGGGCTAATATTAGGGGCGACACCTGGTTTGTCGCCCACTATGGCGGTGGCGTTGCTAATTCCGTTTACGTTTCAGCTAGAGGCTACGCAAGGTCTCATTTTGCTCGGTGCGGCGTATACGTCAACCGTTGCCGGTGGTGCTGTCAGTGCCATATTACTCAAAATCCCCGGTGCCCCCGCCAACATAGCGACCGCGCTCGATGGGCATGAGATGGCGCGTCAGGGACGCGGTACCGAGGCATTGCATGTGTCATTTTTGGCCTCAGGCGTCGGCGGTATTATTGGTGTTTTGTTGCTGATATTTTTAACGCCGGTATTGGCCCGTTGGGCGCTAGCATTCGGTCCATCACATTTATTTTGGATGGCTATCTTGGGGGTGACCATCATAGGCTCCTTGGATTCGCGATCATTCGTTAAGGGGTTATTGTCTGGTTGTTTAGGGCTGTGGCTGTCCATGATTGGCTACGATGACATTCAAGGAGCTCAACGGTTTATTTTTCACGACTCGCTGACAGGTGGCGTCAACATCATCACAGCCTTGATTGGTATTTTTGCCATCCCACAGGTTATTGAAATGCTGGCTAAGGGGCGTGTTAAGCACAAAATTGTAGCCGTCTCCGTAGCTAAGCAATCGTTGTTGTCGTCGCTTAAATTATTGTCTAAAAATGTGAAAGCCTTGAGCATCGGTACGGTGACAGGGTCTGTCATCGGTTTGATACCGGGGGTCGGTGGGCAGATAGCCGGCCTGCTAGCGTACGATCAAACGCGCAAATTTTCCAAAGACCGTGACACCTTTGGTAAGGGGAACCCCGCAGGCGTTATCGCCGCAGAATCTGCCAACAATGCCATGGTCGGCCCGTCGTTAGTACCGCTCTTGACGTTGTCCATACCCGGTAGCCCGACTGCGGCAGTATTGCTGGGTGGTTTGCTGATTCACGGTATTTTCCCAGGCTCTGATCTATTTGATAACTACCCGGAAGTGGCGTGGACGTTCATCAACTCGATGCTTATTGGTCAGGTACTCATGGTGATATTTGGTATTTGGGTCGCGAGCTACGCAGCAAGAGTGTCGCAGATACCACCGCCTATCATGGCTGCAGCTGTATTGGTGCTTGCCTTGTTTGGTTCGTACTCCGTGCAACAATCTATGGGCGATGTCTACATCATGCTGGCGCTAGGTCTAAGCATGTTTTTACTTGAAAAAGTCGGGTTCTCAGCTGCACCATTGGTATTGGGGCTTATCTTGGGGCCTATTGCCGAGGCTAACTTTATACAAGGCAGTATGATTGCCAATGCGATGGATGGACCTGCTCAGTACTTCCTCATGGGGCCATTAAACATCGTACTTATCGCATTGGTCTTAAGCTCCATTGCGTGGAGTTTTTTCAGCTCTCGCCGAGAAGCTGAAAAAAACGCTTTGTTGAGCGATACGGTTGCGAAGGGTGGTGGGGCTATTAACGACCCTTTCCACGACGATACTGGAGCACAATCATGAATGACATAGCGTCGAATAAGGCAACGGTTAATCGCTTACAACATGTACTGCCAGCTACATTGGTTTTACTGCTTGCCATTACGGTGACGTGGTTAAGTTATACGCGTGAACCCAGCGATGCCTTTTTGTTTCCGCGTTTAATAAGCTCTGTCATGGTCTTCTTAGCCATGTGGAATTTTTTACGGGCTTTTTTAGGCTTGGCTAAGGTGGGCGATGGCTTATCAGCGCAAACGGTTGTCCGAATTGCGCCGGGCGTTATTGTCATGCTTGTGCTCGTCTACTTTGCGGCAAAGGCACTCGGGTTTTATGTCGCGTCATTTTTGGCATTTTTGTGTGTATTTAGTCTCTACGATCCAGCATCGCATACCGCGATATCGTCTTGGGTTAAGCGGCTACTCATAACAGCTGCTTTTATGGCTGTGATTTATGCGTTGTTCACGTTGCTATTAAAAGTACAAACCCCTCGTGGACTCTATTTTTAACACCACAAACCATCACCACCCTGGAGAGCATTATGAATAAAACACTATTATCACTTGCCTTAGTTGCGGCAACTAGCGTCATGGGTACAAGTGTTGTATCTGCTGACGATTTTCCTGAGCGTCCAATTTCTGCCATGGTGTCTTATGGTGCTGGTGGCGCGACTGATTTCCAAGCGCGCATAGTCACCATGATGGCGGGCAATGAAGATTACTTGGGTCAGCCCATGGTCATTATCAACAAGCCAGGTGCGGGTGGACGAGTCGGCTGGAACTGGTTTGCCAGTGAAGCTGACAATGACGGCTACACCATGGGTGCTTACAACATTCCCCATTTCATAGCACAGTCTATTGAAGGTGGTGTTAAGTACAGCGCCGAAAGCTTTGAGCCCATTGCTAATTGGGGTGCTGACCCTGCGGTTGTGGTGGTGGGTGCCGATAGCCCGTACAACAGCATTGAAGAGCTAATCGATTTTGCAAAGGAGAATCCTGGCAAGGTGACTGTCTCCGGTGCTGGCTTGTATGTTGGTCATCACATTGCAGCGCTGCAAATTCAAAAAGCGACTGGCACTAAGTTGGCTTACATTCCTACAAAAGGCGGCGGTGCTGCTGCAATGAAAGCGGTTATAGCGGGCGATGTCGTATCAGGCATCAATAACTTGTCTGATGCTTATCGTGCACGCGAAGCCGGCAATATAAAAATTCTAGCGGTTGCCGATGTAGCACGTTCTGAAGAATTTCTACCCGACGTTCCAACTATGATGGAAGCCGGTTATGAAGTTGATAACGCATCCGTAAACTTCAGAGGCCTGATGGTTCCAGCGGGCACACCTGCTGAGGTTATCGACATGTTGGCAGAACGTGTACAGGCCATGTTTGGCAACGCTCGTGTTGCAAAGCAAATGGCAGCGGGTGGTTCTCCTATGAAAATCATGTCACGTGCCGAAGTGCAAGAGATGTGGGCTGCTCGTCAAGAAACGCTGACTGACCTGTTAGCCGGTCTTAAGTAATTTAATAACCTTTAAGGAAATGGGTCCATGTCCGTTCAATCAATGAGCAACGATAGTGAAGAGGCGCAAGTTGATGCGTTGATTGCGCGGGCACGGGCGGCCCAAGAGCGTTATGCAAATGGTGCCGATCAGGCCCGTTTTGACCAGGCTGCCTTAAGTGTCGCCTGGGCAATAATGGAGCCTGATCGAAATCGTGAGTTGTCCACTCAAGCCGTTACGCTTACTGGCTTGGGCAACGTGGCTGACAAAATTACAAAAAACCACCGTAAAACACTCGGCCTACTTCGAGACATAAAAGATATCAGTACGGTGGGTGTTATTAGTGAGGATGTCGACAATGGCATCACAGAAATTGCCAGGCCCATTGGCGTTGTCGGCGCGGTAGTACCGTCTACAAACCCTGCGGCAACACCTGCAAACAACATCATTAATGCGCTTAAGTGTGGCAACGCAATTATATTGTCGCCATCGCCTAAAGGTGTTGGCGTTTGCGAAACGTTGCTGAGCTATATCTACGCTGAATTCGATAAAATTGGCCTGGAGCATGATCTTGTACAAATGGTGCCATCACCGTCGTCAAAGATTAAAACGCAACGGCTGATGGAAACGGTGGACTTAATTATTGTCACCGGTAGTCAGGACAATGTTAGACGTGCGTATGAGTCAGGTACGCCAGCCATTGGTGTGGGGGCCGGTAATGCAACCGTCATTGTCGATGAAACAGCAAACCTACCCGAAGCGGCAAGAAAGATAGCGGCCTCAAAAACATTCGACAATGCCACATCCTGTTCTTCTGAAAACGTCATCATTGTGGTGAAGGGCGTGCTAGATGATTTTCTAACGGCGCTATATAGCCATGGTGGTCGACTCCTAGACGAGGCCATGAGTGATCGTTTAAAAGCATCGTTGTTTGAAGGTGGCCATTTAAATCGCCACATGATAGCCAAAGATATCAAGGTGTTCTTAGAGGTAGCTGATATAGAGGTCCCTGATAGAGACACGGCCAGATTTGTCTTAGTGCCGGGTAACGATATTGGAGCGCATGCACCAGAGTCTGGCGAAAAATTATCGTTAACGCTCACCATGTTCGTTGTTGATGATTTTAATGCAGCTGTTACTAAGGCCAACGAGGTGTTGGCATTTCAAGGTGCTGGACACTCTGTCGGGCTGCATAGCCAAGATGATTCCCGAGCACGGCAATTAGGGCAAACATTACCGACATGCCGAGTTATCGTGAACCAAGCACACTGTTTTGCAACGGGCGGATCCTTTGACAACGGATTACCCTTTTCCTTGTCCATGGGTTGCGGTAGTTGGGGGGGGAACTCTATTGACAATAACCTGCATTATCGCCACTTTATGAACGTCACCCGTATCGTTAGACCCATTCCGGCTAGAGAACCTGCATTAGAGGATGTCTTTACCGATTATTGGAATGTGGCGGGTCGTTAACTGGAATGTCAGGCAACCGATGAACACGCCCTTACATCCTACCGTGCAAACATTTTCTGTCCGCGACCTCATTGATAAGCAAGCGCAGGACAATGGCGCTCGCACCTATTTAATCGATACTGAATCGAACACGTCTCTAAGTTACGAACAACTACGTGACAGGGTTGTATCAGTGAGTCGCTTTATTCAATCCCAAGGTGTCAAGCCTGGAGAGAGTGTCGCGTTTGCCATGCACAATGGGCTGACCTGTGCGATCTCTATATTGGGCATCATGTACGGTGGTTTTCGTGCAGTGGCGGTAAATTTAGTCGCTGGACGTGATGTTATCGCCTATGTGCTAAGCCATTCCGAAACGACTCTGGTATTAACGCAAACCGAACATGCGCCTTTGATTGAAGAGGCGATGGCTTGCGAATCGTTTGAACCCGTCGCAGCTGTGCCGACAGTACAAGTCGTTGATAGCTACCCGGCAGTCAACAACCCCGTTGAGATTGAGTTGCCGGTAACGGGTGCAGACTGCGATGCGTTGCTCATGTACACCAGCGGCACCACCGGGCGTCCTAAAGGTGTGGTTCTGTCTCATGCCAATGTCATTGCTGGCGGGTTAAACGTAGCTTCTGGACACGCGCTATCTGACAAAGACTGTGCACTTTGCGTATTGCCGTTGTATCACATCAACGGGCTATGCGTGACCCTCTTCGGGCCGTTGGTTAGCAGTGGGTCAGTGATTCTTCCCAAACGTTTTTCAACCTCTGGATTCTGGCATTGGATTGATGAGCATCAGTGCACTTGGTTTAGCGTTGTGCCGACGCAAATTGCCTATTTGCTACGTGACGCAGAAGCACCCCAAAAACGACCCTGGCTACGATTTGGTCGATCAGCATCAGCACCGTTATCTCCCGACGTGCATGAAAATTTTGAAAGCCAGTTTGGCGTGCCCTTAATTGAGACCATGGGTTTAACCGAAACGGCTGCTCAAATATTGAGTAACCCAATGCCGCCGGGTATCCGCAAGTTAGGCTCCCCCGGCGTACCTGTCGGTGATGAAGCACGAGTGGTGGACAAGGCGCTTCACGATGTACAGGTGGGCGAGGAGGGTGAGCTTTTAATATCCGGCCCCAACGTTATGCGGCGCTACTTTAAGAACGCACAGGCCACCTCAGAGGCACTCATTGATGGAGGCTGGCTACGCACCGGTGATTTAGCGCGTAGAGATAAGGACGGCTATTTCTTTATTACAGGCCGATTGAAAGAGCTAATCATCAAAGGAGGTGAGAACATAGCGCCGCGTGAAATCGATGATGCACTTTATCAACATGCCGAT
>CALKLO010000140.1 GCA_937991945.1 uncultured Granulosicoccus sp.
CATCGGTATTGAGTCGCTCTGACGTTTTAACAAAATTGCGCAAATAGACGTAACGCTTAACTATCTGACAGCACACGCTATTAGCTGTCAGATATCCATACGCTACGTAACTAATGAGGCGGTCCGATTAACTCGGCGTTACCGCCACCATTAGCCCTTCGTTAAGACGCATTGGCAAAACACGACAGAGCCTATGCTTGCGTATTGCCTGACGAATCGGAATACGGTCCGCGCGCCATAAACTGGTTGAATTCTTCTTGATCTGCCCGTCGTTTGGCTTCCGTTCTAAAATCGCTAAAACGGCTCGCCTGACTTTTGATCTCTTCCTTAATCTCTCGAATTCTGTCGTATTGCGTTTGCTGATATTCGTTAAACACCACGTTATCGACAGCGTCAACAGCATCGCCCTTACCAAATAGGCTCATCCACTGCTCGCGAATAGCGCCTGGTAGCTCTTGAACCTGTCGGCCAGACATTATCCAGAACAGCACGACTAAGCCGACTGGCCAGAAAAACACAAAACCGATCACCATGGCGGCGATATTAATACCCGACCAGCGAGCGCTTTTGCCTAATGGCCCACCACACTTCGACCATTTTTTAAAACCCTGATGTCCAACGGTATTGGCATTTGATGAAGACATGTTGCTACCTCTTTAAAAGCCTATTAGTGAGAAGCGCTTTACCGATCTCAGTGTCTTGTGCTGCCTTGGTACGCTTCAACAAACCAAGCAATGTAAACACTGTTCACATACTATAGCGGATAAGTTGTGTAAATTTCAAGTGAAATGGACAAATAAGTGAACGATGATCACATTCACACAGTAGAATAACCCTATGAAACAGCCGATGAAGAAGGATAAGGGCACGTACCATCACGGAAATCTGGCCGATTCCCTACTCGATGCTGTGGACGAAATAGCCAGCCAATTCGGGCTCGAAGCTGTGACGTTACGGGCATGCGCGAAGAAAATTGGCGTATCACCCTCCTCAGCCTTCAGGCACTACGCAGATAAGCGCGATTTACTCACCGCCTTCGCCACACGGGCTCTGTTACAACTATCCGCCACCTTGTCCGCTGCCAATGCTCGTGCAACAAAAGACAACAACGACGCCCTGTTAGCAGTAGGCGTAGCTTACGTAAAATTTGCCATAGACAAGCCCGCATTCTTTCGCGCCATGTGGAACAAGGAAACGCTGTACACCCAAGACGAGCGATACGTCGCCGCAGCGGATGAACTCAGTGCGCACTTGAAGCGAGGCTTTGCCGATACCATCATCGATGCAGACCCCGACGCATTGAGCCCGGAGGAACTGCTCGCCTGGTCGTCAGTTCACGGACTAGCAAACCTCTTTGTAGACGGGCCCGTTGGCGACCAACAAAGTCGCAAACAAAAACTGGCAATGGCGACCGATATGCTTAATGCACTAAAACCCGCCCTAGTCTCTCGCAGCGAGTGATCGTCATACCCACGCTTGATTAAACACTGTGTCTAAAGGCACATCGCAAGAAGGAGTGATCTTATGTCTATCAGATCGGTTAAATCAGAATCAACGGCCCAACCCACCATGGAAGGCGCTGGTGTCCACCTGCATCGAGTATTTGGTTTTGGCGACACCTCGTTGACCGACCCGTTTCTCATGATGGACGACTTCAGAAACGATGATCCCAGTCACTATGCAGCAGGCTTCCCTTGGCACCCTCATCGTGGCATCGAAACTATCACGTATGTGCTGGCAGGCTCTGTCGAACATGCTGACAGTCTTGGCAACACGGGTGAACTAGGACCAGGCAGTGTGCAATGGATGACCGCGGGTAGTGGCATTCTTCATCAAGAGATGCCTAAGGGTGACGCCGATGGCCGTATGCACGGTTTTCAGCTGTGGGCAAACTTGCCCTCATCAATGAAGATGTGTTCGCCACGGTATCAAGACATTACAGGTGCCGATGTACCTGAATTACACGATGATGATGGTTCAATCATTCGCGTGGTGGTCGGAGACTGGAGGGGCAAAATGGGCCCAATTGATGGTATCGCCGCAGAGCCGCAATACTTGGATGTGAGTGTGCCAGCAAATACTCGCAAGACAATTCCAATTGATGCGTATAAAAACGCATTCGCGTATGTCTTTAGTGGCAGCGCATCGTTTAAGAATTCGTCGCAACCAATAGGCATTCAATTAGAAAAGGAAATAAACGGCCAAGAAGTTTTTATGCGCGATAAATCTGGCAACAGAACACTCGTGCTCTTTGATACGGGCGATGAAATCGTTGTAGAAACCCGCGATGAGGCAGTGCGCTTTTTACTTATTTCAGGCAAAGCTCTCAGCGAACCCGTTGCATGGCACGGCCCGATTGTTATGAATACTCAAGCAGAACTACAACAAGCTCTGCATGAACTAAACAACGGTAGCTTTATTAAAGAGTCAGCTGTTTAACAGCATTATTCGACAAACGTGTGTTGTCGAATAATTAATAGTTATAGTCGTTTCACACGGTCAGTTAGTACTAGACCGTGTGATTCAAACAGTCATTAACTATTTAAGTCTTCAGCAACTACTGCAGCTGGGGCTTCTGTCGTGTCTTGCTTACGCTCAGCTTCCATTAATGCAGTTAGTAAACCGTTTATGCGGCTGTAATGACGAGGTCCTTTCGACTTCAACCAATCCATAACCTCACGGTTCAATCGAATTTTTGCATCGATTTTTGGAATGTAGCCAGAACCCTGTCGAGGTCTGCCTATGACTGATGTTGCAACAACGTCATTGGCACGCTCAAAAAGATCGTCCAGTGCAATTGCTTCGTTCTCACTTGTGTTTTCTAACATCCCGTATCTCCACGGTGCTCTTACGTCTATACCTAAATACTGAATGAGCAACAAACACATGCAAGCATGCGGCGTTGACCCAACAGCGTTATCAAATTTCGAGCTTGAGTTTATCTAACTCAAAAACGAAGAATGACGGACGGTACTCAAAATTAGGCAGCGACTAATAAGTTACGGCCTAGTTCTTGACGTGCGTAGCACTCTTTTCAATTAAAGTTGAATTTTGCGTGTTGATTATAAGGGTGGCGTGTTTCCTTAAAACGAGGACTACGTCTCATATACAGCTAAAACTTGAGCGATTTATCGTTTTATTAAGGGTTTATAGACCGACGCTATCCACCGACGTCGCTTTGAGGGCGTGTATTGCAGCGTACTGGCATGCACCTCAGTACTCACAAAGTCTCGTGAGAAGTCGTCATCACAGAGTTGTATTTGAACGCTATAAAAACCCTGCTCTATGGCTCTTTTTATAGCATAGACAAGCATGAACTGCGCAACACCCGTTGCTTGAACCTGCGATGCATAACTTGCTTGAAACAAAATGAGCTCGCAGCGCTCAATGCAATAGTGCTGAACACCCACCACCTGGCCATCAATTTTTAAGCAAACTTGCCAGAGAGCATCCGCTAGAAAATAGTGTTGGGCTAAGCCTTTGTAAAACTCATTCACCGACAGGCTATCCGCAAAAGCGGGTTCGTGGTGCACCTCTGTTGCTAAGGTATTGAACATTTTTTGCGTCTGATTGAACACCTCTCGGGTCGAACAGATCGATAGCTCAGACGCCCCCAATGGTTTTATCAACGCGCCAATTCGCGCAAGCTCCTGAGCTCTATGATTCTTATTGACTGCTAGGTATTGATCCCAGCTTGATGGCAATTTTTCTACTCGTACAGTGTCTAGGCTTTCTTCAACCAGAACGCCACTGCCTTGTTTAATACGTTGTCGAAGTAGTGCAGCAAAGAGCGAGTCGGTTCCCACGCCCTCTAAACACAGAGAATGCCACGCTTTTAGCGTTGGCAGATAATTGATAACAGCAAGGCATGAAGGCGCTCGTAAGCGAGGATGTGCGATGAGTCCATGATGCTTAGAATGCAAGCCTGCCATTCCCCCCATAAAACGCAATGTGTTTACCGGGACAAGCTTGAGCACTTGTGAGTTTTCGACAAACAATGGAGCGATGCCCACAACCTCATTGCCATCGCGGACAATCAACAATCTTAGCTTGCCGCGCTCAACCCCGGCAGACTTCCACCACGCACTCATGTAAGCCCAACTCATGAAAGGCGAGCACAGAGGATCTAAACGCTCAAGCGTCTGCCAGATGCTTTTAAGCTGATCGAAGCTTGCTGGTCTTCGTAAACAATCAACGACTAGGTTCATGAAATGATAACGGGTTATCTAATAAACTCAAACGTGCAAACAATCATTCCATTAAAGGCGCTGGTGTCACCTTAAGGATCTCTTCAAAACTGGTAACACCTTGTGACACTTTACCCAAACCACTGACTCGCATAGGACGCATACCATCTTCGTAGGCTTGCCTACGCAGACGTTCAAGCGGGACATCTGGCGTTATCAAATTCTTAACGTTAGGCGTCATTTGCAACAACTCGTAAATACCAGCGCGACCACGAAAGCCGGTATCTCTACATTCTAGACAACCCTGAGGTTTTCGCATAGTTGGCGGCACCTTAGACTTCCAAGGTGACATCAGCGTATTCCACTGTGCCTCATCCATATCGCACTCCACAGAGCACGAAGGGCAGTAAGTTCTTATCAATCGCTGCGCGACAACGCCAATTAGGGTCGAACGAATCAAATAGTAGGGCACACCCAGTTCCATTAATCGAGTGACCGCAGACGCGGCATCATTTGTATGCAACGTCGATAACACCAAATGCCCTGTGAGCGCTGCCTGAACTGCCATTTGAGCTGTTTCTAAATCACGAATCTCCCCCACCATAATGATGTCAGGGTCCTGGCGTAACAAGGTTCTGACACCTGCTGCAAAGTCCAATTCGATATTATGCTGCACCTGCATTTGATTGAACGCAGGCACCACAAGCTCTATAGGGTCTTCAATGGTGCACACGTTAACGTCGGGCGTTGCCAACTGTTGCAAAGAGCTATAGAGCGTCGTTGTCTTACCCGACCCCGTTGGCCCAGTCACCAGCAATATCCCATTGGGTTGCTGAATCATGTCGTTCCAAATACCGGCCTCGCGTGCATCAAATCCTAACTGGGATTGGTCTTTGAGTAACACCTCAGGATCAAAGATACGCATAACCATCTTCTCACCAAACGCCGTAGGCATTGTCGAGATGCGAAGTTCAACCTCCTTACCTTCAGCATTACGCGTTTTTAAACGGCCATCTTGTGGGCGTCTTTTTTCAGCGACATCGAGTCGGCCAAGAATTTTTAAACGACTGGTTACCGCAGCCATTACCCCACCTGGCATGTCATACACTTGTTGCATAACACCATCGATGCGAAATCGCACGATGCCAGTTTCACGCCTAGGCTCTAGATGTATATCGCTGGCGCGTTGTTCGTAGGCGTACTGAAGCAACCAGTCCACCACACTAACCACATGACTATCATTGGCCTCTAACTTACCGCTCTTGCCCAGGTCCATGAGCTGTTCAAGATTTTGAACCGCACTGGATTGATGAGCCTGCTCTTTGTTAGCACCCAATATTGATTTTGAAACAGAATACAACTCTGTCAAATAACGAGAGATATCAGACGGATTACAAATCACCAAGCGTATTTCTTTTTGTAGTACTTGGCGTAGCTCAGTCTGCCATTCGTTGTAATAAGGCTCAGCAGTTCCGAAAACCACGTAGTCCGCATGCGCCTCTATGCAAATGACATTGAAACGACTTGAATAGGCATGTGACGTCACCGCTGTCACCGACGGCACATCAATTTGCAGAGGGTCAATTTTCTTCCACGGCAAATCGACTTTTTCGGACAACCATTTAGATAGAAAATCCAGATTGATGTTATCCAATGGATTTTTTGCGCTGACCCATCCACCCGCAGCAATTCGCTCTAGCGGACTCACGTTATGTTTCGAACGCTCAGTTTGCACCAATGAGCGCAACAAGGAACTATTCGACTCTTCGATTAGGCCATCCGTCAACAGACCATCAAGAAGAGCTTCTAGCTCCAGCTTACCCGTAGCCGGATCGGCAAATCGTTTTCCGCTTTCTGATAACACAAGGTAGCCACGCTCGAAGGTGTACCGACGTTATCGGCTCCTCTGGCCATACCCGTATGCAATCTCCAGTGTCATCGGTGCAATGAGAATCCAAGATGTGACACACTCTATAAATTGCGGATAACACATAGCACGTTAGCTCCTATGACAGCGCCTAGTTTTCAAACTCAAGTCCCTCAAAACGTTACTGGCTCGCTATGCCAAGTGCTCATCGTCTATGACACCAATGGCGGCAACACCTATCGGATGGCACAGTTAATCGGTAGAGGGGTTGAATCCGTATCAGGGTGTAAGGCCGTTATTCGCAGCGTGCCCAAGGTAGGCGATAGAAGTGCCAGTCGCTTACCTGACATTCCTGACACAGGCGCACCGCCTGTGGCGACTACAGAGCTCTCAGAATGCGCTGGATTCATCATGGGTAGCCCAACACATTTCGGCAATATGTCAGCATCACTCAAACACTTTCTCGACCAATCAACTGAGCAATGGTTTTCAGGCGCACTCAGTGGCAAGCCTGCTGGCGTATTTACCTCCACCGGCAGTATGCACGGTGGACAGGAAAGCACCCTACTCAGCATGATGATTCCCTTACTGCATCATGGCATGCTCATCTGCGGCCTCCCCTACTCCAACCCAGCGCTAATGCAAACCAGTCGTGGCGGCACACCGTACGGTGCAAGTCATGTTGCAGGGGAAGATGGCCAAGCAACATTGAATGAACACGAATCAAGCTTGTGCAAAGCACTGGGAAGTCGAGTAGCCTCGACGGCTCAACGTTTGATGACGACAACCGCGCCCCAACGCTAGCTGCAAGACATGTCTAAAAAAAATCGCAAACCCAGATTCGAATCCCCCCGCCACGCCACTATCGGGCGACGTTTGACTTTAGTGGGCTACTTTGGGTTGCTACTGCTCATCGTCAACTGGTTCACTTGGTTAGCGCCACCAGAACGTGTACCGCCTGCTCTGGTCTTAGCCGGGCTTGCCATCCCATTGCTGTTTCCGTTGCGCGGCATTATTCATTCACGCCGCTATACCCATCAATGGGTAGGATTTTTAAGCATGCTCTATTTTATTATCGGTGTGGATGTTTGGTACAACCACCAAGCACTAGAGCAATTGCTAGGCATGACTATGGTCATTCTTAGCCTGTTATTGATGGTTGGCAGTAGCATGTATGCCCGCTATACACCCACACCGCCAGAACTCAGAAAACCCGTAGAGCCAACTGAAACAAGCGACACACCAGAAGAGCCGGACACCAAAGACAACTAATAGCGCGGACACAGCTTGGCCTGAAAACCAACCTGCAACTCGCGGCTAGTTATCTAACTCGCTCTGACAAGGCTATGCGTTCGGCCTCGCCGAAAATAGTTTTTATAAACGGTATGGTGATTCGTCGTTGCTCGCTTAAGGACACTTCGTCCAGCGTATTCACCACTTGCTTCAACGCTGACATGCTCCTAGGAAATCGCCTAAAAACGTACCCTAAAACCTCGTCACTAGCTTCTAATGAACGCGCTTCTATTTCACGCCTAAACGCATGTCTCAAGCCTTCATCACTGAGCGCTGGCAAGTGAAAAACTAACCCCCAAGCAAGCCGTGTTTGTAAGTCTTTTAGCTTTAAACCTAGCTCATCAGGCGCTCTATCGGCCGCGATAATTAACTTGGTGTCGCTCTCTCTGCAACGATTAATGCAGTGGAATAGATCTACCTCTGACGCTCTGTCGAGTCTTTGTAAATCATCAATGCACAGCAGATCAACTTGCTCCATGCCTTCTATCGCGCCGCGTTGATTGACCATTTCCCCCGGCAGGTAGGCCACCCGGTAGCCTCGATGACTAAATGTCTGGCACGCGGCAGACAGCAAATGTGATTTGCCTGTGCCCGTGTCACCCGATAAATAAATTTGCTCGTCCTGAATCGCCCCTTGCGTAAACGCACGAACGGAGTCGCGAACAACCGATGTTTCGGAATCGACGTGAAAACTATCAAACGAAGTAGCAGGCGCTGTATCAAGCGCCAATGTCATTTGTGGATGCATGAACGTGCGTTGCCCTATCGCTCGAGTTCCAACGCAAGATCAGCACTGGCGCCAAGACCTGTCGATGCGCCAAGGGAGGGCACGGTACGCCGGATCCAGTTTTGATTTTCACTCGCGCTCTCAATGTCCCGCAAGGCACTCCTGGGAAATACGCCAAAGACCATGGTGGTATCACCCACTTCCTTGGGGTAGACCGTACCGACAGAAGGAACGGCCTCTAAAAAATTAATCACGGAAGAGTAATCTGCTAACGACGTTACAGAGCCAACCCAAACCAGCCCTTCCGTACCTGAACTCGCAGGCCCGCCATAGCGGTAGCTGCTATCTGCATCGCTATTTTCAACCAATATTGAAATACCTTGTTGCAAGGCATCGTCGAGCGTTTCTGAATCAAAGTCGGTCGTTGATTGTTGATCGTCACTTAGTTTGATCCACTGTCCCGTCCAACCCCGCATGCTGCTTCTGCGAAGGCTACCGACAAGCACGGTATCTTGCTCATAACGCTCAGAGCCCAATTGCATCGCTTCAACGTTCATCCCTAGCAGATCACTAACCGATACCGCTTGCTTGTCAGCATCGTCCCCAACGGGAAACACTAGAGAGATACCCAAAGCGCCTGCAAGCTCGCGAGCCCTAGCCTGAACATTAGAGGCCGCAGGATCGCTAATCATGATGTCGCGCCCAGTGTCCTGAATAAGCAGCCAAACCAACGCCGAGTTGCTTTGTCTTGCCAGAGGAACGGGGGCTTGCTCATCAGGCGTGACGCCGGACGACGATAGAATGAGCTCACGGATGAGGCTTCTATCGAAGGTAACCATCATGAGCTGAGTCGCTTCGCCAGAATCTCGCACCAGCTGAGTAATGGGGATGTCAGTGGAGACCACCGTACCGGGTAGAGGCGTGCGATACGTGAACCCTGACACGTATTGCTCAGCATTTCTGAGCCCGGTGCGTATTTCATCGCGGTTGAGCAGGGTTTTGTCGCCACTATTATTGAGCAGAACTCGCCTCATAGCCGCCACGTAGGCTGATTGCTGCTCATCCGCGCTGCGATCAGCTACTGCCACCTCAACACTGTAGGCATCGCTTTGCGCATGCGCTGACCCCATGGAAATCAATAAAATAGTGGCAAGCACCAAAAAGTGGCTTAGCCGCTGGACTCCCATTGCTTGATCTCTCATTTACTGTCTACCGTATGTCAGGATAATCATGATTGCCAAGTGCGCAACCTGTAAACATCACTAATCCTTTAAGCGTATCATTGATGGACTCCCAAGCTTTCCTATCGGTGTGCTTTTCCTCGCCATACGACCATGAATAATAAAACAAACAGCGACGCAACTGGACTTACCTACGCCGATGCAGGTGTCGATATCGACGCTGGCAACGAATTGGTTCAACAAATCAAACCGATGGTTGCCAGAACCAAACGCCCCGGCGTTTTGGGCGGTATTGGGGGCTTTGGCGGTATGTTCGAGCTGCCTGTCGATCAATACAAACAACCCGTTATGGTGTCAGGCGCTGATGGCGTTGGCACTAAACTCCGCCTAGCGATAGAACTAGGCATCCATGACACCATCGGCATAGACCTTGTCGCTATGTGCGTTAACGACATCATCGTTTGTGGTGCCGAGCCACTGTGGTTTCTGGACTATTTAGCCACTGGCAAACTTGATGTCGCTCAAGCAAAGGACATCATTAGCGGCATCGCTGAAGGTTGCGTGCAATCAGGTGCGGCCCTGCTGGGCGGCGAAACAGCCGAGATGCCGGGAATCTACTCCAACGATGATTACGATCTTGCAGGCTTCGCTGTCGGCGTGGTTGAGAAATCAAACATCATTGACGGATCCTCAGTAGCTGCCGGAAACACGCTCATAGCCATAGGCTCTTCAGGCCCACACTCAAACGGGTACTCCTTAATTCGAAAAGTCGTTGAAGGGCACTCTCTAAACGATTCGCCGGACATACTGACCGATGGCAGAACACTAGGCCAGACGCTACTAGCGCCAACCAAAATTTACGCCAAATCAATTGCCACCGTTTTGGCAAAGCACGATGTACATGCTATCGCCCACATTACTGGCGGCGGTCTCACTGAAAATATACCCAGAGTATTGCCCGACAACTCTATCGCCTCTATCGATAGAGGCAGCTGGCAAATGCCACCTATTTTCGAATGGTTGCAAAGCACGGGCAATATCAGCGATGCAGAGATGCTGAAAACATTTAACTGTGGGGTTGGCATGGTGTTAGTGGTCGACCCTGACAGTGCGCAGGCCATAGTGGCCACCTTGGCAGAAGCCTCTGAGAGCGCATGGGTCATCGGGACTATCACCGCAGCCGAAGGCGAGGCAGTCGTTCAATATCATGGCGCTGACTGAGACCGATAGCTCAACCCTACCTTCGCTGGCGATATTAATATCGGGCCGCGGCTCGAACATGATGGCGATTGCCAAGGCCTGCGCCGATCAGCAATTAGGTGCTCGCATCGGCATCGTTATCAGCAACCGGCCAAATGCCAAGGGCTTGGAACACGCAAGAGCGCTCGGACTCAACACCGCTGTCATCGATCACACAGCGTTTGCGAGTCGAGAACTATTTGATCAGGCCCTACACGAGCGCTTGGCGACAGAGCGCCCACAATGGATTGTGCTAGCAGGCTTCATGCGCATTTTAACGGCTGGACTGGTCAATCGCTGGGATGGGCAGATTCTAAACATTCACCCTTCACTACTCCCACTGCACCCTGGCTTAGACACTCATAAAAGAGCTATTGAGGCTGGCGATAAATTCGCCGGAGCCAGCGTACACATCGTGACACCTGAACTCGATGCGGGACCCGTCGTCGCTCAGGTAAAAGTACCCGTACTAACCGACGACACACCTGAAACTCTCAGCCAACGAGTATTAGACAAAGAGCATCAGTTATTTATTGATGCCTTGAAAATTTGCTTAAGCCCGCCAAACTCAAACAACGAAACGTGAAGTTCACGTAACGTAACAACGCAACTCGGTCAGAAATTCTCAGCCGATGTTACTGTGAGATTAGCGAATAGCTACAGATCAACTATTCTGCTACTTACACCAAAAGGAACCGTGTCATGACGAGCCTGTCCTCGCTACCATCCCTTATGCAAAACGTGAATTACAAAAAGCAGATCACCAAACACTGCACTGGCCTCGCCTTAGTGCTCCTCAGCTGTACAACGGTGTCCGCCCAATCCTTAAAACCTGGCGACCTGTCCGACTTTGAGGTTGTTTTCGAGGTTGGCAATAATTTAATCACGGCAGGTACGGCCTCTTTACAGCTCGAGCAAGACAACGACACGTGGCACTACAGCCTTACAACGACGCCTCGCGGCGTGTTCAAACTAGCCGGCAAAGGCAACATCTCTGAAATCAGCACTTTCCGCGCTATCGAAACTGAAGAGAGCTTAGCTCTACAGCCTCAAACCTATAAGTTCAGGCAGGACAATGAGCGACGCCGTGCTGTTGATGCCACATTTGACTGGGACAATAAAACCATTGAACACACGTACCGTGGCAAAGAGGGCCGCGAAATCTTTACAGACCCCGTACTCGACAGATTGACAGCCACACTGTTGATAATGAACGCTTTGCGCAATGATTTCGAACAAACTGAATTGCCGATATTCGACACGGGCAGAATCAAGGTAGTGGAATTCACAAAATCGGGCAGTGAATCGCTTAAAACACCCCTCGGCGAGATAGACACCCTGATGGTAACCAACCGCAATGCCACGGGTGGCAGCCGCGAGACAACCACCTGGTTCGCACCATCATTAAACTACCTACCCGTCAAAATTGAACATCGCAAGCGTGGCGACTTGGTCGCACGATTCAGCCTCATCAGGCTGAAAAATGAGCAAAGCAATATTGAACTGGGCAAGGCACTGCCACCAGAGGAATAGGCAAAAATCGCACGATTTTGAGGGGAAAACAGTTTTTACTTAAACTGCTTTTGAAAAACAGCACGCAACCGATAGTCAGGCTCGCCGTAGGCGTCGAGTGTTTCGAACTCGATAGGCACCTGCATTTGCGCTGAGAATGTAAAGCCGGGTTGCTTCCAAAATAGACTTGGGTTCAAAGACCACTCGCCTTTACCGTCGTTGCTACGCCGGTTAAGAGTGTCATTCATGTCGAAGTTTCCTTGGACTGACAACAGCCACAAAGGAGAATTGATTGATAGCCCGGTGATGCCTAGGCGGCGGCCCGTCGTGACATCCAATGACAAGACGTCTGGTTGTTCGCTACCGTAAAAATCGTTAGCAAACTGCTCAAGGTTGACATCGATACCACCGTACCAAAGCCGGCCTAATCGGCCGTAGGACAACCCTAGTAGGCTAGAACTGACATAAGCCGTGCCGTCAATGTCGACATCTTCTTGTTCGAATTTTAGCCCCGCCGAGTACGCTAGGCCTTCGTTGAGTTCAGAAATCGTGGAGCTGATGCCTGAAAAATCTAAAACTCGACTATTCACTTCCATTTGGGTGTCGCTGAAAAAACCCAGCCCACTGCCTGCATGCGCAGGAGCATCGGCGCTTTTGGGTTTTAGCTTGAACGAGAATTCAGTCTGTCTGGATGACGTCGACGTGGAACGCTCTAGACCGCCGCTGGCACTGCCCGCGTCAAGACTCAAAGAATCAGGATTAGAGCGTGTAAATTGGATAGATCCGATTTCTGCAGAGTCAAAACCGAAAGGATTTGTTGATTCTGATGAATCAGCAGACCACACAGTCGCACTAGCCACCAATAAAGGGGCTATGATCAACAGCTTGTGTCCGTCAAGTGCCATTGTTTGCGGTTTGCCTTTGCAGGCAGGTCTCCATGGGATCTAATTACAACATTAAACCGTGATTGTCGCGAAAAAACAACGGATTCAGTGTAACTATTGTGGACAATTGTCACACAGCCCGAAAATAACTCTTTTGACGTAACGACCCTTAATTAAATGATAGACGAGAATTCCGATAGTTCCAGCGCTTCTAACGACAATACAGCACCTGATGACGATGAAATCAGCAAAAGTCAGCGCAAGCGTGAAGCCGACTCTGTTCGTGACCTCGGTTCGAGATTAGCCGAACTTGGTGCCAGTGAATTGGCGAGCATGCCGTTGCCTGAAGATATTGTCTCAGCCATCAAGGAGCTCAACAGCATTAAGGCCCATGGCGCACGAAAGCGCCAACTGGGGTATCTGGCGAAAAAAATGCGTCACATCGACGTAGAGCCAATTGATGCTGCGTTAGAAAAGCTTCGTCAAGCAGCCAGGGCGAACACAAAAAGCCTGCACCAGATTGAACACTGGCGTGATCGAATGCTTGGTGACATCGAGGGCGAGTCTGAAAAAGAGGCTCTAACAACCTTCCTGGATCAATACTTAGAGGCTGACCGACAACACTTCAGGCACCTTCAGCGCCAAGCACTTGCCGAGCGCAAAATTAGGAAACCGCCTGCAGCGGCTAGACAACTTTTCAAATCCATTAGAGATGTTGTCCTGACAGAGTCAGACGATGACTAAATTTTGTCGATGCTTGATGATAAGCATCGTGACCGGCTTGAACCTGAGTGCATGCACCGTCAACAAGCCTTCTGTAGCGCCTGAAACGCAACAGGCGCCCACAACTGAACCCACCCAAGCAGAGGTGCCGCTACGAGCCCCTGCCCCCTCATTAGAGCGCCCCAACGACGTACCTGTAGTCGACAGCAGCCAAGCACCCACAAAAACGCCAGTACAAACCAACGACCGCGCACAGAGCGCGATTAGCAGCATTCCCAAGTCCGTAGAGCCACCCGCGTCATCACCAACCAAAGTGGACTCGTCCAAGAGTAACCCTGCTTTGTTGAAACGCGCGCCGCTTAAGGTCAATCTGCCGCCCCGACCTAACATCGGCACTACCGCTCAAACCGGCGCGCTAGAAAATCGTAGCCTCACTGAAGTCAGTGGACTTAGCGCCTCTCGGGATTGGCCCGGTGTTTTGTACGCGATTAACGACAGCGGCAACTCAGCCACACTGTATGCCATGAGCGAAACTGGCCGACATCTCGGTGAGTGGACAATCAACGGCCGGAATCGAGATTGGGAAGACTTAGCCAACGTGACACTGGACGGCCAGAACTACGTCGTGATTGGAGACACCGGAGACAACCTCCAAGTCCATAAAAAGAACACGCTTTATTTTGTCACAGAGCCCGCACCAGGCACTCCTGATGACAACCCTCTAGAGCCAGACAGAACGCTGAATTTTGTCTACGAAGACGGCCCTCGCAACGTCGAAGCTTTTGCCATTCACGAAAAAACGATTTACTTGATCAGTAAAGAGCCTGTTTCGGTCGCTGGCACGCAAGCTAGTCGTCTGTACAGCTTAGCGATTCCCGCAACGCAGAGTTCTGATACGTTTATCGCTAAATTTGTCGGCACATTAGCGCAGCCTCGGCAAAGCCTTGAATCGAAGCTTGCGGCCTCTCTGGCGGGCGTCGATTTAGACCACCCCACCGCTTTAGCGATAGATAGCAATGGCTTATCCGCCTACTTGCTCAGCTACCGAGAAGTTCGGCGCTTTGATCGCTTGCCCTCGCAAACGTGGGAACACGCATTTCAGCAAAAAGGCCGCAGAATACATTTCCATCAATTGGGGCAGGCAGAAGCTCTAGCACTGGCTCAAGACAAAACGGTGTTTATCACTTCAGAAAATCGCTCCGCCCCCATTTGGGCGATACCCGTCAAATAATCTAAGGCTGCTTTCAGACCCGATATTGCTCGACCTTACTGGTGTTCCACGTCACTCCACTGCCGATCAAATCGTCTTTGAGCACAGTCATACCGGCCTCAACAGTCAGCGGCTCGGCCAGTATCTCAGCCCACCAATCAACGTATTCCAATCGATGCGAACTCGACCCCAGCGCCAGCAACTGTGCGCTTAGCTCTGGCCACAAATGACTTGAGACTTGCTTGCCTGCAGCGCTCGCCAACTCCACCGCTTTTAGCCAACCCGTGACGCCACCAATCTTCATCACATCAGGCATGACAAAATCTGATGCATCGGCATCTAATGCGTGTCGCATATCCGTGGGGCCCCACCAATTTTCACCGCTTTGAACTGGCGTCTTGATGGCGTCTTTAATACGCGCAGTGTTCGCGTAATCGTGGGCCAGCACCGGCTCTTCGATCCACACTAAGCCTTCATCGTCCAAATGCCGTAATCGGTTAATCGCATCGACTGGCTGTAAGGATTGGTTGTAGTCGACCATCAACTCAACATCTGGCCCTACTGCTGCACGCATGGCTCGTACAACGGCTAAGTCTTCAGCAGCCGTTGGGTAGCCAATTTTAGCTTTAACCCCTTTGTAGCCTTGTTTTACCCACGCCTCGGCTTGTCGAGCAGTCTCAAGCTCACCGTCATACCCGGTGCCGGCGTAAGCCATGACGGGGCTATGAGCGCCACCCAACATTCGGCAAATAGACGTTTGTTTATACCGCGCTAACGCATCCCAAGCGGCCATATCGATACCGGCGATGACAGTGCCGACCAATCCCTGATGACCAATAAGACGTGTTTTGGCTAGTAACTGATCATTGAGTGAGCGAGGGGCAAGCGCTTGTCCGACGACTAGGGCTTGAAGTCCTAAAACAAGATCAGCGGTGGGCTTGAGTGCTGCAGGGGTGTAGGTAAACACAATGGCGTGTCCGACCAGACCACCCGTGCAATGAATATCAATTAAAACTAACGGTGATTTCTCGACCAACCCACTCGCCGTTCGGTGAGGTGGGTTGATCGGGACCAGTACTGTTTGCACATCCAAACGTTCGATAACAGGCACAGACATGGCTATCCGGAATAAGACGAATTCCGGTATAGCTTACCAGCGCTTTACGACGTCTCGCTCAGGTCTAACCCGCTTTTCGAACGCTACCGGCCGAGGCAACCGAAGTCGCATTGACAGCTTTATCCACAGCCATGCTTTGGGAAACAACATCGCCAAGCATTTCCGCGGTGGCAGCCGACAAGGTCCAACCCAGATGCCCATGACCTGTGTTGTAGTAAACGCCTGGCAACTTACCGGCACCGACTCGAGGCATCATGTTTGGCATCATAGGACGCAGCCCCGCCCATGGAACGACATGCTCCGTATCAACTGCCGGAAAGTAGGTTCGGCACCATTGAATCAATGGCTTGATTCGATCATCTCGAATATCGTAGTTCACACCGTTGAATTCAGCGGTTCCTGCAATTCGAAATCGATCTTTCCCAAGTCGGCTGGTAACAACCTTTGCATCATCATCTAGCAAGCTAACCCAAGGTGCTGCTGTCTGACTTTCTTCGTCCGGCAATGCCACGGTGATTGAATAGCCTTTCACCGGATACACATTGACTCGATCACCCAATTGCGCGCCCAGCTTGCGACTCTCAATACCTGCACAAATAACCACGCCATCGAACTGTTCAACATTAGAGTTAGCGCTACCTGATTGTGTGAATTCCACTCTTACACCACTGGCATCGTGATGCAGTTTTTCTACGGCAGCGTCGTATACAAAGTTTGCATCTAAGCGTAAGCAAGCTTCTGCCAAACCTCGTGTGTATTTGTGGATATCACCCGTTGAATCACTCGGCGTGTAGTAGCCGCCATAAAGCTCTCCACTTAACGCAGGCTCGATAGATTTCATTTCGTCGACAGACACAGCGGTACGTTCTAGACCACCTTTAACCAGCATCTTGTTAACGCGAGTAGCGTGATCGTAGCCACTCTTATCTTGATACATATGCAAGATGCCACGCATCTCATGATCAAAATCAATAGACTCTTTTTCTGCCCAAGAAAACAAATGTTCACGCGCAGCAATCGCGAGCCGAGCGGATTCAACGGTGTTTTTTTCGTACCGTGGAATGTTGCTAACGAACTCAGCCATCCACGAATACTTGTGCCAGTCAGGCTTGGGGTTGACTAGTAATGGAGCATCTTTTTTGAGCATCCATTTGATGCCCTTTAAAATCGTAGACGCTTGAGTCCAAACTTCAGCATTTGAGGCTGATAACTGCCCGCCATTAGCAAACGAAGTTTGCATTGCTGCATAACGATTTTTATCGAACACGGTTACTTTGTAACCGCGATTTAACAGGGAGTAGCAAGTGGTCACGCCAGTAATACCGGCACCCACAACGGCAATGTGCTTCATAAGTTAGTTCCAGACAAACGCAAATAGATGTCAGCTACCAGAACTCAACAAAAGCCCGGCAACTCGCTCATCCCATCTGTCTCGGAACCTGAGAGTTTACGCAGCCCTTTATCGGATCAATGTGATTGATCCAGACTACTACCCCTTCGGTGGATACGACATACCGCCTCGTATCTCTCTCCAGATGCTTTATTAGTGCGTAGGGTCCTTTTGCCTGAGAGTTTCCTGGGTGTTGCTCCTTCGGCGTCAACGCTCAGAAAACTGCGCGTTAATCTCTCCCCTACACTAACTCGACCTTTGGCTAAAATTCAGCCTCACTGTCGTCAAAGCTCTTGCACTATGCAATACAGACAGGAACAACGCAAGCTTCCCTCACCCTTTTTCGGCAAGAAAAGTCCATTTATGAACGCTGTAAATTCACTATTTGCGGAACCAGCAGCAGGTCTTCACCAAATCGAAAGAGACAAAATTTGATAATTTAGAGGCAGCTCACACGAACGGCTACCGCTTCAAGTATGGCTTGAGCACATTCAGCCAACCTCTGCGAATTCGCTCGTATTCGTATTCACAGTCCACAGCCCTCTCCGATGACAGGCCATATTCCGTGTTGACCAAATGCGCATGCGCCTCAGGATCACTCCCATAAACGTGACACAAGGTTGTGTAATAACGCTGAATATCCAGACTGTGTTCGCTCCAGAAATCAGACTCATCAAAAAGCTCGGTGTCTTCACTTTCTAAGCCAAACATTTCGGCAGCATTCAGGACCACTTCAGCACCGTTTTCAGCATATTCCAACAACAACACATTCGCCAATGCATCTGCAGCGTCTTCCTCTCTAGCGAGTAAAGGCAGGTCATATTGAGCAAAAAGCACGTGTCCTATTTCATGGACCAATGTATGAAAATAGACATCTGCAATAGGTGCGTCTTCAGTACCAAAATACTCTGCAACAGTGTCTGCAAAGCTCCCTGGCATCCATATTTCCATATGCTCAGGATCAAACAAGGGTCCGTCTTCAACCTCACTCAGTACGATAACGTCTTGAGAAAAATGCAGCAAATTATTAACAAACTCCACTAGCTCTGGCAGGTAGGCATCTGTCGAATTTGATGATCGCAAGATCATCTGGGTCTCTGTTGAGGTCACCTCTTCGTCGGCATTCGCCAGGACTGGCACACACAAATTCGCAGCGAACAAAGAGGCTGCAATGGACAGAACGTAGCCCGTCCTAGAAAGTTGACCTGACCACCCGTTTATAATCCAATTCACTCGCTATCGCTTCCCTTGACGACTGGAATTCGCGGGGCTAAACACGGGCTCATCCCATGTCCCCTTAAGCTCATATTCACGCAGTCCAATTCTATCAAGATCCACCCCTAGAGCTTTCAATAACCCCGTAGCGATCAAAGCACCAACACCTGCACTTGCGCCACCGGCGATGATGCCAATGACAGGCAATGCGGCACTCACCCGTGGAAGTACCGTTATTTTCTGATCGAAGTCTTGCGTGTTTAAATCGGTTTCGCCTGATACATCAACAACGCCTATCGGACCTGTCAATTGCACCAGTTTGACATCCACAACACCGTTGTCGATATCAGCATCGCCAGTAATTCGATTGAACGCTAAACCATCACTGGAGATATCTGTAAAGTCAAAATCAAGACGCTGTGGTAAAGCTTGCAATGCGAAAAGCCCAACCATTTTTCCAGCACCGGGCTCTAGGGGGATAATGCTGCCGCGTTCTATGTTCAGTTTTATTGAACCATCGAGCGTGTCAAGAGAAGGCAAGTAGGCAGCATTTGGCCAAGCCAACTGAACCTCTGCACTGCCTTCGCCTTTGGAGATAACATCGTTCAAGCCGATGTGTTCAAAACCTAAACCAAAATCATCACTCTGCAATACAAGGTCGAGTTGCGTTAGGTGCTGACCGGTAAAATCTGGGTTAACACCTTGCGGGTCTCGTAAACGCCAAAACCCTTGACCCACCAGCTGCATAGTTTGGTAAGCAAAGCCTAAGGTTGTCACTTGCAGGCCACTCACATCGGGCTGCGCACGCAACACAATTTCTTTCACCGTTTGTGACTCACGGGTAAAACGTGCGATGCGTGCATCAATGGGCGGCAGTGTACGCGGATCAATGGGGTCGCCTCTAGATGCGCTAGACGAATCATCCTCTTCGGATGTGAGTGCATCGATAACAGCCATATCGATATGCTCAATCCGAGCCTTCAGCGGTAACTCCTTACTCCAGTGATTACGCGGGTATTCAACCCAGCCGTCTATAGATGCATTTTTTATGGTGGCTGTCAGGAAGCGATCATCGCTCGACATGCTCAAGGAAGCTGACCCCAACGAATCACGCCCCAACTCCAACGAATCAATGTCTAATTGAGCAGACACGGGAATTATCGGTGTCTGTTCTTCAACGTCATCGTCAGAGGTTGAATCAATTAAACGCGCAATGCTTGTTACCCAGTCATCTGCAGCCATTCGATCGACTCTGCCGGTAAGGCGAATACCCGGCACAGCGCGTGCAATTTCTAGCGGTGATAACGATGAACCACCTAGCTTCATAACTAACGACTCAAGCCCATCATCCGATGCTGTTGCACTCGCGTGCAATTTTCCATCGAGACGTACATCCCATTGCTGAGAATTCTGAGCCTTACGAAATGCTGTCTCCACCACTACTCGTCTTGACGTTGCCGTGTTTTTATATAAAGGTTTGGGAAGAACCAGCTCGCTACCGACTAAATCACTCACCAGCTTTAAACGCACTCCTTCTTGTGAAAAGCGTTTCTCTGAGTGAGGCACCACAAGCTCGGCAGACCAGTTAGAAGCACCACGAATAAATTGGTCCAACGGGTTACCGTAATGAGCGAGCACATCGTTACCTTCTAACGCACCATTCACCGACAACGTTGTCACTGCAGCATTGGATTGCCCGACGGTTTTAGCGTTGATTCTGATCGGTTGATTTAGAAACTCGGCCTTAAGACTGTTAACGCGTATGCCATGGCGGTTAAAACCTATGGATCCTGACACACCCTGCAACGGCATATTCGCTTGTTCAAATTCTACGGTGTTGCCATTAAGAAATAACGAACCATCCACGCTCATGGAGGGGCGAGGCTGATCAACCTTAGCCGTATTTGTTGAATCAACGTCCTCGCCTGATACAGGCTTACTTCGGTACAAAGGCAACGCTAACGCCAGATCCATTTGTGTGGCGCCATTTCCACTCACATCAGCAAGCACTGGCCCGAGCACAGCTTTCAAAGGACCATTCACTCCAAATTCAAGAACATCTTGTAGCTCTCCACTGCCGGTTCCGCTCAGTGTCAGCACCGGACGTTTCAAGTTTTTTATATCCAACTTAATTTGACTGATATCAAATTTTTCCAGTGAGGAATTTTCAGCCGAAGCTGTCAGAGTGGGTCCGTTGACTTCAATATTGCCGTTAACATCGAAGGCTGATGGCCAAGCAGGGTGGAACGCTATTCGAGCATCACGCATGTCCGCACTCGCCCTAAAAACACCCTCGCCCGCAGCAAAGGGAAAATCAACGACGTTACCAAAAAACAAGATCGAACCGTCGTCGAGTGATCCGCTCTCAATGGCACGATCTACCCACAAACCAAACCCTTTAGATAACTTTTTTCTCGGAAGCCATTGCTTCAATGCGGTTATGTCTGTCGCGGCAAATCGACTTTGCATATCAAGATGTGGGGACTGCCCTTTAGCCAATGTCAGATTCAGCCGAGTGGATAAATCAATTCCCCCATCAATCAATTCGATATCGCCTTCTATAAGGACACGATTTTTCTGCGCGATATCGATTCCAATGACAGCATTCAGTGAATCTAACGTCAGCGCAGCATCTGTTACTGCTGGCCATGGGAGCTCCATGGCACCCGAGGCCAATGCCAGTTCACCTTTGAAGTTTTCAAGATTTACGCGCCCATTGAGAGGCCCGAACCCTGGCATCAGCCCTGACGAGCTGGCTTGCAACTTGTGTATATCACCCTGTATCGACAAGGACGGTATACCTTCTTGTTGCGTGTAGTTAACGGTCCAATTGAGAAAGTCACCTGCAGGCTTAGCTTCCAGCAGAACCTTAGCCACTGTTGATTGTGACCCAGCTAGCGCACCACCTACAAACTGACTGCTTGCGCCTAAATCTAATTGAGCCCCAGCCGCAGACAACACCCATGACCGGGGTTTTTGAGCGGCCGTGCCACTTGCGGATAATCCATCATTCCAGTTGCCATAGATACTATCGATGCGCACGGTGTTGGTGCCCATCGAGAGAATGACGTCACTAGCAATTACTTTGAATGTTTGATCAAGCCCTGTTAACACAAGGTTGGCACTTAATCCGTCTCCGAGGTAATCCCCAGTAGTGGGATGCTTGATTTGGGACGTGGAAACAGGGCCACGAGCCGATACTAACTGCCCCTCTTCCCAACGTCCCCAAAGTTCTAAGGAGACGGCAGTATCAACGGGGCTTTTTACGCGGCGAAGCTTGTCAGAAAGCCCCCCGACTTTGAGTATTTTCGATAAAGCCTGCGTCTGCAAGGTATCGGCCTTGATATAGAGGTCTCCGCTTGCACTGCTCCATGCATCCGATGAACCCACAAGATCAATACCCGCCTCCAAACTTCCACCGAGCTCTTCAGGCAACTGAACGTCAACACGAAGTTGATGGACGTCCCCGACGTTTTCCGCACGGATGTTTAAATCCTGCATGACCAATCGTAAATCAGATTGTTCATCTATCAGCGTCACTTCGGTGTCCAACAAGCCCACTTTGCGAGCAATCAGCAACCACGCCATCAAGTCGACGCCTTTGCCCTTAGACACTTCAGGATCAGCAGCAGCACCACGGGCACTCTGCACTTTGTCCATACCGTGCAAGCGAAACCGGCCGTTAGCATCAGCTTCGACGGCTAAACGCGCACCCACCAACGTAAGCTCGTTGATGACCGGTACGCCACGCATTAGGCTCTTAGCCAAATTGAGATCTATGAGGAGCTCGTCCAGCGTCACCTTGCTTTCACTGGATTCGAAAACTGCGACTTGCTCTGCGCGCAGCAGAGGACCAAAACCTTCCCAGCTTAAATTCAAATCGCCAATGGCAACAGGACTTCGCAGGTAATCACTTAGGCGAGATTCAATGGTCGGTTTATAGTTTGCGACCAGCGGTAGGCCCAGACGCACGCCCGCACTTAATAGCGCCAACACAATGAGCAAAATGCCAATAAGTGTCACGCAGACGCGCGCAGTCAGCCGAGCCGTTCTGATAATCATAACGGTCGGTAATCACTGCAGTACAACGTCGAAATGCTCGCGCGTGTAATATTGTTCTGCCTGTAAACGAATAGGTACTCCAGCAAAATCTTGTAACTCTGCAAGATCGTCGGAGCGTTCTTCAGTAAACCAATCTACTATCTCACTGGATGCCAAAACAGTGACCGAATGAATATCAAATTGCCTTACCTGTCGGATAATTTCCCGACTCACTTCAAAGCCAACTGTTTCCAGTGTTTTTTGCATGCCGCGGCCGTCACACACCTTGCACTCTGAACACAACACTTGCTCTAGAGACTCGCGCGTTCTTTTACGCGTCATCTCAACCAACCCTAATTGCGAAACCTCGTTGACCTGAGTCCTAGCGTGGTCCCTTTCTAATGCTTTTTCTAGTGCTCTTAACACTTGTCTACGATGTTCGAGCACGCTCATATCGATAAAATCGATAATGATGATTCCGCCCAAGTTTCGAAGTCTCAGTTGCCGTGCAATCGCTTGAGCAGCTTCAAGGTTAGTCTTGAAGATAGTTTCTTCAAGGTTATGTTTTCCGACGAAACCACCTGTATTGACATCGATGGTTGTCATTGATTCGGTTTGATCGATTATTAAATAGCCACCCGACTTCAATAATACCTTTCGATTCAATGCTTTATCAATTTCATCTTCCACTCCGTGAAGATCAAAGATGGGTCTTTCACCGGGATAATGCTCCAAACACGAGGCTAATTCGGGCACATATTCGTTACAAAATTCCACACACTGATGGTAAGTCTCGCGGGAGTCGATGCGGATGCGCTCAACGCCATGGCGATTCAGGTCTCGCATCATGCGCTGCACCAATGGCAAGTCTCTGAAAATGACCGTACCCGCTTTGTTGCTCTTACAACGCTCCTTGACGCCATTCCATGCTTTCGTCAGATAGTCCATATCCTCCTTCAAGTACTCAAGCTCAACACCTTCTGCAGCCGTTCGTATGATGTAGCCAGCTTGGCTATCATCGCGCAACTCGGTAACCATGAGCTTTAAGCGATCACGCTCCTCCTCGTTGTCTATACGAGCCGACACACCGATGTTGGCTTCAAAAGGCATCATGACCAGATAGCGACTGGGCACGGTAAGTTTGCTTGTTACTCGCGCACCTTTAGTGCCCAGCGGGTCCTTGGTGACTTGCACCGCAAGCTTTTGTCCCTCTCTTAACAAGCGAGAGATTACTTGAACTTGGGGTTCACCATTAGCATCGAGTGTCGCAGGTGCCTGCACATCAGAGACATGCAAAAAGGCAGCTTTGTCCAAACCTATATCGACAAAGGCAGCTTCCATTCCCGGCAGCACACGCTTAACAGTCCCTTGGATAATGGTTCCGACCAAACCGATTTTTTGTACGCGCTCAACCCATATTTCGGTCAGCATGCCATTTTCAACCGTCGCCACCCGAGTCTCCTGGGGTGTCACGTTGATTAGTAATTCTTCGCTCATGGTGGGTAGTATGCCAGCGTAGTAACGTTGGAAGTCACCTAGAGAGCATTACCGCCAATAAGTTTTTTATTCGCAGCTGTTGGAATTCGGTACTGCACGCAACAGAGACAGAACCTCGTAAAGCGGAAGCCCTACAACATTGCTGTAACTACCGGACAAGTGCGCAACAAACTGTGCTCCTAATCCTTGAATACCATAAGAACCTGCCTTGTCCGATGGCTCGCCAGACTCCCAATATCGAATTGCATCTGTCTCAGATAGTGGACCAAACGAAACCGTGGTTGTCACTATATTGGACTTGTGAACATTGCCTTTGAGCGATACAACCGCCACCCCGGTATGCACAAAATGATCTCTATTAGCCAGTGATAACAGGGTCGCTACAGCATGCTCACGATCATCTGGCTTTCCCAACGATACACCGTCAAGGTCAATAATCGTATCCGCACCCACAATAAGGGTGTCTTCGGATGAACTAAGTTCATCGCTATTGTGCGCAAGTAACAACCGCTCCCGACAACAGCCGGCCTTGCCTAATGCAAGTCGTTGCACTAAATCAGCAGGGCTCTCTTGCTCAAGAGGTGTTTCGTCAATATCGACGGGATAGCAACTGACGCTAATTCCAATTTGTTCTAACAGCTCTTTTCGACGTGGTGAGGCTGAAGCCAGAATAATGTTGGCGCAGACTTCCCGCGGCATCTCAGTATTGGGTGGCATATTCACTCGGAACACTAGGCTCGATGGTAAGGATGATTATCCAACAATGATTGCGCCCTATAAAGTTGCTCAACCAAAACCACTCTAACCAAAGGGTGTGGATACGTCAGATTCGACAAGCTCCACATTTGATTGGCTCGACTTCGAACGCGAGGATGCAATCCATCTGCGCCACCAATCAGAAATACCAACGATTTACCCAGCTCTTGCCATGATTCAAGCTGTTTGGATACTTGTTCAGTTGACCAAGCAACACCCAGATTATCTAGCGCAATCACGTGGGCTTTCTCGGGTATGGCGCCCAACAAGACATCAGCCTCTTTGGCCATGATCAGCTCGCTGCTATCGCCCTGTGCTTGGGAAAACTCTCGAACTTTGAATTGCCAGCGTCTGGGCATACGCTTGGTGTAGTCGTCCGAAGCTAGTTGGACCCAAGCCGGCATTTTTCGCCCAACGGCGTAGACAGAAATTTGCAAAACACCTTACCCACGGAAAATAGTTTACAAAACAACCACTAGCGCGCGTCAAATCGACTGCGCGCCAATGAGTTTGGCAAGCTTTAGTTCAGCTCCGTGGCATCCATAGGGGGCTCTTCATCCCCTGGACCCACAGACCACAACTTCTCAAGCGAATAGAATTCGCGTTTTTCTTCCGTCATGACATGCACAATGACATCGCCTAGATCGACCAACACCCAGTCGCTAGAATCACCACCTTCAACGCCCAATGGCGGGTGATTTGCCTCTTTTGCAGAGAGTCGTACTGATTCTGCAAGCGAGCGTACATGACGTTGCGATGTGCCTGTGACGACAACCATCGCGTCTGCGATACTGGATTTACCAATAATATCGATAACGACTAAATCGATACCTTTCATGTCCTCGATGGCGGTTACTGCCAAATCGATGACTTCTTTGCTGTTCATACTCAAAAAGGGTTACTGCTCCCGTCGGCCCGGTTAGAGCGACTTTTTGCTGCGATACAAGTTATTCGCGCCAATATACTCTGATACATCATCCGGTAGCAAAAAACGCACGGAAAGATCACTAGCAATGCGACGCCGTACGTCTGTTGCGGAGATAGCTAGCTGGGTAATTTGGCAAGATTGGATGACGCCCGTGCGCCCGTTCACGATTTCTCCACCGTTTTTGGCGCGTTGACGCTGCATCAGTTGTTTGGAAAAAACAGAATGTGTAGCCTCAGGCCGATCAAGTACGACCAGATTGGCAAGCTCTAGGATGCCTTCCCATTCGTGCCAAGTCTCAAAGGCGCTAAAAGAATCCATCCCTAGGAAGAAAACCAACGTGGCGGTCGGCTGCTCAGCATGAATTTCCCTCAACGTATTGATCGTGTAGGTGGGCTCGTCTCGCTCAGCCTCTCGGGTATCTAAGGCTAGCTGAGGCGCATCTTTGATAGCCATTGCCAACATGTCGATTCGATGATCTGTCGAGGCACCGGTAGGCCCACGATGACCCGGCCGGTGGTTAGGCATCAGGAACAGGGTCGATAGCTGATATTGCTCGGCGATTTCGACAGCTGGTCGTAAGTGCCCAAAGTGCACTGGATCAAATGTGCCTCCGAACAAGCCTATGCGTGAATCATTATCCACGGACGGTGTAGTCCCCGGTCACAACGTATTTTTCGGTGGTTAGCCCCAACGCGCCCACTGGGCCGCGCACATGCATTCGATTAGTACTGATACCAATCTCTGCACCTAAGCCGTATTCGGCACCGTCCGCAAAACAGGTGGCGGCATTAACCATGACCGAACTTGAATCCACTTGCCTGACAAATTGCCGTGCTCGTGCCATGTCGTTGGTAACAATGGCATCGGTGTGTGAAGAACCATGTCGAGCAATGTGAGACATCGCTTGCTCGATATCATCAACAATACGAATGGATAGTATCGGTGCTAAGTATTCGGTGTCCCAGTCAGCAGCCGTGGCAGCCTTCATGTCTGGGACAATCGCTAAACAGTTTTCACAACCGCGCAGCTCTACCTGTTTTTCACCGAATACATCAACCAGAAGAGGCAACAAGGCAACAGCCTCATCGCGGTGCACTAGCAACGTCTCCATTGAACCGCAAATACCGTAGCGGAAGGTTTTCGCATTTAATGCCACCTCAACCGCCCGTGCCCGATCAGCTCCTGCATCGATATAAACATGACAGATGCCGTCAAGATGCTTGATGACTGGCACTCTCGCATCCTCGCTGACACGCTTTACTAAATTTTTTCCACCCCTGGGGATAATGACGTCGACGTACTCATCCATGGCCAATAGCGCACCAACAGCCGCTCGATCGGTGGTTGTGATCAGCTGGACTGAAGCGGCCGGCAACTCAGCAGCCTGCAAACCTGCCTGAACACAAGCGGCAATAGCTTGGTTGGAGTTAGCAGCCTCTGAGCCTCCACGTAAAATTACAACGTTGCCAGACTTTATGCACAAGGCGGCGGCATCGGCGGTGACATTGGGGCGTGATTCGTATATGACACCGATGACGCCAAGCGGTACGCGCATTCGGGCTATTTCCAAACCAGATGGTCGTTTGTTCGTTGCTGACAACGAGCCCACTGGGTCATCTTGCGCCGCCACATTGCGCAAGCCATTGGACATGGATGTGATTCGAGCAGGCGTTAGCTCCAGTCGATCAAGCAACGCATCGTCGATGCCCTTATCACGCGCGAGCGTCATATCCTGAGCGTTTGCTGCAAGCAAGGTGGCCACTGATGCGTCAATGGCATCGGCCATGGCAAGCAACGCCGCATTCTTTTGATGAGTGCCAGCAATAGACATTGCTGAAGCGGCCGAGCGCGCCGCAGCGCCAAGACCCAATACGTATTGAGCAACCTCTGTATTCATCACATCTTTTTCTGGCTGAGCCACGAAAATTCTACCTCTACTTATGTCTGGCCATGCGCCGTACAATTGCGCTAATGCAGCAAGCGTCATTTTGTACGCTGGACCCGCTTCCTTGAAACCTTAGGACAAAGGTGACAGGCAGCGGGAGGAAAAACAAACTACCTTCCAATCAATCTCAAATTATCTGATCAAATCAGCCTATGCAACTCGTCGACTCGCATTGCCATCTTAACTTCCCAGACTTCGAAGATCGTATACCCGACATTCTACAGAATGCTGCCGATAATCAAATCGCACATTTATTATGTATAGCGACTAGCTGGGAGAATCGCGAAGCCGTTTTACAACTGGCCATCGATCATGACCCTATTAGCGCCTCGGTGGGTATACACCCAACCACCGAAGGGGGATACGAAGCAACAGCCGATGAGTTGTTTGAAGCCGCTCAGCACCCACAAATTGTGGCTATTGGGGAGACGGGCCTGGATTATTTCAGATCGACTGGGGATCTACAGTGGCAGCATGAGCGTTTTCATCGACACATCGATGTTGCCAAACGCTGCCAGAAACCCCTTGTCATTCATACGCGTGCTGCATCTGAGGACACAATGAATACTCTCAGAGAACATGACGCGAGTGATGCGGGCGGTGTCATGCACTGCTTCGCTGAAGACTGGGATGTTGCCAAGCAGGCGCTCGACATAGGCTTCTATATTTCGTTTTCAGGTATTGTCACTTTCAAAAGTGCAAAGGCTATCCAAGAAGTTGCGCAGAAAGCGCCTTTAGATAGAATCCTGGTGGAAACTGATGCCCCTTACCTAGCACCTGTTCCGCATCGTGGCAAAACCAACGAGCCTGCTTTTGTAAGACATACCGCTGAACACGTTGCGGCACTTCGCGGAATTAGCTTGGAAAAACTGGCAGAAGCTACAACATCGAACTTCTATACGCTTTTTTCAGGCGCCGCTAAAACATAAAAATTATGGCCAATTCCATTTAACCATAATGCCCTGCAAGCACCCTGTGCGCTTCGCGCTACCAGGGTGCTTTTAACAACAAGAAGCGTCTAGTCTTCGGTGCTAGTTCCAGCCACTGTCATTTTGTACAAGATTGCGCCTACAGCTGCACCAACGATAGGTGCTGCCCAGAACATCCACAACTGAGATATCGCTGTCATATCCATAGAGATCAGTGCAGGTCCTGTACTACGCGCAGGATTCACTGATGTGTTCGATACTGGGATAGAGATTAAGTGAATTAGTGTCAGTCCTAAGCCAATTGCAATGGGTGCAAATCCAGCCGGTGCACGTGCATCAGTCGCACCCATGATGATGAACAAGAAAGCAGCTGTCATAACAACTTCCATGATGAGTACAGAAATCATGCTGTAGCCACCTGGCGATGCATCACCAAAACCGTTTGAAGCCAAGTTGCCAGCTTCTGAACCGTTACCCGTTACGATAACTAACAACACAGCGGCTGCGGCGATGGCGCCTAACGTTTGAGCAATTGTGTAAGGGACAAGATGCGCCCATGAAAATCTACCGCCTACTGCTAAGCCTACTGATACAGCTGGATTAAAGTGACCACCAGAGATATGACCTACTGCGTAAGCCATTGTTAAGACAGTAAGACCGAAGGCCAGTGATACACCGACAAGACCAATATTGATTCCATCTTCAGCCCCAAATGTAGCGGCAAGCATTGCGCTTCCACAACCGCCCAAGACTAACCAGAACGTGCCGATGAATTCGGCCATAAGTTTGTTTTTCATTTTCATGATATGTCTCTCTTTAATCCAATTTAGGAATAAAAAGGCATTCAGATACCGCATGAGCTGGGCTCATGAGTAATACCGACATCTGTGACAGCGGGATTGCAGTTTGCCTTTTTA
>CALKLO010000141.1 GCA_937991945.1 uncultured Granulosicoccus sp.
GTCAGCGCAGATACGATCTGGCATTTACCCACATGGGCTCGGGTTGCATTGGTGGTTTTTTCCAGTTTCGCCTCTGTGGCCATAGGGTTGTTCTGTTTGGTCAAAGCCCAGTGTGTCCAACGCTATTTTCAACAACGACTAGGCAGGGAATTGTGGGTTTGTATAGCAGCTGCTCTGGTCGATTTATGCCTGACATTGTTGGTTATGTGGAGTGCTTTAGGTTTAGCCCCTCAGCTTTTTTACACCCTTTATGTAGCTGTAATCCCTGAACTTCCTGTGCAGTGGGTTGTATCCTTTGTTGATTGGAGAAGCTTTATAACGATGATTAACCTGTCGGTAGCCAGCACTTTGGCGGCCATGGCAACTGGTTTACTGATTTGGGTGATCGCAGTGGCAACGATGCTCTTTTGGATCATTACAGTATTGGGAAAGAACCGAGTTAAAAGTCGCTGACCGGTCCGCACAATGGCACAATGTATGACAGTATCTTGTGAGTGATCTATACAATAAGGGTGGCTTAATTCACTCACGTGAATCCGGATTTATCGCAATCCCAGCCTCCTACTTTTAGTAGCTAGCCTTTTTGGTGGTTACCCGTTCCGAACAACTTCGCTGCCATTCGTTCAGAGCCGCCTCCTTTTTGACGGGGTCCGGTATGAGCGAGTGTCCGTTGTCTTTTAGCAATAATAAAATTTTATGTCATTTGAAGAGCTAGGATTATCATCCGAAGTGCTACGGGCCGTAACCGAAGAAGGCTACGATTCGCCCACCCCAATCCAGAGCGCGGCTATCCCTCTAGTGCTCAGTGGCCGAGACGTCATGGCCAGCGCACAAACCGGTACCGGAAAGACAGCTGGATTCACACTACCTCTATTGCAGCGTTTGTCTCAGTCTGAGAGACCCACTCGAGGTGGAAAAAGAGGACCACCACCGGTAAGGGCGCTCATTTTGACACCTACTCGTGAGCTTGCTGCGCAAATAGCGGAGAGCGTAGCGACCTACGGCAAGTACTTAAATATGCGTTCCTCGGTTGTATTTGGCGGGGTGAGCATCAACCCGCAGATCAGCCAGCTAAGAAAAGGCGTCGATATTTTGATTGCAACGCCTGGCAGGCTTCTAGATCATGCCAGTCAAAACACAGTAGACCTCTCTCGCTTAGAAATACTCGTGTTAGACGAAGCCGATCGCATGCTAGATATGGGTTTCATCCACGATGTCAAACGCGTGCTTGCATTGCTTCCTGAGGCCGGTCAGCGTCAGAACTTATTATTCTCGGCGACATTTTCCAAAGAAATTAAGCAGCTTGCTACTCGCATGCTAAATGATCCTCAGCTGGTTGAAGTAGCCGCACAAAATGCGACGGCTGACCGAATAGATCAACAAGTACACTTTGTTGATAAGGGACGAAAGAAAGAACTCTTGTCTCGTATGATCAGTGATGAAGATTGGCGTCAAGTGCTCGTTTTCACTCGGACCAAACACGGTGCCAATCGTTTAGCTGAGCAACTCAGTAAAGACGGACTGGCTGCCGCAGCTATCCACGGCAATAAGAGCCAAGGTGCTAGAACGCGTGCGTTGGCAGGTTTTAAAGAAGGTCAGCTGCGCGTGTTAGTTGCGACCGATATTGCAGCCCGAGGATTGGATATTGATCAACTGCCTAATGTTGTTAACTTCGAATTGCCTAATGTGCCTGAAGACTATGTTCATCGCATCGGACGTACGGCCCGTGCTGGACTGTCAGGCAAAGCGGTTTCATTAGTGTGCGTTGATGAAGTAAAACTTCTGCGTGACATTGAAAAACTGATTAAGCGTGAACTACCCAGAATTCATATCGAAGGGTTTGAAGTTGATCCATCCATTAAGGCTGAGCCAATACGCAAAACGTCTAAGCCGAGTCCGGGTGCGGGTCAAGGTCGAGGCAAGCGCTCTAGAGACCGAGCAACAGGTAACAAGCCTGCAGCAGCGCCAAAATCATCAAACTCGCGTGGAGGCCATCAGCGCCGTCGAGGAGCCTAATATTGGCTTAAGCCTGTATAGCTTTCGATACGGCAGCTGTAGACATCACTGATCGAACGGTTATAGTGAGACTTTTCTAGTCTCTCTATAATCTCTAGACAGCATTGATCAACACAGGTGGAAAGCTCTCCATGACCCAAACCAATCATGATCTGGGAAACACTCGGGACATCGACGTTATCGATCAGTTTCTCGATGTGAAAGATCTCTACCTCATCGATATCGGGTGTGGAAATATGGGGTTGTCAAAAGCCCTAGCTAAACGCGGAGCACGCGTTCTAGGTATTGACCCCGATCCGATTCAAGCGGAAAAAAATCGCACAGCCGCCGCTGTTGAAAATGTCGATTTCAAGGAGTGTGGGGCTGACTCAATTCCGGTTGAAGACGGCTCCGTCGATGGCGTGATATTCCCCTACAGCCTGCACCATATCCCTTCGAGCGTTTACCCAGCCGTATTCCGTGAGCTAGACCGGATACTCAAGGACCAAGGCTTTGTTTATGTCATGGAACCTGTGGCAGCGGGAGATCTCAACGAAGTGATGCGTTTATTTCATGATGAGGCAGAGGTCAGACAGGCAGCGCAGCGAGCATTGGATACATTGGCTATCCCACGATATTCAGACGTCTCCCACATTCATTATCGAATACCTCTCCAATATGCATCGTGGGATGAATACGAGGCGAAGTATGTCGGCTCGTCCTACAATACCGCGAGCTATACGTCCGAACAGGTGCAAGACGCCGCTGTTAAAGCGCGTTTTCTGGCTCTGGGTGAACCGACAGGTTTTCGTTTTGAAAGCCCTATGAAAGTCACTTATTTGCGCGGACAGCGAATAAGCCAACTAGAGCAACAGGAAGAGAGCGCCTAGCGTTTACAGTTTTAGTCGCAGCTTTTTTGGATACGTTAAACGATGACCGCACTAACCATCACAGCCGTTGAAGTTTTTGTCGTTAAAGCCCCTTTAGATACGCCATTTGCGTTTTCACAAGGCTGGGTGCACCAACGAGCAGCTACGTTAGTACGAATAAGCACAGAGTCGGGCATACAGGGTTGGGGCGAAGCGTTTGCACAAGGGCTCGAACCTCCTGAGATCGCGGCAGCGGCTCTGTCGCATGCGTTGGTGCCGCGTCTACTAGGGCAGGATGCTCTAAGCCCCGGCGTGTTATGGCAATCCATGTACAACCAAACACGGGATCATGGTCGTAAAGGCTCTGTTATGTCAGCGATCAGCGCTGTTGATATTGCCTTGTGGGATATCTGCGGCAAGCATCTAGGTGTGCCTATCAGTACCCTGTTGGGCGGTGCACATAGACAATCAGTACAGCCGTATGCCACAGGATTTTATCGGCTAGTCGGTCAGGGAGAGTCTCAACGTTTAGCGGAGGAATCAGTTGCTCATAAAGAGGCAGGTTTTACTGCTATGAAAGTCAAATTGGGTTTTGGTGTGCGCGACGATATTGCTGTTATGGAGTCAATCGCGGCTGCGCTCAATGATCCGGCGGTTGAGCTTATGGTTGATACGAATCATGCTTATGGGCGCCGAGATGCTATTCGCTTGGGTCATGCGCTCGCTGGACATGATTTACGCTGGTATGAAGAACCGGTTGTTCCAGAAGATGTTGAAGGCTATGCCCAGTTACGCAAGACCTTAAACGTGCCTATAGCGGGTGGAGAAAACGAGCACAGTGGTTACGGATTTAACACGTTGTTCAGAGCCGATGCACTAGATATTGCGCAACCAGATTTAGGTTCATGCGGTGGTTTTACCGCGGCCAAAGATATCCTTGGTATGGCGCAGGCCAATGGCGTCATGGTTAATCCGCATGTGTGGGGTACCGCTATTGCGCAGGCCGCATCATTGCAATTTATCGCATCCATTCCTATTGCGCATCATTCGTTGTTCGCCGCCGAACCCATCTTAGAATATGACGTGTCTAGCCATCCATTTCGCCGTGAGCTCATCGCCGAACCCTGGCAGATGCATGACGGCCGTGTTGCAATCCCAAGCCGGCCAGGCTTAGGCATTGAAATCAATATGGAAACGATTGAGCAGTATCAAACGCAAACGCAGCGACACGTGTTGTCATGATTCGTGCGGGTATTGATTGAGGCTCGAGTTCATATCGCGCCTACCGTTATAATGAACGGCGTAATGCGATTGACAACACCCAAGCATGACGTAGTTCCTGTGACGTGTAGAAACCATCTGAGCTGTGTAGATTACACATTAATTTTAATCCGTTTGAGGCTGAATCATGTCCTTCCAGTGCTTTGAAATAGAGTTAGATTCACAGGTTGCGCATGTTAAATTCTGCCGACCCGAAAAACGAAATAGCATGATTCCAGAGTTTTGGAATGAACTGCCTCGTGTCATTGATGAACTGGATAGTTCGGGTAGCGTGCGAGCCATTGTCCTATCTTCGACTGGCCCGCATTTTACGGCTGGCATGGATCTATCCGTGTTTGGAAACTCTGACAATCCATTGTCAGGTGTAGCAAATTCACAGGTCAAAGCGGCCAAGTTCTACGACACGGTAAAACGATTACAACATACGTTTTCGTGCCTTGAGCAAGCAAGAGTGCCTGTGTTGGCTGCCATCCAAGGAGGCTGCATTGGTGCTGGCGTAGATTTAGTCACTGCCTGTGATATGCGTTATGCCACCAAAGAAGCATTTTTTACCATTCAGGAAACTAACATCGCGATGACAGCTGATGTTGGAACGTTTCCGCGGCTAACGCATTTAATACCTGACGGTATTGTTCGTGAGTTGGCTTACACCGGTAGGGCGATGAGCGCTGATGAAGCTTTGCGATGGGGTTTGGTGAATGCCGTTTACGATACCCATGAGGACATGTTAGAAAGCGTTTTAAAGCTTGCTCATAGTATTGCGACAAAAGCCCCAATGGCCATTTATGGGTGCAAGAAAATGATCCAGTATTCAAAGGACCATACGGTTGCAGACACACTAGATTATGTGGGCATTTGGAATGCGAGCTTTTTTAGTAAAACTGAAATTATGGAATCGATGGTCGCTAAAAAAACTGGTCGTGACCCACAATACAATGCCTTGCCAAGTAAGCCTCGTGCTGAGGAAGATACCGATATTTCTTTGCTAGAGTAGGCTTTGTGTCAAACGTAAACAAGCCAAGTGCCTACTTCAATCTAGAATCAGTCAATACTGATTTCCCCGCTATATTGGTGGATGTTGAATGGTCTAAAAACCAGGCATTTTTAGAGCTGCTGCAACAATCCTGGCTTAGTCAATATTCAGATTATATGGGTGAAAAAAGTGCCGCGTCACTATTGGCCCATTTGCATGAAACAGGAAAGATATACGATCACGACGCCGCCGGCACATTGGTGGCAAGTATTGACGATCAGTTGGTCGGCGTTGCCGCAATCCGATACATACAAGATGTCTCGCTAGTGACACTGTTTGAAGTCATCCCAACATTTCACGGGAAAGGTATTGGGCATCAGCTGTTGAGTGCTTTGTGTACGATAGAGGTGCCTCTGGTGGCACATGTGTCCATTCATCGACCCTGGTTGAAAAAGTTCTACGAGAAGCATGAATTTGTAGAAATAGGCGCCGAGAAAGTGGATCACTTTGGGCATGCCTTAACGTTCGATGTCATGGTAAAAGTATAAAGGCTGCACCAATTCGTCACAAAATAGGGTGATGTGTCGCGTTTTGAATCCCTTTGATCTGGCACTTTTGCAGGGATTGATGCACGATAACCGTATGAGCGACACACCTCCCTATGCGGGCCCCAAACAGGACGATAAAACCCTTCCCCAGAGCAGCGCGCACAACGCGCCAGCCTCTCCAGCACAATGGCGTTCTCCTGCTGATGTCATGCGGCTTTCACGGCTAGGGTCTTTCCATCAGTGTCGCTTGTCATTTATGCGTATTTTGACTCGACGCATGCAGCGCGAAAAATGGCATTTGTCGACGCAAGAATTTGCCATCGACGATAACGGCGTTGGCCATGCTTTGTACAGCATGCAAGGTCCTGATAGAACCTACACGCTTATCGCATTTGCTCACGATTTGCCTGATGAGCTTCGATCAGACAGAGTCATAGCTACTGCTTGGGATGCCACGTTTGCACTGTTCGATGGTGTACCTAGCACTGAGGATGTCACCAGGCTATCTAAAAATGTACCGGTGCAAGAGGCGGGCAGGGTGAGCCCAACTGAGTTGACGCTGTCGCGTGCTAATCGCTCGGTACGTTTGTGGGAACACGTGGTATCGGAGCTTGCGCAGGGTCGGCAGCCTGATACAGAACTTATCGATTCAGTCGGCTACTTGATGCGAACTACAGCGGTCTACGGGTCAGGTAAGTTCGGTGCCTCTGACAGGCAAGGCATCGCATCGCGCTCAGAATTTAGTGCACCGTTTCAGGCAGAGATGCTAACGGTGTACTTAATACGTACTTTCGTCAGAGACTTAGTACAACACATGGCGCATTGTCGTGGCGGTGATGCAACAGCGAAGCTGTCTCCAACTATTGCTAGAGGCCTAGGCATTGGAAATTCCACCGGACTGGGTATGGCACCGTTTCTCATTAATCATCCGCAGTTGTTTAACAACTGGATAGTGGTGCGTGAAGAAGCCTTAGTGCGCGTACGTAATCAACCAAGCGCAACGAAACAACAAATAGAGTGCTTTGAAAACGTACTAGAGAGAAGCGTTGTGTCTGTCGACAATTGGCATAGCGCTCATGCAATTCAAGCTGAGAAAATTGTAGAGCTTAAACGCGATATAGAGAGCTTGCGTCAACACACAGCGTCGATGAACCTTAGCGATGAATTCCCTTGGAATCGTTTGTATGAATGGGGCGCTGAAAATCTGTGTGTAGAGGCTCAAGAATGTTTGGTATCGCTAATGATGGAGCCCTACGGCGATATAATTGATGGGCTTGATGAGTGTATGTCGGCACCCGATACAGGAATCCCTCGTATAGACGGAGCCATGAGCCTTGCACAGCTAGCTGATTTAATTCGTGAACATTATTCGTGGGCACTGGCTATTGATTGGGATGAGAAAGAGAGCTCTGCAAGGGCTTGGTACGTGTCTGAAGAGAAGCTAGAGCCAAGGCTAGGTGAGCGTCATGAGGAGCCTATTGAGAGCTATGAGCAGCCCTTAGCTCCAGCGCGTGACATTGTGCAGCTTTACCGTGTTATTACTGAACTCAACGCTGAGTTGTTAACAGCTGAATTTTTAATGCAACAACCTCAGCATCGATATGCAGTAAGGCGCCTGCAACTATGCGCGCGTTCGCCGTATGCAGAAATTCAAGACAACACGATTAGCGCGGCATTGGTACCGTTCGATATGTTGCGGTGTAAATTGGCGTTCTTTGGTGCCATACATTTCGATCCGCGCTCCGACCGATGGCTAAGAATTTGTTTGTACGCTAACGCGCCTTACCCAGAAGAATTAGCAGAAGCCGATGCAGACACGTGGGTCTACCCTCAGCTACCTGTCAAACCATGATGCCTATTAAGCCATTGAGCGTCTTGCTGGCTCTATGATTGATCTATCCAGTAACGAGGCTGCATCGTTAGTTAAGTTGGCTACGAGAGGTGCTGGCTACCCTTGGGGCGTCGGGGAAGAGGCTGCCTATGCGAGCCGTTGGTTTGCTGAGCATCAAGTGCCTAGCTTATCGGTATTTAGCCAATTGCTCGAATGGTCAGATCACTATAGCTTGGAAGCGCTCACTATTGATCTGGGGGCAAAGAGTTGGGTCGGACGCAGTGGCGATATGTGTCCTCTGCTAGCGGGCTGTTCCATAAGTGATTTGGCCAGTCGTTTGGATCAAGGTCAGAGTATCGTGTTGGAGAAGGTTGTTTTCGCCATCGTTCTATTGCCATTCTTTCATTTGGTGTCGTTAGAACTTCAATCCCCTATAACGGCGAGGTGGGCAGACGGTGAATTGAAGTGTGATGCTGCTACACAAGGCTCTATATCAACGTCCGATTCAGTGCGAGATCAACTGCAGACTCGACATACCCCTCGAACGATTACAATTATTCGCGACGATTTAATATCAGATTCACTGCAGTCTTGGCCTATTGCAGAGACGCTAAGGGTTAGTGTTGATGTTCAAAGCCTGAACGGACTCAAGCAATTAGCCCACCGAACCTATGCACCAGCCACCGAACAATCGCGATTGTCGGGCGCAGGTGCCGGCACTTCAGACAACGACTAATGAAGCGTTGTATGCTTAGGTGAAACTACCGTGCTGTAGCGTCCCTACACACGAATTAGACCACTTTGAGTAAACAAGTATGGCTGACTATTCAACGCGTACGATAGGTAAAACGGCTTTAGAGGTCACAGAGCTAGGGCTTGGTTGCGCTGCTATGGCCGGTAATCATAGACCTGTAGCTGATAAAGACATCGCGGGCGCAATCGATGAGGCGCTAAACCAGGGTGTGCGGTATGTCGATACAGCACCCTTTTATGGCTTTGGTCGTTCTGAACACTTTCTAGGAGCAGGGCTTAGGCATAGAGACAATTACGTACTGTCGACGAAAGCTGGGCGTTTGTTAGCGCCAGGTTATCCGACAGACTCTAGCGCTGCGGAATGGCCCGGGAGCTTGCCGTTCCATCAAATTTATGACTACAGCTACGATGGGGTAATGCGTTCCTTTGAGGATAGTCTGCAGCGAATGGGTGTGAGCCGCATTGATATTTTATTGTTGCATGATATCGGTGCAATGCAACATGGAGAATCCGCTAATAAAGCGTTGTTTGCCGATGCCATGAGTGGTGGGTATAAAGCGTTAGATGAACTACGTTCGGCAGGAGATATTAAAGCGATTGGCCTAGGCGTGAACGAGAAAGAAGTGTGTATTGAGGCTATGCAGCATGGTCATTGGGATGCCTTTTTGTTGGCAGGGCGGTATACGCTACTAGAGCAACAACCTCTACATGATTTGTTTCCTGCCTGCGAAAATGCGGGAACCTCTATTATCTTAGGTGGCCCGTTTAACTCCGGAATTTTGGTAGGCGGCGATACTTGGAACTACGCTAAAGCCCCTGACTCTGTGATGAAAAAAGTAGCGGCAATAGCGCGCGTGTGTGAGTCGCATGGAGTACCGTTGCCGGCGGCAGCATTACAATTTCCGCTGGGATCGAACCTTGTGTCCAGCGTTATTCCTGGGCCACGCTCCCGATCTGATGTTAAGCAAATCATTGACTGGTTTGATTTAAATATACCGACATCACTCTGGTCTGACTTGAAAAATGAAGGCTTTTTAGATGAGAGTGCGCCGCTACCCATTGCTTAAGAGTTGTAAACTGCACCAGATCAGTGGGGACTTTAAACGCAAAGTTATAAAACCAATTCCATTCCATTTAAATAGGGGGGATACTTGAAAGCTGTCTTATTCAGCAATTTAAGTCGATCACAGAACACATCGATAAAAATATCAATA
>CALKLO010000142.1 GCA_937991945.1 uncultured Granulosicoccus sp.
GTTCTCAACAACTGTTACCGGTTGTTGAGAACTAACCGTGCTCCGCTCCCGCACTGAGCTCTTTGTTTAACAGTGCTTCCACGGCATCTTGTGGATTCACGCCATCGACGACTATTCGATAAATTTGCTCGATGATAGGCATGCGTACATTTAGGCGTTGCGCCTGTTCATAGACCGCACGCGCAGCCCCAATTCCTTCCACAACTTGACCAATTTCCTGAGCCGCTTCTTCGATACTGCTACCCGCCGCTAAGGCTAATCCCATACGCCTGTTGCGCGATTGGTTGTCGGTACAGGTTAAGACTAGGTCTCCCATTCCCGCGAGACCAACGAAGGTTTCTGGACTCGCTCCCATAGCAACGCCTAAGCGGGATAACTCTCGAAGACCTCGGTTAATCAATGCAATACGTGCGTTAGCACCAAAGCCAAGGCCGTCTGATAATCCCGCGCCAATAGCCAGCGCATTTTTCACGGCCCCGCCTATTTCTACACCCACGATATCTTGAGAGGTATACGCAATAAATATTTTGGTTCTAAGTAGATTTGCAAGCTCAGACGACCATAGCTCATTGGAGCCTGCCACTGTTATCGCCGTTGGCAATCCCATACCGACTTCAAGGGCAAACGTGGGGCCGGACACCACTGCGTAATCGTGGCATTCAGGCAATAACTGTTGTACCAATTGATGCGGCAACGAACCTGTCGATAACTCAAAACCCTTAGTCGCCCAACACAATTTAACCGAGGATAGCCTGTCGCCAAGCATCTGTTTGATTTGCAGTAACACATCCCTAAACGCGTGACTGGGGACTGATATCAGGATGTAATCTGACACCGCTAAGGCCTGCTCCAAATCCTTTGTTACTTTTAAGTTGTCGGGAAAAACACTACCTGGTAGGTAACGCTCATTGGTTCGATCTTGCATCATTGTCTGACAATGCGCAGCATCTCTTCCCCACAGCAGCACATCATTATCCGCACGCGCTAACTGTATCGCTAACGCGGTTCCCCAAGAACCTGCACCAAGCACCAACACACGGGGAGTATTAGTCATATTGTCAGTTGTGCTCATTATTCGTCCTTGTGTCCCAATTGCATAGCGCCCGTTTGAACAGCCCATTGAGACGCATAGTGCCCACCTTGCTGTATCAATTGCGGATGAGTCCCCTGCTCCACAATCTGCCCATGCTGAAGTACGACAATTTGATCAGCAGATACGATTGTGCTCAACCGATGGGCAACAACAAGCACAGTACGATGGCGAGATATGATCGCCAGAGATCGTTGAATAGCAGCCTCTGTTTCATTATCTACCGCACTTGTGGCCTCATCCAATATTAAAATGGGCGGATTTTTTAATATGGCTCGCGCTAATGACAGTCGTTGACGCTGGCCTCCAGATAACTTGATACCACGCTCACCCACGGCCGTTTGAAATCCCAACGGGAGTGCCTCAATAAAACCCATTGCATCTGCGGCTATTGCAGCCTCCTTAACAGCGTTATCTGATGCACCCGGATTGCCATAGGCTATGTTCTCCCACACCGTACCTTCAAATAGAAATACGTCTTGGCTAACAAGACCTACTGTTTTTCTAAGCGAATGCAAAGACAGCGCATCGATAGGAATGCTATCAATTTCAATATTGCCCGCATCAACTGGATAAAATCGTAGCAATAGCTTTATAAGCGTAGATTTACCCGAGCCTGTCGTACCAACGAGTGCTGTTGTTGAACCAGCAGGAATAGTTAGATTAAGACTCTCAATGCCCGAATGGGTACCCGCATAGGTAAATGTGACGCCATTAAAGGCGATTGAACCCGGGTTATCGTCTGCTAACTCTACGGTACCCGTATCCCTAACCTCTGTTTGGGTTTCTATCAGTCCTAAGATACGCCGTGTACTTGCCATTGCCCGTTCGTATAGGTCTACTGTTTGCGCAAGCCGTGTTAGTGGCCATAACAAACGTTGGGTTAGGAACACCAGCATGCCGTACGCACCGACATTTAAACTTCCATCTAATGCTTTCATACCGCCCAATATAAACGTCGCTAAGAAGCCAGCCAGTATCGCCATACGGATTAAAGGAACAAACGCCGAGCTTACTTTGATCGCACGTCTGTTAGCAGCTACGTAATTGTCACTCGCCTGTCGTAAACGAAGGCTTTCTCGCGACTCTGCGGTAAAGGATTTAATCGTCGCCATTCCGCCTATGTTGTTACCCAAACGAGTTGATAACTCTGCGACCTTTGTTCTGACGTCTGCGTATAAAGGCGTCGCTTTACGCATGAAGAAAAAGGCTCCCCATATGATGATGGGGATAGGTGTTATTGCTAGCATGGCTATCGTTGGCGAGATAATAAAGAACACCCCACCGATGAGCGTGACACTAACAAACACCTGCAGGAAATCGTTAGCACCACCATCTAGGAACCGTTCTAGCTGGTTTACGTCATCATTGAGAATTGCGGTGAGTTCGCCCGTACTTCTGGATTCGAAAAAGCCCATATCTTGGCGCTGCACTTGATCGTATGCATCCTGACGAAGATCAGCCTGCAGATCCTGAGCGAGATTTCGCCATAAAAGCAGATACAGAAACTGGAATATCGATTCGCCAGCCCAAATAACAAACGTCAGGAACCCGAGCATAAGTATCTGCGCCTGCGGGCTTTCAAAACCAAAACCTGCTAAAAAACTCGCCTCTTGATTAACCACGACATCTATGGCGACTCCTATGAGTATCTCCGGCATGATGTCGAAGAACGTATTCAAAGCTGAACACGTACTGGCCAATATTATTCGTCGCCGATACCCTTTTGCGTACCTGAGTAGATGCAAAAGAGCACTAAAGCTCGTTCCTAATTCATTCATTTACAAAGTCACCAACCAACAACGAAAAAAGGCCCGAGCTATCAAAGCCTCGGACCTTTTCATACGACACAACACGACCCGTGCTGCTTGTCGCTCATAAACGCCTAACTACTCACCACGTTCGACAAATTCGATAATTGCCATGGGTGCGTTGTCGCCAGGTCGCATACCGCACTTAAGTATGCGTGTATAACCACCTGGGCGGTTAGCGAAACGTGGGCCGATTTCTGTGAACAACTTGCCCACTGCAGCCTTGTCTCGTAACCGATCAAAAGCTTGACGACGTTTTGCAACGTTATCTTGCTTAGCATTAGTTACCATTGGCTCAATAACACCACGTAGCTCTTTAGCTTTAGGCAGAGTCGTTTTGATTGACTCGTGCTCGACCAAAGATGCCGCCATGTTGCGAAACATAGCTTTTCGGTGACTTGAATTACGGTTGAGCTTGCGCCCGCTCTTACGATGTCTCATGTTCTTTTCTCTTTCTAACCTACTTAGCCATCTCGCGCTGCTTCTGCAACTCGGGTGGTGGCCAGTTTTCCAGGCGCATACCTAGTGACAATGCCTGCTGCGCTAGAACATCCTTGATTTCAGTCAGGGACTTCTTACCCAGGTTAGGCGTTTTCAGTAATTCCACTTCGGTGCGTTGGATAAGATCACCGATGTAGTAAATATTTTCAGCCTTCAAACAGTTCGCAGAACGAACTGTAAGTTCCAAATCATCAACAGGACGCAACAGAATCGGATCGATATCTGACGCTTGTTCTTCTTCTGGAGTCGCTGTTTCAGCTTTCAGATCAACAAACACTGACAACTGCTCTTGAAGGATAGTCGCAGCCTTACGGATGGCTTCTTCAGGATCAATTGTGCCGTTTGTTTCAAGATCAACAATCAGTTTGTCCAAATCAGTTCGCTGCTCTACTCGAGCACTCTCAACGTTGTAAGCCACGCGATGTACCGGGCTAAACGTTGAATCGATCTGCAGTGTTCCGATTGGACGGCTCTCGCCTTCCTCTAATGTACGGTGTGACGCAGGCTCATAGCCACGTCCTACGCGTGCACGCAGAGTCATGTTGAGATTCATATCACCTGTTAAATGACAGATGACGTGATCAGGATTAATAATTTCAATATCATGATCTAGCGTGATATCAGCCGCAGTAACCACACAAGGGCCCTGCTTAACTAATTTCAGGTTTGCTTCGTCCTTAGCGTGCATCACAATAGACACGCCTTTAAGATTTAGCAGTATATCCAGTACATCCTCTTGTACACCTTCCATTGTGGTGTATTCGTGGAGTACGCCTTCGATTTCTGCTTCATAGAAAGCAGCACCAGGCATGGAAGACAACAAAATTCGACGTAACGCATTGCCCAGCGTATGGCCAAACCCGCGCTCTAATGGCTCGAGTGTGACTTTCGCATGGTTTGCGCTAGTTGCCGAAACGTCAACGATCCGTGGCTTCAAGAATTCAGTTTGCATAGCATTCAACGTAATTCAACCCCTTAATGTTAGCGGGATAGCAAAGTGCCATCCCACCCTAAAGCTATAAACAAGCAAGACAAACTACGTCTTACTTTGAGTACAGCTCCACAACCAGAGATTCGTTAATCTCGGCCGGCAGATCAGCACGGTCAGGTACAGACTTAAATGTGCCTTCGAATTTCTTAGGATCGACTTCAATCCAACCCGGCATACCGCGTTGTTGAGCCAGTTCAAGAGCATCAGAGATACGAGCCTGCTTACGGGCCTTTTCACGGATAGTAACAACCTGATTAGGTTGTACCTGGTATGACGCGATGTTTACGATCCGGCCGTCTACCATGATTGACTTGTGTGATACCAACTGACGTGATTCAGCGCGTGTTGAGCCAAAACCCATGCGGTATACAACATTATCAAGACGCTGCTCGAGTAAAGACAGCAAGTTTTCACCTGTTGACCCTTTACGTGCTGCAGCAGCTTTATAGTAGTTACGGAATTGCTTTTCTAGAACGCCATACATACGACGTACTTTTTGCTTCTCACGTAACTGCAATGCGTAGTCTGATGGACGACCGCGCTTGGCGCCTTGCATGCCAGGAGGTGTTTCAAGATTACACTTTGACTCAAGCGGACGAATACCCGATTTCAGGTATAAGTCTGTGCCTTCACGGCGGCTTAGTTTGCACGTTGGACCGGTATATCTAGCCACGGTTCATACTCCCACTTCTGTTCTTTTGAGTTCGCAATTTCATCTCACACACGGCGCTTTTTAGGCGGACGGCAGCCATTGTGAGGGATTGGTGTGACGTCAAGGATGCTGCTGATCTTGAAGCCGACGTTATTCAGCGAACGAACTGCCGAGTCACGACCAGGTCCAGGACCCTTAACGTGTACGTCGATATTCTTAAGACCATATTCCTTAGCTGCCTCACCTGCACGCTCTGCCGCAACCTGGGCTGCGAAAGGTGTGCTCTTGCGAGAACCACGAAAACCAGAGCCACCTGCAGTGGCCCACGACAAGGCATTGCCTTGACGATCAGTAATCATGACTATCGTGTTGTTGAACGAAGCATGGATGTGTGCAATACCGTCAGTAACGGTACGGCGAACCTTCTTTTTGGTGCTACTAGCTGCCATAACTGTCTCTATTAACGCTTGAGCGGACGACGCGGACCTTTGCGCGTGCGCGCATTAGTCTTCGTACGTTGACCGCGAAGGGGTAAGCCCCGACGATGGCGAATTCCACGGTAACAACCGAGGTCCATCAGACGCTTTATATTCATCGAAACATCGCGACGTAAATCGCCTTCGACTGTAAATTTTCCAACTTCCGTACGTAGGTTCTCTATCTCGACTTCAGATAGATTACGAACCTTGGTCTCGGGTGAAACATTTGCAGTATCACAAATCTGATACGCGCGTGTTCGGCCGATACCGAAAATCGATGTTAATGCGATCCAAGTATGCTTTTGGACCGGAATGTTAATGCCGGCAATACGTGCCATGCTTATCTCCGCCTATGTTTCTTTGACTAGCCCTGACGCTGCTTATGTCTGGCGTCTGTGTTGCAAATGACGCGAATAACGCCCTTACGTTTGACGACCTTACAATTGCGACAGATCTTCTTAACTGATGCTCTGACTTTCATACGTGCTCTCCAAATAAGGGAATACCAAACAGCTAACGCTAACGCGCGCCCTTTGGAGATCCCTTCGTTCCTTGCTTCTTCATTAAGCCTTCGTACTGATGGCTCATCATGTGTGCTTGCGCCTGCCCTACAAAGTCCATGACCACTACAACAATGATCAATAACGACGTACCACCAAAGTAAAATGGTACGTTCCATAATAAGATCAGGAACTCGGGTAACAGGCAAACGACCGTTATGTACATCGCCCCGTAAAGAGTGAGCCGTGTCAAAACGCCGTCTATATATCGAGCTGTTTTCTCACCGGGTCTGATACCAGGAATGAAAGCGCCCGACTTCTTGAGATTATCCGCTGTTTCTTTCGCGTTGAATACCAATGCGGTGTAAAAAAAGCAGAAAAAGATTATGGCAGAAGCATACAAGAGAATGTATACCGGCTGGCCAGGTTGTAGCGTAGAAACTAAGGTATTTAGCCAAGAATTTGAATTACTGGTGGCTATATCACCTAAAGTTGCCGGGAACAATATGATACTGGAAGCAAATATGGGTGGGATAACTCCCGCCATGTTCAATTTCAGTGGCAAATGACTCGACTGCGCCGCGAACATCTTACGCCCTTGTTGCCGTTTTGCATAGTTCACGGTGATCCTTCGTTGACCACGCTCCACAAATACTACAAAAGCAGTGACTGCGATTATCATCGCAAACAAAAGAATCACAACGAAAAAGCTAAGCTCACCCGTTCTGGACAACTGCAACGTACCGCCGATTGCAGCAGGAAGACCCGCGACGATTCCGGCAAATATAAGGATTGAAATCCCGTTGCCGATTCCGCGCTCAGTAATTTGCTCGCCCAACCACATCAAGAACATTGTGCCCGTCACAAGCGTAATGGCTGCGGTCAATACAAAGCCTGGGCCCGTCAAGAATACGACGCTCTGACCATTTGCACCTTGATTCTGCAGTGCTATAGCAATTCCAATGGCCTGTATCGATGCTAAAAGCAACGTACCGTACCGCGTATATTTGGTTATTACTCGGCGACCGCTCTCGCCTTCTTTCCGCAGCTGCTCAAGCTGAGGAATGACGTGTGTCATGAGCTGCATTATGATTGACGCAGATATATAAGGCATGACGCCTAATGCGAACAAAGACATGCGTGACAAAGCACCACCACCAAACATGTTTAGCATGCCTAGGATGCCACTGCTTTGCTGCTCGAATAAGTCAGCCATGACCCGAGGATCTACACCAGGAATAGTGATGTGAGATCCAATCCGGAAGATGATCATGGCGAACAGCACAAACAATAGGCGCGATCGTAGCTCGGAGGAACCTCCGATGCCAGTTAGCGCAGATTTGTTTTTATCAGCTGCCATTTATAAAATGCTCTATTTAGCTCGATTCCGGGTGGTCATAGACCGACTGGACTGACTAATTGCTTCTAATTAAGAAGCAACTAATTCAGCTACGCTACCACCAGCAGCTTCAATAGCTTGCTGAGCGCCCTTAGTTACTCGGCACCCAGTAACAGTGCAAGCGTTCTTTACCTCGCCAGACAGAATAATCTTTACTGTCTTGGTTTGTAGAGGAACAATGTTTGCAGCTACTAAGGCTTCTACGTTGATTTGTCCGCCTTCAATAGCGTCCAGCTCGTGTAGGCGTACTTCTGCGTAATGGCGAGCCATTCGTGAAGTAAAGCCGAACTTAGGCAATCTACGCTGGATAGGCATCTGACCGCCTTCAAAACCAACCTTGTGCCAACCACCTGAACGTGATTTCTGACCTTTGTGGCCACGACCACAGGTCTTGCCACTTCCAGAACCGATACCACGGCCGACACGATGGGCGTTCTTGCGACTTCCCGGTGCAGGACTTAGATTATTAAGACTCATGACTTAAACTCGTTTTTTAGCCAATTAGGCCTGTTGTTCTTCGACGCGCAACATATAGTACGCCTTGTTGATCATGCCTCGATTTTCAGGCGTATCAATCACCTCAACCGTCTGATGCATGCGTCGCAAGCCAAGACCGCGCACACAGGCCTTGTGGTTCTTTAAACGCCCGTTCATGCTTCGAATTAGCGTTACTTTGAGAGTTTGAGCACTCATTACTACTCTCCTTTGATTTCGGCGATTGACTTACCGCGCTTGGCAGCAACCGATTCAGGACTTTGCATAGTGCTCAGACCATTAATCGTTGCACGAACCACGTTAATAGGGTTGTTAGTGCCGATGATCTTTGCAAGAACATTGCGAACACCTACTGCCTCGAAAACAGCGCGCATTGCGCCGCCAGCGATGATACCAGTACCCTCTGAAGCCGGCTGCATGTAAACGCGAGCTGCGCCATGGCGTCCCTTCAATGGGTACTGAAGAGTTCCGTCGTCTAGTACGACAGTCTTCATGTCGCGACGGGCTTTTTCCATCGCTTTTTGGATTGCCAAAGGCACCTCACGTGCTTTGCCATACCCCAGACCTACGCGTCCGTTCCCGTCACCGACAACAGTAAGTGCAGTAAAACCGAACTGACGTCCGCCCTTTACTACCTTTGCTACGCGATTGATTGTAACGAGCTTCTCAATGTAGCCGTCACTGCTTTGGTTGTAATCGTTCTGTGCCATACGTTTATACCGAGCCTAATAGTTTTATAGCCGTCAGGCCGTAATCAGAATTTCAGTCCGTTCTCACGGGCTGCATCAGCCAACGCTTTTACGCGGCCATGGTATTTGAATCCAGAGCGATCAAAAGCAACTTCGCTTATTCCCGCTGCGGCTGCCTTTTCAGCAATGGTCTTACCAACAGCGACTGCGGCATCAACATTTCCGCCATTCGCAATTGAACCACGCGCGTCTTTGCTTACGCTTGATGCTGCTGCTACTACAGCTGAACCCGTTGCATCGATAACCTGTGCATATATATGACGAGGTGTACGGTGCACAGTCAGACGAGGAACGGCAAGTTCGCGGATTTTAGCGCGCGTACGTTTCGCA
>CALKLO010000143.1 GCA_937991945.1 uncultured Granulosicoccus sp.
CAACAATGTCTTGCGTATAACTCGGTGTTGGATTCGATTCATTAACAATTTCACCACGACTGTCTAACTCAAATAAGCCAATGGAAAACAGCTGCAAAACTTCACGTGCAAAATTTTCGTCTGGTCGGATATTTTCTGCAGCGTTAGCTTTTTCGTTTCGTACCATACTCAAATAAACGCCCATGACCGGGTGTAGAGCCACGTTTTCTAAAAGAGTGCGGTAGTTACCAAATGCATTGCTTGCCAGCATGTCGTAGTAGTCGCTCATACCGTACTGAGCGTTTTCTAGTGCTTTATCGACATCGGCTACGACAAAGATCTGGCTCAGGGCAAAAGCGGCCCGCTGACGTAGTTGGTCTGGCTCATCGAGGGCATTGTCCATCCAGATGTTATGGCGCTGAATACGATTGCTGACGTTTCCGTTAGCTTCTGTGTAGGGCCGAGTCAGTGACACGGGCAAACTGAACTGGTTATCAATCCATGCTGACTTACTCGCAAAAGTGCGAAATTCGGCTATTGATTTGGCGCTTGCACCAAACGTTGCTTGATTCAGGAATCGCGCGGCATCGACATCGGCTGCATCAAGGTTAGAGCTCGACTCTGTGCTTATTGGATCGCCAGTACCTGTTTCATTCTGTTCAGGCGCGGAGCCAACGCCATTGCTACCACTGTTTTGAACAGTACCGTTACCGACCACAACTGAGTCACCGCAAGCTGCCAGTAACAGGCTGAGCAGCACGGCTGGGATAAATGTTTTCATAACCGCATTTTACGTTGTGAATAGGTTCAAGGGTTACTCAGGGCTTACTGGATAGTCGACACTAACCAAATGCACATGTAGCTTCGAACCACACAAAAATCCCCCGCCACACAGTGCTTTAGCGGCTCAAAACACCCTATTGAACAGTGTCATGGTGTTATTTCAAAGAGTATTCAATTGTGAATTCTTGTGCCACACTCCGAGTCTACGCATCTGATTTCTAACGGTTTATCGGCCTATCGTTAGATGCATTCCATGCTTAAGGAAGCGAATAATCGATTAATCGACGTGCGTCACAGGATCTCTAGCCTTCCAGTTATCAGTGCGAACTACTAGGCATCTAAATTGTGCGCTCACTTCACTTGGAATTGAAGCTATACACATTCAACCCAACTAAACGGCAATAGGTGCGGCAATGTTAGGTTCGGCCTCATACCCTTCCAGCGTGAAATCCTCGTACTTGAATGCAAATAGATCCATTTTCGAAGGATTGATTTTCATCACTGGTAATTGCGTTGGCTTGCGTGCCATCTGCGTTTTCACTTGCTCAAAGTGATTACTGTAAATATGCGCATCACCGAGTGTGTGTACAAATTCACCCAGCTTTAGATCGCACACCTGCGCCACCATCATTGTTAGTAAGGCGTAGCTGGCAATATTAAATGGCACACCCAAAAACACATCAGCGCTACGCTGATAAAGCTGACAACTAAGCTTTCCATCAGCCACATAGAATTGAAACAGAGCATGGCAAGGCGGCAACTTCATGTTCTCAATTTCACCCACATTCCACGCGCTAACAATGTGGCGACGGGAATCTGGATTGTTTTTGAGCTGGACTAATAACTGGCTGATTTGATCGATGTGCTGCCCATCAGGTGTCGGCCAGCTACGCCATTGACTTCCATAAACAGGGCCTAGGTTACCTTGCTCATCTGCCCATGCATCCCAAATGCTGACACCATTCTCCTTAAGATAAGCGATGTTCGTGTCGCCTTGCAAAAACCACAAAAGCTCATGAATAATCGACCTTAAATGCAGCTTTTTTGTTGTCAGAACTGGAAAACCCGCTTGCAAATCAAACCGCATTTGATGACCAAAAACTGAACGAGTACCCGTACCTGTTCGATCAGATTTATCGGTACCGTTATCCAGAATATGCTGCAGTAAATCAAGATAGGTTTGCATGGAAAATCAGCTAAGCCTTTTTATTACGATAAGCGAAAAACAACAGCCCACCTCCAACCAGGATCATTGGAAGCGACAACAACTGCCCCATGGTCAACCAATTAAACGCGATGAAGCCGAGATCTGCGTCTGGCTGACGGACGAATTCTATTATAAATCGGTAGATTCCGTAGCTCAAAACAAACACCCCGGAAACTGCCATTCTGGGCCGTCGGCGAGATGAAAACAACCAGACAATCAGGAATAGGATTATACCTTCGCCGATGAATTGGTAAATTTGATTCGGATGCCTAGGCTCGACACCGGCGTGAGGAAAGACCATTCCCCAAGGCACATCGGTGACACGACCATACAACTCACCATTGATAAAGTTGCCAATACGCCCTGCTCCCATGCCTAACGGAAACATAGGGGCGAAGAAATCGGCCACTTGGAAGAAGCTTCGATGTGTATTTCGGGCATACAACCAAAACGCTGCCAACACACCCAAAAAACCACCATGAAACGACATACCGCGCCAGCCATATTGGCTGAACGGGTTAAGCGCTTTTAATGGCTCGCTGAATAACAGGTCTGTTTGGTAGAACAGCAATGACCCAAGCTTACCGCCGACAATAACACCCAACACAATGTAGAAAACCGCGTCGCCAATTTCATCGGCAGTCCAACCAGAACCCGCCTTACTAGCACGATGTTTCGCCAGCCACCAGCCCGCCATAAAGGCGAACAAGTAGGTGATTCCGTACCAGTGAACGACCAGCGGGCCCACTTCCAAAGCTACGGGGTTTATATTGGGATATTGCAGCATCGAAAATAGATTGTCCGGTGTTGGTGTGAGCCAAACGACTCACACGGTAAGACGATATCAATCAGCTATCGTTTGAAATCAAATGACTCGACCAATAGCCCCTGTCAAATACAGAGTCTCAGGCATAGATGCGTGTACAGGATGATCAGCACCTTGACGCAACGTTGCGAGCAACTGTAGACCCAAACTACCTTTAGGAGTTCCCAGCCTCATTTGCTGCACTAGCTCGTCATGAGTCAGAGCTTGAGAGCACGATGCGCTGAGGATGATGCCGCCTGGATTAAGCAGCCTCATAGCCAGTCGGTTATTCAAACCATAATGGCGTGTTCCGGCTTCACGATCTTTGCGTCGCTTTATAAACGCTGGAGGATCAAGAATAACTACATCAAAACGCTCTCTCTCTTCAAACAAAGAACGCATGGCTTCCACCGCGTCTGCCGCTTGCGCTGTGAATATGCTGTCTAGACTATTACGCTTGGCGTTTTCGTTGGCTGCTGTCACAGCCGTCTCTGAGGCATCAATCGCCATAACTGAAGCTGCGCCCGCGGCGGCGGCGTTAAGACCAAAAGCACCCAAGTAGGTGTAAAGATCGAGCACGCGCTTGCCCTTAACCCAAGGTGTTATAGCCTGCCGGCTTTCTCGATGATCGTAGAACCAACCGGTTTTCTGACCCAACTCTGCTGGCACTTCGAATTCAAGATTGTTCTCATGGATGGTTAACGACTCAACGCCATCGCCTAGCACCCATTCACGATAAAGCGGAAGGTGCTCAAGTTCGCGCACGGACGCATCGTTACGCAGGTAAATTCTCTCAGCGCCAATCAGGGATTGCAATGCATCGATGATGTCATCGCGAAAGTGCTCCATGCCGGCCGTTGTTATTTGCACTACCAGTGCTGAACCGTATCGATCAACGATTAGTCCAGGCAGAAAATCACCCTCGCTGTGCACCCAGCGATAGTAAGGCTTCGGGTATAAGGCATCGCGCAGTTCTAGTGCGTGTTGCAGGCGAACTCGCAATACTGTCGCATTGAAAGGTTCGTTGGCGCTTCTACTCGTAACACGCGCCGCAATCAAGGAGTGCGGGTTTACGTATACATGCGCTAGGAATTTGCCGTTGACCGACGTTAGCGTCGCCGGTGACCCGGGCTCAAGACCCTTAAGAGGCGTTTGCTCAGTGTCAATCTCGTTAGAGAACACCCAGCCATGGCCGTTTTGAATTCGACGCTCTTCACGCTTTTTTAAACGTAGTACGTTCATGTCCGCGCCGCCGATTGTGTCGTAGCTACGAGAGCAGCTACTGAGCCATTATTTTTCCAGCGCACCAAGCAGCTGGTCTTCCAGCTCGCCTCGGACGGCAATAACTTCGCCCAAGCGAGAAAGGTCGCCGGAGAGCATGTGGACGTCTTCGCCCGTTCCGTCAAAAGCATCGTACTTGTCATTAAAATCGACCAGGAAGTCTGTAGTTTCAGCAATAGCGGGATAAACCTCAGCTGCAACTTCTTTGACAGCCCGGCGACGCTCTTTGCCTTCAATGATGCGTTGGTACACTTCAAAGTGTCCCATCGCGGTGTAGTCCACCATTATCTGACAAAAGCTACGCAATTGGTCAGCTTCTACCTCATGAGTTTCAATATCACGGGCGGCAAAGGAGCTTACACCCGCCAGCTGGCAATAACTGACGACGACTTCTTGTCTTAACTTCACCAAAGATTCAATGGTGTTATGCAATCTAGCACGACGATCTAAACCAGCGGAGCTTTCACCGTTGGAATCTAAGGACGCTGAATTGGATTCTGCTTGGACGCTCATTGCGTTAATCTCCGGCACAAAACAAAAAAGTGGAACAAATTCTTGGGGTTAACTATATGTAACCCACTAGCAAGGACTCTGCCATTTAGTGCGTCAAGTAAACCACAAGCGTTGCAGAAACGCCACAGCTAATTGTTAAAATAATTTATGCAAAGGTTATCGCAAATGGATGATATTAATCACATTTAATAATTGACTTACGACATAAATAGACTAGGAAGTCTTGTCATTATGCTCATCAACAACCGATAAAGTTATTTCTGATAGTGAGACGTACTCCTCAGAAAAACATTGGCCAGCCACCGACACACCCGCCTTTTTGACACTTTCAGGGTCACCGCTGATCAGAGGATGCCAGCTTTCCAAGGGCTCACCATCACTCAACTTACGGTAGGCGCAGGTCTCCGGCAGCCACCCAAGCTTCTCCTGTGTCAGCGGCCGAATGGTCAAACAATCAGGAACTTGGGCGAATCGATTGCTGTAATCGCTACATCGACATGTTTGCGTGTCTAGTAATTTACAAGACACGCTCGTCTCGTGAATTTCACCGGTGTCTTCGTCTTCCAGCTTTTGCAGGCAGCAGCGCCCGCAGCCATCACACAATGACTCCCATTGCTCATCACTCATATCATCGAGTGGTGTTGTCTCCCAAAACAGGGATTGCTCTGTGCTCATGGCCGTGCAGCCTAGCTTGCGGATTCAGAGTGGTAATCGACCAGCCGCTGAACCTCTTCACTGGAACCCATAATGACAGGCACTCGCTGGTGCAAATCGTTGGGCTCGATGTCCAGAATTGCGTGTGTGCCCGTGTGGGCCATTCCACCCGCCTGCTCCATCAACCACCCCATGGGGTTGGCTTCGTACATCAATCGCAGCTTTCCCGCCTTACCATCCGCTTGAAGCCTCGCATCCATCGGGTATAGAAATACGCCACCACGGCACAGTATGCGGTGCACGTCCCCGACCATGGAGCCTGCCCATCGCATATTAAAATTACGCGCACGTGGCCCCTCTACACCCTGATTACATTCGTCGATATAGCGTTGCTCTGGCGCAAGCCAATGCCGCGTGTACGCAGAATTAATGGCGTATTCGCTGGTTGTCTCCGGCACACTCATGTTGGGATGGCTGAGTATAAATTCACCTATGCTGCTATCGAGGGTGAATCCTGCCACCCCATCACCAATCGTCAATACAAGCATACTCGCCGAACTGTACAGGCAATAGCCTGCACAAATTTGTTGACGGCCGCTTTGTAAAAAATCAGCATCACTAGGCGCATCCGCTGAATCATGACGGGTAATGGAAAAAATAGTCCCCGTAGATCCGTTGACGTCGATGTTGCTAGACCCATCAAGAGGGTCAAATGCTAATAGGTATTGCCCGCGAGTAAACTGTTCAGGAATGGGATAGTGCGCATCCATTTCTTCAGAGGCAATACCTGCCAAGTACCCCGATGATTCAAGCGACTCGATAAACACCTCGTTGGCAATGATATCGAGCTTCTTTTGCTCCTCACCTTGAACATTCTCCTGCCCTGCCGCGCCCAGCACACCGGCTAGCTCGCCTCGACGTACAAGATCAGAAAGACGCTTGCAGGCGGTGGCCGTATCGTTCATCAGACCGAGAAAATCACTACCCAGATCGTCTCTGGCACGTGTGTGCTCGACCAAGTATTGCGAAAGCGTTGTTCCTGTCTGACTCATTACATTTCTACCATGTCAAAATCATCTTTGATTGCACCGCAATCAGGACAAGCCCAATTCAGCGGCACGTCTTCCCAACGAGTGCCAGGAGCAATACCATCATCAGGCCAGCCTTGCGCCTCGTCGTAGATTAGCCCACACACAATACATAAGTATTTTTTGAATTCCACCAGAACACCACCGATACCGTAAGAGTGCGTAATTGTCTCATCTACACAAGAGACATGCCGTAAAATGGCCACTCAAGCTTTATAACCCCCAACACTTGGAGTCTCCTGTGTCATCCACGACGTCATCGACAAAGCAAAATGCCGCGCAACAACTATTTGATCGTGCGCGTAAAGTCATTCCTGGTGGCGTAAATTCCCCAGTACGTGCGTTTGGTAGCGTCGGGGGCACACCGCGCTTTATAGCCAGCGCTAGCGGTGCATACATTACCGACACAGAGAACCAGCAGTACATTGATTACGTGGGCTCTTGGGGGCCTATGTTACTCGGACACGCCCACCCCGACGTTATTGCAAGCGTTAGAGCAGTTGCTGAAAACGGCCTGAGCTTTGGTGCACCAACCGAACTCGAAGTGCAAATGGCTGAATTGATTTGCGAAATCGTGCCCTCTATCGAATCAGTTCGAATGTGTAGCTCTGGCACTGAAGCCACAATGAGCGCTATTCGATTAGCGCGAGGCTTTACCGGCCGCGATGATATCTTGAAATTCGAAGGCTGCTACCACGGCCATTCTGACTCACTGTTAGTCAAAGCAGGCTCCGGTGCGTTGACTCTCGGCGTGCCTAGCTCACCTGGCATACCTGCCGACTTTGCCAAACATACGCTTACGCTTGCCTTCAACGACGAAGAAGCCTTGCGAGCCTTGTTTGAAAAACAAGGCGATTCATTGGCCTGCGTCATCATTGAGCCTATTGCAGGAAATATGAATTTTGTTGAACCGCTACCAGGCTACCTTGCGACCTTGCGCGAGCTATGCACTAAGCACGGCACGGTATTAATCTTTGACGAGGTCATGACAGGGTTTCGTGTGGCGCGAGGCGGCGCACAAGAGCTTTATGGCGTTACGCCTGACATAACGACGCTAGGCAAAGTTATTGGCGGGGGCATGCCAGTCGGGGCCTTTGGCGGTCGACGCGACATCATGGAGCAAATTGCCCCGACAGGCCCTATCTATCAAGCGGGTACATTATCGGGCAACCCCATTGCCATGAGCGCAGGCATCAAAACACTGCAACTACTGTCCGCAGACAATTTTCATAGCGATCTGCACGCAACAACTGGACGCCTACTAGACGGCATGAAATCGGAGGCGAGTAAACACGGCGTGCCTATCTGCACAGCTCACGCGGGTGGCATGTTTGGATTGTTTTTCTCTGAAGCCGAAAAAATAACGGGCTTCGATGCGGTGATGCAATGCAACACCGAGCATTTTAAAATTTTCTTCCATAGCATGTTAGATGCAGGCGTGTACTTAGCCCCTTCGGCCTACGAAGCCGGTTTTACTAGTGCCGCTCACACTAACAAGGACATCGATGACACGATAAAAGCGGCCGGCAATGCGTTTGCTGCAATAAAAGGAGCTTAGGCATGAGCGGTCGTTGTATTGCCATGTGGTCTGGGCCTCGCAATATCTCAACGGCTATGATGCGCGCATGGGAAAACCGAAGCGACACGCTCGTTGTTGACGAACCCTTCTATGCGCACTTTTTAGAGCACACAGGCCTTGACCACCCTATGCGCGATGACATCATCGCGCATGGAGAAACTGACTGGGAAAAGGTTGTTGATTCAATTAGCCAACCACCCGAGTCAGGGCTTTTCTACCAAAAACACATCACGACACATTGGCTAAGTCATTTCTCAACCCAATGGCTTAAGTCCGTCGATCACGTTTTCTTAATTAGAGACCCTGAGCCCGTCGCTGCCTCTTATGCCGTTAAACGCGAGAACTTAACCGCAAGCGATCTGGGCTACTCACAGCAATCCCAATTGTTTAGATTGATTAGTGAGATGCAAGGCGCTGCACCCCTTGTTATAGACAGTAAACGCTTTTTGCAAAACCCTGAAATACAACTCCAAACCTTGTGTAATTCGTTAGGTATAGCGTTTGAAGCATCCATGCTTTCTTGGCCTATCGGCGCACGCAATAGTGATGGTGTCTGGGGCTCGCACTGGTACGACGCCGTCAATCAGTCCACAGGCTTTAAACCTGCTCGCACAACGATCAGCACACTGACGGACGACCAGCAAACTATTGCATCTGCGTGCAGGCCCTATTACGAAGAATTATTGAGCGTCGCTATTTGACGCTCTCTTTGCTAGCGGCGACGCTTTAGAAATACCATTTAATGCCAAGGCTTACCGCCGTTACGTCAGAAAAATCAGCCCCATCGTTGGTATAGCTCATAAAGTCTGCTGATAAATCGAACTGCTTGCTCAATTGCGTTTCCATACCAAATCCGTAGGAAAAACCTGACTGCGAATCTGTGAATGAACGCCCGCTGACATCCTGACTGTGCGTAACACCTGAAAGACCTGCCAGCGCGAATACAGAACTACGTTGTCCAAACGGCAAATACCCTTTCAGATAGGCTCCCGCGTAGGTGGTGCTAAACGATTCAAATGACGTTGTTTCTGAATCTGTTCCACCACCCAGATGAGCCTCCATGTCGAAGAACTCATTCACGCGAACACCGAAACGAAGTCGCATACCACGAGGATTTAAATCGTCGTTTTCCTGACTTTGTACGGCAATTGATGCGCCATCCAAACCGATATAGGAACCGGCTTGACCTGCCATGGCAGGCGTGCACATAAGACAGGCAATTAGAGCGACTAGAGGTGTTTTTATCATGGTTGATCCAATCTTAATATTGAATCAACAGACTAACGACAGAAGCCTGAACGGCGTCTGAATAAAACCTTACTCTTCGGCTGCTGCGTATGCCTCGTAGTCATCGGGGTCCATCATGTCTTGAATGTCTAAGGTTTCGTTAGGCTTAATTTTAAAAATCCAGCCTGCCCCATAAGGGTCTGAATTAACCAGCTCAGGATTGTCGGCAAGCTCAGGATTGGTATCAACAACAGTGCCTGCTACAGGCGCATAGATGTCAGAAGCCGCCTTAACCGATTCAACGACAGCGATGCCCTCTTCGGCTTCACAGTCACGATCGATCTCAGGGGTTTCGACAAAAACCAGATCACCGAGTTGCTCTTGTGCATGCGCACTGATGCCGACGGTGATGATGCCGTCGTCCCCTAACCGAACCCACTCGTGAGAAGGTGCAAATTTTAAATCGCCAGGAATTTCCATAAGAACACTCTGCAAAAGACTAAGGATTCAAGAGCGAGCTCACCGGATACCGAATTGGCAATACCCCCCGAGAACACCCTAATACAAATTGCGCTAAAACGCCAAGAATCTGCGTTTCAACGATGCCACGACGACTATAACGAAACTAATCAAGAAGATTGGCCAGTTTCCTGTCCTAGCATAGGGTGTCAGGCCAGAACGAGGCTGGACCTGGACATCCATAATACCAGCTGTATTGTGGAATATCCGACCAATGACGCGACCACGATAGTCAATAGCCGAAGAAACACCCGTGTTGGTGACCCTAATTAACGGCCTAGCGAACTCTAGCGCCCTCATTCTCGCTTTCTGCTCATGCTGATGAGGTGCCGCAGAGTTTCCGAACCAAGCGTCATTAGACACGTTGACTAACAAATTAGAGTCAGGCAACAAGGCTCTCATTTCCTCGCCGTAGACATCTTCGTAGCAAATGGAAATACCAATATTGACACCCTGTATGGACATGGGAACATGCGGACCTGAGCCTGCTGTTAAATCAGACATAGGAATGACAATAAATTTGGCCGCAAAATCCAACAAGAAACGTAACGGCATATATTCACCAAACGGTACCAAATGTCTCTTTTGGTAGACGGCCTGCTCGCCCCCCAGTTGCTTCACCGCATTGTATATTTTGTCGCCATCACGTTGAAATCCACCACTCAACACATCAATGCCAAGCTCATCCATGGATGCAACGAATGGGTTCATGATGTTCTCAACATTACTGAAGAACGTCGGAATGGCTGTCTCAGGCCATACAACCACATCAATATTCTCAAGACCTGGCTGCTGCGTCATTGAGGTGTAATCTGTTAACGCTGCTTGAAGCCGACCTTGGCTAAATTTCATTTCTTGTTTTATGTTCGCCTGAACCATGCGCACATTGAGTGCATCACCCGTCTCCTCGGAAAATTGAACATTTTTCGTAGCAACAGAAAAAATAACCGGCAAAACGATAACAACAAACGCGCGTATTCGGAGTCGGGTGGCACTCGTGATAAACGCCACCCCCGTGGCAGCTATTAGCACGATTAAAAAACTCAAACCATAGACGCCCACAACCGGTGCTAAATGACCCAACGGTCCAGATGTTTGGCTATACCCCACCAATATCCAAGGAAAGCCATCCATGAGCTTGCCTCTAATAAGTTCGGACAACACCCACAGAGCTGCAAATAAGAAAGCATTAGCCATCGGGTTTCTGGGTTGACGAGCACGCACCCAACAGTAGGCAGTCAGACTTGGAAATACGGTCATGACCAACACAAAAACCAATGTCAGCAGTGCTGCGAGAGGCGCAATAGCGGCACCAAACAAATGCAAACTGAAATAGACCCAATGAACGCCAATGCCGAAGTAGCCTAAGCCGAATAACCAGCCAATCCAAAGCGCTTGTTTTGGTGTTGCGTTTTGCAGCAATGCGTAAAACACAAAGAGCGTGCCGATTGCGACAACCCACCATTCGGTAGGCGCAAAAGACAGGGGTAAAATTAGACCGCTACATACCGCTAGTATCGATACGAGCCAGCGCGGCAATACGATATTTCCCATTGGCCCTAGTCGCCAGTGACCATCGTGACCTGCAGCAAGTGTAGCCGGCGAGAATCAGCAGCAAGAACTCTAAACTGACAATTATCAATGACGGCTATTTCCCCAGCCTTAGGCATATGGCCAATGAACTGAAGCAACAACCCACCAATGGTGTCAAATTCTTCATCACCAAATCGAGTGCCCAAGATCTCATTAAAATCGTCAATCGGGGTCAATGCCCTTACCGAGAAACGACCATCACCGTGGTCTTTGATATCAACATCTTCTTCAGTGTCATGCTCATCGTCAATTTCACCGACGATTTCTTCCAGCACGTCTTCAATAGTCACTAGCCCACCGACCCCGCCGTACTCATCAAGCACAATGGCCATATGATTTCTGGCAGCCCGAAATTCTTTGAGCAACACATTCAGCCGCTTAGTCTCAGGTGTGAACGTCGCTTTTCTCAGAATGTCATCAAGCCGGAAACGTTGTTGCGACCCGGCATCCGAATAGCGAAGTAAGTCTTTCGCGAGTAACACACCCACCACGTTGTCTTTGTCTTCGTTGATAACAGGAAAGCGCGAGTGGCCTGACTCAATGACTGCCTTGAGAATATCTTCTAAGGGTGTGTCGTACTCAACGACCACCATTTGCCCACGCGGGATCATGATGTCTCTCACACGCATCTCAACGACTTGAAAAACCCCCTCCACCATCTGGAGAGTTTCAGCGTCAAATATCTCACGTGCTTGCGCATCTCTGAGAAGTTCTAGCAGCTCGTTTCGATCTCTTGGCTCACCACCAATAGCGTGAACCAAACGGTCCATCAGCGATCGGCCGCTATTACCATCTTGTGAATCGTCAGTCATTGCTACTCGATGATATTGTACGGGTCAGATATGCCCATGGCGGATAGTATCTGAATTTCCAGCGACTCCATAGCGTCAGCTTGCATAGAGTCAATATGATCGTAGCCACAAAGGTGCAAAGTACCGTGTACCAGCAAATGCACCCAATGATTATCGACAGGTCTATTTTGTGAGCGTGCCTCAGCCAGCACCACTTCGGGACAAAGAACAAGATCACCCAGTGCCAAGAATTTGCCAGCACCTGCCTCGTCGGACAAATCAACCGCAGGCAAACCCGACTCAAAACTCAACACATTAGTGCTTGAATCTTTATCTCGGTATTGCTTATTGAGCGCCTGCATTTCTTCCGCACCAACAAATTGCACTGATAACTCGATTTGGATGACCGACTCAAGATCTAGCAACGTTTGTGAGCTCAACGCTGAATAACAACAACGCTGTATGACACTCTCACTAACCGTGTCAGCCGCCGAAATTGAATCATCAGCATCGCAAAACAGATGTATAACGGCGTCTTTAGACATACGCGAGGCAATAATAGACTCGACGCTCTGGACAGGCTTACTCATCCTCCTCCACAGCTTCGTAAGCTGCGACAATTCGCTGCACCAGCGGATGACGGACAACATCGCTGGCGGTAAATTCGCAGAATCCAAGACCATCGACACCGTGCAGAACCTTTTGCACGTGTTTTAGCCCAGACGGTTGATGTTTGGGCAAATCAACCTGTGTGATATCCCCTGTGACGATCGCTTTTGAACCAAATCCAATTCGCGTCAAGAACATCTTCATTTGCTCAACAGTCGTGTTTTGCGCCTCGTCCATGATGATGCACGAATGGTTAAGCGTACGTCCACGCATATAAGCTAATGGGGCAATTTCGATAATATTGCGTTCTACTAATTTGCTAACCCGCTCTATACCTATAAATTCATACAAAGCATCATAGATAGGACGAAGGTAAGGATCGACTTTTTGCATCATGTCGCCTGGGAGAAAACCCAAACGCTCACCCGCCTCTACCGCAGGCCTGACTAGCACTAATCGTTGCACTTGATCAGTTTCTAACGCTTCAACCGCACACGCAACCGCTAAAAATGTTTTACCGGTTCCGGCAGGACCAATGCCAAAGGTTAAATCACGCTCTTTAATACTACGAACGTATTCAATTTGCCGAGGGCCTCGACACTGGATGGTCGACTTTCTCGTCTTAATGATTAAGTCATTCCGCGGCTTCGCGGGCGCCTGTTCTTTCATGGCTGCCAAACCTGACTCTTGCAATGACAAATGCACTTCCTCAGGCTCTAACGTTTCATTTTCTGTCATCTTATATAAGTGCTCTATCAAAGCCTTTGCGCTATGTGAAGACTCGGCATCACCTTCAATCGAAAAAAGTTCGCCTCGATTACTGACCTGCACACCTAGCCGTTGTTCAATCTGCTTTATGTGCACATCGAATTGGCCACATAAACGGGCCAGCCTTATGTTGTCAGCGGGTACTACTCGGAACGCTAGTTTTGTCATGCAGAGGTATTTGCAACTTCGCTTAGTAACTCACCACGGAGCGAGTTAGGCAACGCCTCGGTAATTTTGACATCAGCGAATTGCCCTATTAAAGACTGCGCACCCGTAAAATTAACAACGCGGTTGTTTTCTGTTCTGCCGCTAACCTGCTCAGGATTTTTACGCGCCGGGCGATCCACAAGCACTCGCTGAACCGAACCGATCATGGACTCACTGATGATTGCAGACTGCTTGTTGATTTGCGCCTGTAAGCGCGCAAGGCGAGCCTTCTTTTCTTCCATAGGTGTTTCGTCAGCTAATGACGCAGCAGGCGTACCGGGGCGAGCGCTATAAATGAAACTGTACGAATGATCAAAGCCAAGAGTCTCTATCAGACTCATGGTGTCTTCAAAATCTTTCTCTGTCTCGCCAGGGAAACCGACTATAAAATCGGACGACAATGTAAGCCCTGGCCGCGCTAGCATTAATTTTCGAATCTTGGATTTATATTCAATTGCCGTATGCCCGCGCTTCATAGCAGCGAGTATCCGATCAGAGCCACTTTGCACCGGCAGGTGTAGGAAACTGACAAGCTCTGGCACCGTTGCATACGCCTCTATAAGAGAGTCGCTAAATTCTACAGGGTGTGATGTTGTGAACCGGATGCGATCCACCCCATCGATGGCCGCAACATATCTAACTAATAACGCCAAATCAGCGGTACCACCCTCGTGCATGGGCCCACGATAGGAGTTAACGTTTTGTCCAAGCAGGTGTATTTCACGAACGCCTTGCTCTGCCAATGACATAACCTCGTCAAGGACATCGTCCAAAGGACGGCTAATCTCCTCGCCACGCGTATACGGCACAACGCAAAAGCTACAGTATTTACTGCAGCCTTCTATGATCGATACGTAAGCTGATGGACCATCGGCCTTAGGCTCTGGCAAGCAATCGAATTTCTCGATTTCTGGGAAGCTAATATCGACAACGGACTTGCCGCCCTCTTGGCTTTGCTTGAG
>CALKLO010000144.1 GCA_937991945.1 uncultured Granulosicoccus sp.
TCCATCAGCGCATCGTGATAGCTGAAAAAGGCTCGAAATTCGTCTGGACGATGAGCAAGCACTTTAAAAACGTTGGGCACAAAGCCCGACTTGTCAGAAACAGCTTCTATACGGGTGCGAATATCATCGGGTAAAGACTCCAGCGAGGGCACAGGGAAGCGAGATTGAGTATCAGTATCAGTCATGAACGGGCTACACCAGTTAACGTATGCCCTATTGTGACCAGCTTACTGGCGCCTGTCAGCAGTTATTCAACGCACATTTTGACGTCAAAGGTAAGGAATTACGGGCACCAACAATTAAAGTGATGCGGCAGCATAAGCTTTGTGGCTTAAGCCTTTGGCTTCTGAACTTGCCCATAATGTTTAAAACGCTCGATAACACGCTCCATTTCATCATCGGGTAGCACCACCATACCGCCCGCTAATTTGGCGTGGTAAAACATCTTAGACAAGGTTTCTAGCTCAACCGCAGCCCACATGGCGTTATCAAGATCTCGTCCGCCAGCAATCATGCCGTGATTCGCTAGCAAGCACGCGGTGCGGTTCTCCATAGCTCGCAAAATACTCACCGACAATGCTGGCGTGCCGAAGGTTTCATAATCTGCACAAACGACAGAATTTCCACCGAACGCTGCAATCATGTAGTGACAAGCCGGAATATGATTGCGCGCTATGGACACAATCGTGGCGTACATAGAATGTGTGTGCACGATGGCATTGATGGCAGGCTTAGCCTTAAGAATGGCTTTGTGAAACCCCCACTCGGAAGAAGGCTTACACGGGCCACGCCAATCGCTTGAATCGTCATTAAGTGGCATACGAGCGATGTCATCGGGCACCAACTGATCGTAAGCAATACCACTGGGCGTGATAAGCATATCGCCCTCAAATCGTGCACTGATATTGCCCGATGTCCCCTGATTGAGACCTGTGGCATTCATCTGTAAACACAAATCAATTATTTTTTGACGAACTTCGTTCTCAGTCATGGCTGTTTTTCGCGCCCAGGGCAGTTTTACACACAGGTAGGTGGGGAACTATAAGGCAATGCAGAGGCTATCAGCAACCCAAGAACCTGAACATGAGCAAAACCGCACCCTGTCAATGTTTACAGCAATTACCCTACCTCAGCAATAGCCATCGACCAAGAGGCTTTTTCTTATGCTATTACTCTCTGTAATGCGCTTACTGACTCTCAATTAGAATAAGCCTATTGAACAAGATCACGTTGTATCGTCGGTGTAGTGCCTTATCCAGATCTTTCCGGAATTATGTATCAGTTGCACAAAGGTGTAGCTGAATGATAATTCGATTGTTTAGCTTTCTATTTTGTGCTTTTACTTTCATCTTTAGCATGTGGGTATCCAATGTTCACGCGAACAGATTTGATATTGTTGGCGATAATAGAGTTGATGTCTTCATCGGGGTTCATAAGGATAAGCTCTTTAATAGTGGCTGGAAAATTTTCCTCCGCCAGACCTGCCTTCTGCCAGACGTTCGGCCTATCTTCTGTGAATACGAACTCAATGGCGTAATTGATCGTAGGGGCGTATCGGGTGACTCCAAATATATCCCTGAAGCTGCAATTTCCAACCCCTTCCAAGGATCGGCTTGCCCCTTGCCCGGAGATATCCAGATAATCAGCAATGCGGCCTTGAACGGTGCTGCGCTTGATAATATGGGACTTGCCCTCTTCAATAATAAATCCACCACTGAAATAAGTTATCGTCTTGTGACCAAATTCGTTTTCCCTAGAATTCCTAAAGTTCGGGTCAGTATTTATTGCTGGGGATTTTCCGTAGTTTCTAATCTGGAAAAAGAACTTAAAAGTAGTTCTATCGTCCTCATTGAGCTCGCAGACAGGCTCAATCATCAGGTAGGCGGCCTGCGCGCTCTCGGCGGCATCAGTAGCTCTTTCGGCTTGCTCAAGCTCTTCGCGCTGGGTTCGGAAAGTCCTAACCAAGTACCAGGCAGTTATAGCTCCGATAAAAATTTGAAACATGGTCAAGACAACCAAAAAATTAGCCGCACGCCACATTCCTTCCTGAGCGTTGAGATCCCTCTTGTTTTTCGTAAACTCCGCAACAGCAGCTATCCGAGCGTTATTCTCTTCTTTACTGCTTTTATTGTTTATGGATTTGGCGTTATCGCTAGCGACGAGTACGCTAGCGTCAAAATATTCTGGTACTGCTTGCTCCTTAGCATATTGCTCATTCTCGTATCCTTTTGGTGGTAGAGGATATAGAAGCTCTTTATATTCAACAAAAATACGGGAAAGGTGTACCGCTGTGAGAATAGAAAGTATTAAGCAAATAGCGACTAGTAAAATGTAGATCCAAGGATCCTGCTTTTTTATTACTAATCTGAGCTTATTTTTATCGAATGACACCCTGCCGCCTCCAAAACCTGAATCATAAATACAGCGCTAAATTTCCCACGCGCAATTTTATTGCTCAAATTCTGGGGAGTCTCGACGACACCATACTTATCTTTTAGCATCTCCGCTAGCTGCACATAATTAGTGTTGCGCTTAGCCAATTCAGCCTTTAGAAGCCCTTTAACACGGTCTTGCCATTCTTTATCATCGGTCATTACTAGTTCTCATCATTTAAAATGTTAAATCATTATATATGATGAAATATCTCTTTACAAGTCATCGTGTATGCCGTAATATCATTGTATATGATGAATTCAGGCAACAAACAGCACTATCTTCTTTCAGCGAAAGCACGAAGCTTCTCGTTGCTTGAAATAGCGCGACTGTCTGACGATGATGCATTCGATATGTTTAGGGATGCTCGCTGGCCTGAAGGCGTTAAATGCCCTAAGTGTGATGGATCGGATCACTACTGGTTAGAGACTCGCAAACAGTGGCGCTGCAAGTGCTGCAAACACACGTTCAGCGTTACCAGTGGAACTATCTTTAGTAACCACAAGTTGCCGCTGCGCACTTACCTAGCCGCTGTAGCTATCTACACAAACGCGGTTAAAGGCATCTCTGCGCTTCAGTTAAGCCGTGACTTGGACGTTCAATACAAAACTGCTTTCGTACTTGCTCACAAGTTGCGAGAGTCGCTAATGGATGCGCAGCCTGCAATTCTTAAAGACGAAGTAGAGATTGATGCTGCATACGTGAACGGCCATGTACGCCCTAACAACCGCATTGAAAGCCGTGTTGATCGTCGCTTGAAAGCAAACCAAGATCCAGACAAGCGAGCTGTGTTGGTTATGCGTGAGCGTCACGATGTTGAAGGTGAAGGCGCTTATAAGACTGTAACCGCTGTTGCAAAAGCTGAGACAGAAAGCGCTGTTAATGCTTTCGTAGCTCGCCACGTTGAGTCTGGAACTACTATCTCAGCTGATGAGAGCAACGCATACAACTCTTTACATGGCAGCTTTAAAATGGAGCGTGTGAATCACTCTGTTGAATACAGCGGTATTAATGGCGAGAACACTAACCAAGCAGAATCATTCTTCTCACGCTTTCGTCGCATGCAGTTAGGGCAATTCCATAAGTTCGGTAACTTGTATTTGAACCGTTACGCAAACGAAGCTGCCTATCGTGAAGATACACGTCGCCAGTCAAATGGTTTTATCTTTGCTGACATCATAAAACGTTGCGCTCAGTCTCATGTATCGCGCGATTTCTGCGGCTATTGGCAGGGCAACAAGAAGCAAGGCGAGACATTGATCGCCTAATTCAGCCGCCATTGCTGAATCCCACCATCACGAGACACCTCTTTAACCAGCCCACGAGCCTGCAACTTATAAACAATGGTTCGCACTGAGGCTGTCTGCTTAAGTCGGTTAGATCTTGTTATAGGGTCTTGCGCGAACTTCTCACATTCTCGGGCTATTTCTTCGATGGTCAATGGCTTGCCAGAATCGCGCAACACATCAAGCACAGAACGAGTGCCTTCACGATTCTTGAAATAAACGCTCCTGCCTGAGTTTGTGCGAACGGATTTAACAGCATTCACGCGATAGGTGGGATCAAATGTCTTAATTGACATCCCCAGAGCATCAGCAAGCACTCGTAATTCGTCAACCTCTCTTTCAAGTGTCCTGATCTTGCCCATGATTCGAGCGCGCTTGTTAACTAAACCGCTTACTACTACCTTGTTTCCCATGAGATAATACTAGCGAGATAGAAGCTTGGGTGCTTTGTGCAACTGATACATAATTCCGGATCTTTCCAGTAACAGTTGCATTCTCGCACAACTGTAAATATACTCAGGACTCGATAACGAATGGATATTTGCCCATGCAGGACCTTACCAAACGGCAGCAAGAAATTTTGCGCATGATCCAATCGCATATTGAACGCACTGGCTTCCCTCCTACCCGTACAGATATCTGCTTACATTTTGGTTTCCGCTCACCCACAGCAGCCGATGACCATCTGCGTGCACTAGAGCGTAAAGGTGCGATTGAACTCATACCTGGCACATCACGTGGCATACGCGTTCTTACCGAATTCGAAGAAGACGGCATTCCATTAGTAGGCCAAGTCGCTGCTGGTGAACCCATCATGTCCGACTCAAACGTTGAAGAATACCTGCCTGTCGATCCTGATCTTTTCTATCCTCACGCTGATTACTTGCTGCGTGTTAACGGTACCAGCATGCAAAACGTGGGTATTCTCAATGGTGATCTATTAGCCGTACATGCGACTGAACATGTTGAAAACAACCAAATTGTTGTTGCACGCGTGAATGATGAAGTCACAGTGAAACGTTTTCGACGACGCGGCAACATCGTAACGCTACTACCAGAGAATGATGAGTTTGAGCCTATTCGTGTCGATTTACGTGAAGATGACTTTCATATAGAAGGTGTCTATGTTGGCGTCTTACGTCGCGACTCCTAGCTAGCACACAACGTTCGGCATCATGGCATGTGTGTTTCTTGAAACACCCTGACATTCATACGCTGCGCTGCACTCTCACATGGATCCCGCTCTCGATGCCTTATTGAAATCACAGCCCGCACTATGGCGGGGCCGTGATCGATACACCGATGACAACTCTATCCCTACTGGGTTTGCCTCTTTAGATAATGCATTACCCACACGTGGATGGTGCATTGGCGGTGTTACTGAAATTTTATCGAGCCAGCAAGCTATTGGTGAAGTGAGCTTGTTACTACCCGCCTTAAGCCAAGTAACCAAAGATAATCAATGGGCGGCCTTCATCAACCCCCCTTACGTACCGTACGCACCGGCGTTAAGTAATGCCGGCATTCGTCTCGATCGTTTACTGATCATTGATTCCAAAAACGACACCAATACTCTATGGGCAGCCGAACAAGTATTGCGGGCAGGTTTGTTTGCAAGCGTTGTCGCCTGGGTTGATCGCACCAGTGCACAGAAACAACGGCGCCTGCAGCTAGCCGCTGAAACAGGTAAAACGTGGGCTACTGTTTATCGCCCGCTACGCGATGCTTGCGAACATTCCCCCGTTGCAGCGCGACTACAAGCCGACATAATTGATTCACAACTCGCACTGACACTGATTAAAGTACGCGGTGGTCGTGAGCAAACCATCATTATTGACCCTGCTGAATTCGATGACTCGCAAGGCGTCGAATGGCCAGTACCCGAAAGCGTTGTTAATCTTTGATGTGGCTAGCACTGTACTTCCCGCAGCTGCCTATTGATCGACAAGATCAACATTCAGCCGATGAGCCTCGGGCGGTCATACTCCATGAGGGTCCACGAAAACGCATTATGGCGTGTAACCCGTGTGCAGAAGCACACGGTGTTAGGGCGGGACTTGCACTTAAAAATGCCTATGCCTTGGTACCTAATCTACTCATCAGCGATTTTGACGAAACCGAGCAAGCTGCACACCTTGAACAGCTCACACTCTGGGCGTTGCAATATTCTTCGTGGGTTTGTCCAGAATCGCCCGACATCATATTGTTGGAAATAGCTGCAAGCCTAAAGCTCTTCGAAGGATTAGACGGATTACTGCACCAAGTGAGTCGTGGTGCGAAAGAGCAAGGGGTCCATGTTCTACTGGGTATCGCTCCCACACCAAAAGCTGCCGAACTCTTTGCGAAAGCGGGTATGCAGAAGCCCATTATTAATATGGCAGCCCTGCTTGAAACATTGGCAGGCGTCCCCGTAAGCTTATTGCCTCTAGATGATTTCACATTAAAAGGACTCCGCCAGTCCGGTATACAAACCCTAGGCGAACTGCGCGCTATTGCACCAGCGGCGTTAACCAGACGCTTTGGTAGCCAATGCACTCAATTACTCTACAAACTTGATGGTCGCCTGCCCGACCCTAAAGAAGCCTATAAAGCAGCTGAAAGCTTTTCACACGGCGTCGACTTACCACTCGAGGCACCCGATACAGGCGCTCTAGCGTTTCCACTTAATCGCTTATTGGGAGCATTAGGGGGTTACCTGAAGACACGTGACTTAGGTGTACGTCATTTGGATGTTGTGCTGTATCACCATAAACGCAAGGCGACACGCGTACCACTGAAGTTTCTTGATGCGACTTCAAACATTCCACACCTATTTCGTATTGCGACAGAACGGCTCGATGCCGTGACGCTGGATTCACCTGTTATTCGGTTAGGCTTAGAATCAACAGAGCTTGATAGTCTAGAGCAACACGGTCGCGATCTATTTCAAAAAAGCCAAGCGCAAAGTAACAGCATTGAGCAAGTACTAGACAAGCTGGTTGCTCGCTTGGGTAAAGAGGCACTCTATACAGCACTCCCTGGCGATGATCACCGGCCTGAGAAGGCATGGATGACAGCCTTACTAGAACGGCAACAGCCACCCACACAATGGCCTGCCCGGCCTGTATGGCTGTTACGTGAGCCGCAACCCCTAAGCGAAGATATGACATTACATACCCTGCCCGAACGTATCGAGAACGGCTGGTGGGATGAAACTGACGTGCGTAGAGATTATTTTATCGCTAGCACTAAGGGCGGCGCCTATTACTGGGTCTACCGTCAGCGACACCATTCCACCCAGTATTGGATACACGGATTATTTTCATGAGTTACTTGGATAACAAGAAATTCACGAGACTCAGTTCACATACATCCCTCCAAAACCCCGATTCCCGCACAGAGTAACTCCCAAATCGGGAATGACCACCCTTTCTAGTTCGCATTTTTGAATCGCTTAATGTCATGTCACGCCATTAAGAGTCAACCGTTTCGATTTAGAGCCGATACGCTATTTACATTAGGACAGTTGTAAACGTCCAAGGATAGATGTTTCATTGCGGATATCACGGCTCATGCATTTCTTGAACACAGACCAAGTCAGTTTGCTGACTGCTAACCCAGCGCCTAAGCGCATGGGTTTAGTTGTATCTGTGATCATCACAAAACAGGAATGCCACTTAGCCCAATGAGCCTTCGCTTAGTCCATAAAGATCACACAAAAATCCTAATAGGAATGGGATTTTTGGCTGTGTTTTCACTCATGCTTCTAGTGACATGGTTATCCATGACTACGTTGCAGGATGTGAATAACAGCATGTCATCCCTGATAGAAGTAACAGAACAAAAATCAACACGCGCTTATCACATGCGTGACGTTATCAGGGTTAGATCTACCACTATGCACGAACTCGTTCGCTCTCATAACCCTCTTGAGCGTCATAAGATTGTTAGCAAACTTATCGATCATACTAATGCCTATCAGGCGGCTCGTTCAGAGCTAATAGCACTAGGGGCAAATGAGCGAGAACAAACCATACTCGACCAAATAGACGCTACCTATAACCGTGTAACCATAACCATGGGCGCGACTCTTAGGCCTGCCCATTTTATTCAGGATAGCGAAAACTACTTAGACAGAGTGCTCAGCGAGCTTCAATTACAAGAGCTCGTGCTACTCAATCAATTAAACGACTTAGTTACGCTTGAAATGACACTGGCTCAAGAAGCCTTGTCTGAAAACCAAAAGACTTATCAAGAAACACGTCGCCTATTAGTATTGATCGTTATTGCGACGTTCGCCGTTTCAATGGCTATTTCGGGCATTGTTATACTGCGTGTCGGAGAAGCCAATCAGCGCATTGCACACTTGGCAAACCATGATGACTTAACGGGTCTTCACAATCGTCGTTCATTCGAGCAACACCTTCAACACACCGTTAATATCTCAGAGCGCTCCAGTAGCACTCACGGTTTGTTGTATATCGATCTTGACCGATTCAAGATGGTTAACGATACCTGTGGCCACCATGCCGGTGACCAACTGCTCATTCAACTGACGCAGATGATGAACGAGCGCCTTCGTCGTGGTGATTTATTTGCTCGACTGGGTGGTGATGAATTCGCCATCATTGCCCAAGGAAAATCGTTTGAAGATATTCGCAAACTCGCTGAAGATCTGCGCCAGATTGTGTGTGACTTTACATTCCATTATGAAACACAAAGCTTTACCGTCAGCCTTAGTATCGGACTGACACCTATCAGCAGCGATGTTGAGAGTATCGAACACTTGTTAGCCGATGTCGATTCAGCATGCTACGTGGCCAAACAGTCTGGGCGTAACCGGGTACATGTGACGCAAGACAATGACTCAGACGTTGTGCAATACCGGAGCAACTTAGCTGGTATTCAGGCCATAAGAAAAGCCTTGGCAGAAGAACGCCTAGCCTTGTTTTATCAGCCTATTTATAACGTAATGATGCACCCAGCACCCATTGAACATTGCGAAATATTATTGCGAGTACGCGGTGAAAATGGAGAACTGTACTCTCCAACACGCGTCATACCGCTTGCAGAAAAATACAACATCATGACGGAAATTGACCAATGGGTGTTTAGCAACATCATTGATTGGCTAGTCGAAGCTCAAAAGGAACATGTCATTCCAAGGCTGCTTATCAATGTCTCAGGCCACTCCCTAGCTGATGTGAACTTTGGCGATTTCATCGTCAATAAGTTGCAACATCCTGGCATTGATTCAAGCTGTATTGCTTTCGAAATCTCTGAAGCTGCGGTTTTCCAAAACTTCGAGCATGTGCGTGAATTTACAGACCGTGTAAGAGCCTTAGGGTGTGAATTGGCTCTGGACGACTTTGGCTCTGGCTACTCCAACTTTAGTTACTTGAAGCAGCTCTCATTCGATTACTTAAAAATCGATGGTGCCTTGATACGCAATATCGAGAACAATTCTACCGATAGAAATATGGTTGCCGCCATCAATCAGATGGGACACACGGTCGGTGCTAAAACGATTGCAGAATTCGTCGAGGAAGAATCAGCCATGCAAAGCTTGGCTGAACTAAACGTCGATTTTGCACAAGGCTATGGCCTTAGCATGCCAACCCCGTTGGAGAATTTAATCAACGAATTGGCACCGTTAAACAGTCATTCAACCCAAGCATCATCGGATGATTCGTTTGGCTCTGATGAAAGTGATTCTTATAAAAAAGCCTCGTAAGCGCGACTGTCAAGCCCCCCTATAAGTACCTTATAAGCGCGACTGTTGAGCTCCCCCCTATGAGTACCTCATAAGCGCGACTGTCGAGCACTCCAACAAGTGACTCTAAAACCGGCAGTAAACGCGCTGAGTTTGTCGGAAAAGCGAGTGCCGGCTATCCGCTAACACTAATGCCGTCTTGCTGCTCTCAGACACCACTAATAGCTGAATCAGAATTAGCACTGACCACGGTGTTTTGTGTCAGTTCAGCATCTGTCGGCTCTCTGACACCCACAATAGCCACGGTAAAATTCAACACCTGACCGGCGAGTGGGTGATTGGCATCTAACACCACGGTGTCTTCCCGAATCTCAGTGAGCGTTACAAGCTGTGACTCGCCCTCTTTTGACATCGCTTTAAACCGCATGCCAATGACCAACTCTTGCGTCTTCTCGATAGACTCACGAGGCCACTCTGCAATTAACTCCTCGTCTGCATAGCCATAGCCATCTTCTGGGTAGATGGTTACTGCAACATGCTCACCCGCTTGCTTACCTGTGAGCTCTCGCTCAAGACTTACCAATATAGCATTGGTGTTGTGCATATACACCAGCGGTATATCACCCTGAGAGCTATCAATAAGCTCACCAAAACCATTGGTCAGTTGGTAATGCATAGAGACGACTCGGTTCTCGTCAATGATCAGTTTCTCGTCAGACATTATTCATTTTCGTACTTAAAAATTCGTTTAATTTGGAAGGGACACTAACGAATAAAGGCTTTTAGAAAATGCATTCTAAAAGCCCCTAATCGTCACTTATGTATCGCTATTAGAAGTTACCGAAAAATGCCGGTTTAGTCTGTCGACGCCGTTGCAGCCAGATAACAAACCCCAATACAAACAAGGCCGGTATATAGAACACTTCCTTAGGCATTCTCTTGGCTGGAATTTGCACCTGATCGATACGCACAATAGGATCGGCGTAAAAGTCGAACATTTGTAGCGTTTGGAAAAACGCGGTACCCGCAAACGGCTCTTCAAGCTCAGCGCCCTCACCATCGAAGATAACCGATAAACCCGCTTGCTCTAGTCGCGTCTCACCGTCACCGGGTTCGCCTAAATCAGCCAACAACGTTAGTTTGGCTAATTGATCTGGGTAGTCAAAATCAGGGCCTGTCACGCGTAAACGCAGTGGCTCACCTACTGGGTAATCTGCTGCGACCTGAACAAGCTCACTTGCAGGCACCAAGTCGTAAGGCGCCTGAACTTTGTCTAACCAGTAACCCGGACGGAACAACGTAAAGGCCACCAAAACGAGCAGGAGTGATTCCCAAATTTTGCTACGCGCCATGAAATAGCCTTGGGTCGCTGCTGCAAACAGCATCATGGCAATAACACCCACAATAAAGACAAAGATTGCCTTGGCGAACGACACATCAATGAGCAGCAGCTCGGTGTTGAAGATAAACAAAAACGGCAACAACGCGGTACGAATATCGTAAGCAAATCCTTGCAAACCTGTCTGGATGGGATTACCACCAGATATCGCACTGGCTGCAAACGCTGCTAAACCAACCGGCGGTGTGTCATCGGCCAGAATGCCAAAATAGAACACAAACATATGCACCGCAATTAACGGAACAACCAAACCTTGCTGCGCACCTACTGACACAATTACAGGCGCCATAAGAGACGACACAACAATGTAGTTCGCCGTAGTAGGCAGACCCATTCCCAGTAATAGACTCATGACAGCGACCAGTAACAACATGAGAATCAGGCTTCCGCCCGAGAGGAATTCAACAAATTCCCCGACCACTTGATGCGCACCCGTCAACGATACCGTGCCGATGATGATACCGGCAACACCGGTTGCCACACCGATGGGAACCATGCTTCTCGCACCGTTGACCATACCGTCACCAAAGTCTGTAAAACCGCGCTTCACTGCAGACGCAAAGCTTTCACCGCCAGCTGAGCTACCCCGAATTATTTTCTTCAACGGGTGCTGCGTGACAACGATAAAAATCATAGCCATGGAAGCCCAAAACGCTGACAACGAAGGCGATAGCCGTTCGAGCAGAATGCACCACAGGAGCACGATGATAGGCAGTAGGTAGTACAAGCCTGTTAATGCCACTTCACCCGGTCTTGGCAGCACCAGTAAGGGCGCATTAGGGTCGTCCATTTTAAGGTCATCACGTCGCGCACTGATGACGATAAGGATGATGTACGTCAGAAGGAAAATACCAGCCGCAGTCCAGAACGTCATACCTGGGAAAGCTTCAGATACCCACCCTAGACCGTAATAGACCAAACCACCTAGTGCCACAAACGCTAGGAAGCCGAATAGAAAACCCATGATCTTTCGCATAGCCGTGACATGCGATGGTGGCTTCTCCAAGCCGACCAAATCTAATTTCAGTGCTTCAAGATGAACGATATAGACCAGTGCAATGTAAGAAATGAGAGCTGGCAGTAGCGCATGCTTGATAACTTCGGGGTACGAGATACCGGTGAATTCTGCAATTAGGAAGGCAGCCGCCCCCATAACTGGCGGTGTTAATTGTCCATTGGTTGATGAGGCGACTTCTACAGCCCCAGCCTTTTCAGCCGAGAAGCCGGTTCGCTTCATTAACGGGATGGTAAAGGTCCCTGTCGTTACAACGTTGGCAATGGATGAGCCTGAGTAAATGCCACTGAGCGCTGAGGCCACTACTGCAGCCTTCGCAGGTCCTCCACGAAAATGTCCCAAGGTGCCAAACGCTAATTGGATGAAATAATTACCGGCACCGGCCTGCTCTAGCAAAGCACCAAACAACACAAACAAAAAGATCATGGATGAAGCCACACTGAGCGCGACGCCAAAGACCCCTTCGGTTTGCATCCAGTAATGCCACATAGCTTTACCAAATGATGCGCCCTTCCATTGGACGACGTCAGGCAAGGATTGCGCATCACCAAAGAAGACGTAGAGTACAAAGACGCCCGCTACGATTAGCATAGGCAGTCCAAGTGATCGATAGACGGCGGCGGCAAGCAGCATTAAACCAAATGCTGATGCGAGTAAATCACCCATTGTGGGTAAGCCTGCACGGTTAGCGATATCGTCTTTATAAACGATTAAATACAAACAACAGACCACACTTGCAATAGCCAGCACCCAGTCGTAGATCGGCACCGTGGTTTTTGAACTGCTCTTAAATAAGGGGTATGAGAGGCACGCCAGTGCCATAGCAAATGCGAGGTGAATGATTCTGACTTCACCACTGTTAAAAACTAGATTTATGTTGAAGTTCTCAGCGATCCAGAATGGCAATGCTGATGAGACAAAGAGTTGAAACGTGCTCCAAATAAACGCGACTAAGGCTATAAAAAACCCTAAACCGCCCGCGGGACTTCGCCCACCTGTGTCTATCGATGTGAATGCCTCTAAATCTGATGAGGGTTCAGGTGCAGCTTGAGCTTGGGTAGCTGTGGCACTCATAGACGAATCTCTCTACGGCTAGATGATTAGACTTGGATTTACTAACTAAACAGCGGCTGACAAACTGAGTTGCCAGCCGCTGAGCGGCCTATGACCTAGACCGTTTTACCTTCAAGAAACTGACGAAGCTTTCCTATTAAAGAGACGTGAATTACATCCAGCCACGTTCTTTGTAGTACTTAACAGCGCCATCATGCAAAGGAGCTGAAAGACCATCAGCAATCATTTGCTCTTCGTTCAGGTTAGCGAACGCAGGGTGTAGCTTTTTGAAGTCTTCAAAGTTGTCGAATACCGCTTTAACAACAACATAGACCACGTCAGCTGTTACATCAGCAGATGAAACAAACGTTGCGCCGACACCAAATGTATTGGCTTCAGCTTCTTGACCCTTGTACATGCCAGCAGGAATCGCAGCAGTACGGTAGAAAGGATTTTCTGTAATCAGGCCGTCGATCTCAGCGCCTTTTACATCAACGAAGTTCACATCACAGGTGTTTGTCACTTCAGTGATTGAAGCAGCAGGATGACCCACTGTGTAAATCAAGGCATCAATTTTGTCATCGCACAATGCTTGTGCCATTTCAGCGCCTTTCAGCTCTGCAGCAACTGAGAAATCATCCATGGTCATGCCGTAAGCATCCATAACAACTTCAGCAGTAGCGCGTTGGCCAGAACCCGGGTTACCAACGTTTACACGCTTGCCTTTTAAGTCTTCAAAAGAGCTTACGCCCGCGCCAGCACGTGCAATAACAGTGAACGGCTCTGGGTGAACAGAGAACACTGCACGCAAGCTTTCAAATTTACCTTGATCAGCAAATTTTGAACTGCCGTTGTACGCATGGAACTGCCAATCTGACTGAGCAACACCGAATTCTAATTCGCCAGCGCGAACCGTGTTGATGTTGTATACCGAACCACCAGTAGATTCTGCAGAACAACGGATACCGTGGTCCTTACGGCCTTTATTAACCAAACGGCAGATTGCGCCGCCTGTTGGATAATAAACACCAGTTACACCGCCCGTACCGATGGATATAAATTGCTGTTGCGCCTGAGCAGCTCCAGCTAGTAAGCCAGCGGCTAACAAGCCACCAGTTATTGCTAAACGAGTATTCATGTAAAGATCCTGTTTTTTGGACATCACTTAATGTTGAAAGAGTTGAGTTACACGAGCCAAAACCGTGGCAAAACTCATAGCTCTCGAGTACTGCTTGCCTTGACCCCAGTTAACAACTAAGGGAAATTCGGTAACAGCCACCGCCACAATGTAACAAAATCTCTGCTCGCCCGAAACTTAACTTTTGGACCTAGGTTCTTCCAGCAGCAAGTCCAGCTAGAAACCAGCGCATCACCTGATCACCACATTTGCGATAGTTTCGCGCATCAGGCTTTCGAAAAAACGCGCTAACTTCAGTCTTTCCGAGTTTGCCGCCCCCTACTTGTATTGCATCAAAGACGGCGTCAGTGCGAAGCGAAAGCGCTATGCGCAATTGTTTCAAAATCAGATTATTACTGAGACGTTCCTGACGTATCACTTGACCTTCAGGCGTCGCTGGCGGCGGGCCACGGCGATCCAATATTAAGCCATCAAGTAGCGCTAGCACTGCCTCATCGGGGCAGACAATGAAATACGGATCATCTTCCTTACTACGCCAGCGCTCAACGTCCGAGGCAGATGCACTGTATCCGCCCAGCGTGATCAATCGAAGTGCTTCCGCATCATCTAGCTGCAGGGCGTATCGGATTCGTCGGGTGTACTCGTTAGTGTCCAAGGCGCTCTCAATGTGGGTTACTGATCGAATTGTTTGCCGCAATCGGAAAAATCTGGCATTGCTGCTTAATGCCGAATCTAACGCGGTTCAAAGTTATTCGAGATAAGTGCTGAATAAACGTGAAGTGGCTAACGATTTAATCCGCCACCTCTAATTGTAAAACGTTGTTTTTGTATGATGCTTACAACAACCTTCTTTTATTTTTTGCATCGGCATTGGATAACCGAAGGCCACCTCTTCAGGAGCAGATTTGCGTGTTGCAATACGTATTGATCGGACTAGTGTGTTTGACAGCCGGATATTGGTTCGGTGGTCGGCGCGGGCGTAAGGTTCAACGCCAGTCGCTGCAAGAGCTTAATACGAAATCTCTTGAGTTGCTTGAAAGCAAATCCAAAATAAACGCCATTGCCAAAACAGCGTCTGAAGCAGAGCGACAGACACGTCTGCTCAATTTTGCCCTAGAACAATTGAAACTGGCTCGTGCTCGCAATAAATCATTGCGTCAATTAATAATCACTCAAGACAAAAAACATTTTATTGACGAGTCCTGTCATCGACTGCACGCTGCTCGATCGCACGAGAAGGCCGTCAAAGCGACCGCGCTTGCCAGAAAAGCGACCGCGCATCTCAAAAGGCTGGAGATAGCGATACCACTGATTACCTCAGCGCGGCCAGCCCAACCTAATGATTATCACAACCGTATTTTGCCACCTATAGAGAGACTGGGCACTGACAACGAAGATGCGGCTAATCAACGACATCGTCTAGTCGCTAAGACCCAGCGTATCGGGATAACCAAGTTTGCTCGTAGCAACCGAGCTCTCAGACCCTTCGGCTAACCTTGCGCACTCCATGACATAATATCGGCGCGTCAATGATGCGTTGAAAATCAAGGTGCTCTTGGAGCGCATACACCATTCTGTTCCACGCCTCATGGTGGTATTATCCACCCAATGAACCCTCACGCGCTCAATCTAGAACTCCCCGAAACGGAAAGGCTAAGCATCTGGCCTTGGCTAGTGGCACTCATCGCGGGCGCAGCCCTCATAGTGAGCTTAGCTCAACATTTGCAATCCATCCCCTCTCAGTTGCAACAAAACGCCAGACAGTTCGTTCAGAACTCAGGATTTTCCCAACTCACCGTCACCGCAAACGGCCGTGATATCAATGTCAGCGGCGCCGTTGAAGAACAACTCTCCGTCGGCAACCTGCTAGCGGGCATAGAACAAATAGAAGGTGTGAGAAAAGTCACCGATAACGTGACCGTTATCGACCTTGAGGCCGATTCCCTAGCCCAAACGCAAAGCTTTCTCACCTCGCTATCACTCATCAACACCGCAAGCGTAGCCTTTGAGCCCGGCAGTTCTTCTTTCACACCCAGCAGCGATGCAGCGCTCAACCAGCTTGCTCGCCTTATGGCTAGTAATCCAAATACGCGCATTCGTATTGAAGGGCACACTGACAACACAGGCCCCGAGTCTGTCAACTTACGCCTAAGTCGAGAACGAGCGCAGGCAGTAGCCAATTACTTAACTGCTGGAGGCATTTCCGACAGCAGGCTCATTGCCAAAGGATATGGCTCGACACAACCGATCGATGACAATTTCACGGATGTAGGCCGAGCTCGAAATCGGCGCATCGAAATAAGCTACCTCGACTAAGGTCCAACCCGTGCGAGAACTATCGTGATTTATCTAATAGCTCAAATGTTTGTGGCCTTGGCCCTAGCCGGAATTCTCGGTGCGGCTGTCGGCTGGCTAATTCACAGGGCTGGCTATGCCAGGCGGCTCGACGACTACAGGCATGCCCTCTCTCGAGCACAGAACCAAGTGGCTCAAAATGAATCGGAAGTTGCCATGCTTGCCGACGATTACGATGAGCTGGAGCGAAGAAACAAAACAGAAATCATGGCTCTGCGCCAAGAGAACGAGCAAATCCCGTTTCTCAATACCAACTTAGAAAAATCTCAGCTGTTGGTTCGCCAGATGATGCAGAAGCACGAAGCTAAGGTACGGGACCTAAACACTGAAAACCAAACGTTGTCATCTAAGCTCAAAATCCTGACAGACCGAGAGCAAGCCAACAACAAAATCAAAGCTGAACTGGACAACATCCGTCGGCTGAAGACGCAGGACACGTTAAAACAGGACACGCCTAAATCAGGAGAGCCTCAGGTTCAGGCCGCCAAGAGCGTCGTCGATGACGATATCGAACTAGAGCTTGACGATTCAGCGGCGGAAGTCTTGGACGCAACGATTGTTTCTAGCCCTGCAGAGATACTCATTAATAGCCTGAATAACACCGCTGAGACGGGAGTATCCAACGCTCGATCGAACAACAGCTGGGCATCCGCGTCTATCCAGATCAATGCAGACTCAAACAGACTCAATGACACCGATGTCTCATCTATCAGCGACATCGACGAAAGCGACTTCGATTTAGAACTCACCGATGAGCCAGCAGATGACGACAACGAAGACCCCTTCGACGATGTCATGGAAGTGGGCGATGAGCTGCAACGTGAGTTGGACGTCGATGACAGTGACGACCCCCTGTTAGATGGAAGCGCCGACAATTCCAGCTTGTTTGAGCCCGTTCAACACCACGACGACCTGAAACAGATCTTCGGCATTGGCCCGGTCACAGAAAAGGCCCTTAACGAACTGGGAATAACCAGTTACTCGCAATTGGCAGAACTCAAGAGCCACGAGATCGAAAAAATTGCGGGGGCGCTAGAAATAGTACCGGGTCGCATTGAACATGATGATTGGGTAGGCAATGCTCGCCGCCAGCTCGAAGACGTACTCGAAGAGCTCTAATTCGAATAACCCTCAGCGCACTGCATAGCAGTGCGTGAGGGTAACCGTGAACAAACAAACCATTCACGTTACGTCCAGTCTTCCTCAGTAGGCGCATATTCCAGCCCACTGGCTCAGCCTTTGCACGCGAACATAACTATTCGCGAAACAATCCCACAAGGCATTGGAACAATTAACTAAATATCGTGTGGTATCACCGACCGCGCCACGTCTTCGGAACGCCATCATTGGCATCTGTCTGCTCTCAACAGGCATAGTTCAGGCCGCCGGCGAAAAAGCATTGTCTCGCAATCTGGGCTTCAGCGAATGCACGATTGGCGCTGGAGCTGCCGCACTGGTGGCGCAATGCACCACTGTGTCAGTTCCTCTAAATGCTGAATTGTCTCTAACAGATTCAGATTCAGCCGCTGCACCTGATGCCGCATCACACATAGAACTTTCCATTGCCCGTATTCCAGCCAGGCGACAATCTGAAAACAACGATGCGTTTACATTTATTGCCGGTGGCCCTGGGCAATCAGCCATCGAAACTTTTCCTGCCGTGTCGTTCGCGTTTCGTCACATCATGCGCGATCACGATGTGATCCTAGTCGACCAACGCGGAACGGGTGAATCTGCAAAATTAATCTGTGATGAAGCTTCCGACTCCATGGGTTTGAATGTCGATGTAGACGAAGCCATGATGTCAGCGCAAGCCAAGGACTGCCTAGACTCGTTAGAACACGACCCGAGTTGGTTTACCACTAGCATGGCAGTGCACGATCTAGAATTTGTTCGCCAGCAGCTCGGTGTCAGCCAATGGAATATGTACGGCATATCCTACGGTACTCGTGTCGCCTTGCATTACCTGCGTCGCTACCCAGATTCTGTGCGCACTATGACTCTTGATGCCGTAGTGCCTCCTGACATTGCACTGGGTCCTGATATAAGCCGTCTTTCTCAACGCACCTTGGATCTTATTTTTGATCGGTGTTTAGAAAATTCAGGGTGTGCAGAAGCCTTTGGGGATCTATCAGAACCCACCATGGCGTTACTGGATTCGTTAGAAAAAGAACCTCGGACCATTAGCTTTGAAGATGTCGCCTCAGGGAAACTGTCCACGATGGAGTTCACCCGACAGCATCTGGCGATCACAATCAGATTGATGTCATACAGCTCTCAAACCGCTGCAATACTTCCCTCTATGTTGCACGATGCCATCGTGAACGAGAACTTTGCACCATTAGCAAGACAGTCCAACATGCAAACCAAGTCGCTGGGAAATATGCTAGCCACAGGTATGCATCACGCAATCATTTGTACAGAAGATGCGCCCTTTGTTGACGGCGACCAACAACACGACGACGTAAAAACCTACTTAGGTGATGGTGTCGTGTCGTCTCTTTTGGCCAGTTGCGAACAATGGCCAGCCGGTAAATTAGACGCAGACTTTAAAGAGCCTGTTGTGTCAGATGTCCCTACCCTTATTCTGTCAGGTGAAGCCGACCCTATCACTCCACCTGACTACGGGGATTCAATTGCGCAGCACTTGAGTCAGTCCAAGCATCTCGTTAACCCGGATCAAGGGCATATGCAGGCACCCTACGGATGCATGCCAGTTTTGCTCGCTCAATTTGTTACATCTGCAAACGTCGATACGCTAGACGTAGGTTGCCTTACACGCATACGGCCTACTCCATTCTTTGTTGATGCAAATGGTCCACGACCATGATTGTTGCAGATCAACTCTATAAAAGCTTTAAACGCCAGGGCAGTTCACGTCGCAAACCAGAAACACAGCAACGCATTGTCGCCGTCAACTCCGTTAGCTTCAAAGCAGAAGATGGCTGCATAACCGGTTTACTTGGGCCTAACGGTGCGGGTAAATCAACCACGCTTCGAATGTTAGCGACGCTTGTAAAACCTGAAAAGGGCCACGCAACCATTGATGGAAACGATGTCGGCACACAGGTACTTCAAGTGCGGAAACACTTGGGTTTCATGCCGCACAATGCGGGTATCTACCCGCGCTTAACAGCACGTGAAAATATTCAATACTATGCACGCCTATGCGGGTTATCCCGTGTGCAATCGCAACAGCGCACGGGTGAGCTTGTTGAACAGCTTGCCATGCAAAAATTTGCAGATAGACGGGCCACGGGATTCTCCCAAGGTCAAAAAACCAAGGTTGCCCTAGCACGTGCGCTGGTCCACAGACCACAAACCGTCATGTTAGATGAGCCCACTAATGGTCTGGATGTAATGGCAACACGCGGACTAAGAGACATTATTCGACGCTTAGCCGCGGAAGGGCATTGTATTTTATTCTCCAGCCACATCATGCAGGAAGTGGCTGCACTGTGTGATCACATAGCCATCATCTCTGACGGCACCGTGGCCATGGAAGATAGCTTGGAGGGCATACTCCAGCGTACCAATCAAACGGATTTAGAGGATGCCTTTGTTCAGGCGACTCAATTGTCTAACTCAGGAGCAGATGAATGAGCTTTTTCATCATTATGCTCAAGGAGGTCATCGACAACCTTCGCGATAAGCAAACGGTTTTTTATGCCCTACTGTTTGGTCCCGTATTGTTGCCACTACTACTGGGCGGCTCTATGGTCGCAAGCTTCAAACAATTGAGCATCGATTTTGATGAGGTGACAACGTTAAGCGTAGTAAACGCTGACAAAGCACCAACTCTGATGGAGTTTTTGTACAGCAACAACATTGATGTCGTCGCAGCTCCCATTAACGTACAAGGGAGTCTGCGCGCAGGTGTAGCCTTGGTTGTATTAGAAATTACTGATGATTACGCAGAGGCTCTTCGAGAAGGCACGCCCGCCCAACTCACCTTACACGTCAACAATGCCAGTAAGGATTCCGCTAAAGCGGCCAGACGAGTCAACGCAATACTAAGCTTATACGAACAAACTATTAGTAATTTGCGCCTGCAGCATCGTGGTATTGACCCCTCTATCTTTGATAGTTTGAACATCGTACAAAACGATGTTTCTAGTGAAGGGGCTAACGGACAACTCCTCGCATCAATACTGCCATTCTTATTTATCATGTCCATGGTTATGGGCGGCTTCTACTTAGCGATTGATACCACCGCAGGTGAACGCGAACGGCAATCCTTAGAACCCTTACTCAGCCTACCTATCTCTAGAACGCAGGTGGTGTTGGGTAAATACGCAGCTACCCTGTGCTTTGTCTTACTCTCAACCATACTGACAGCGTTAAGTATCTTCACCTTGTTCAAGCTCTTCCCCGTGGAGATCATGGGTGGTCAAGTACGTTTTGACGGCGCAACACTGACACGGGCATTTTTGCTGGCAAGCCCATTAGTCTTTTTTATATCAGCACTGCTGATTTCAGTGTCAGCGGTTACCCGCAGTACTAAGGAGGCGCAAACGTATTTGGGTCTTCTCATGATTTTCCCAATGGCACCGTTTTTTCTACTGCAATTTTTGAATATCCGCTCGACATTGGTCACGATGCCAATGCCTATGCTCAGTCAGTATCAATTGTTAGAAAGCGCGGTCTTAGGTGATGTCATTCCCACCTTACATATCGTGTTGTCTGTCGTTGGCACACTAAGCGCCACAGGCTTATTGTTGCTGTTAGCCTCCAGACTCTACCAGCGCGAAAAACTACTCGACTGACCTCAAGACGCTACGTTAGAGACAATATCGATTAGCTTTTGACGTTGTATTTTCCCTGACGGCCCCTTGGGAAGCTCTGTCATAAAATGTATACGATCTGGGCATTTGAATTGCCCTACTCGCTCAACACACAATTGCAACAGATCAGCCTCGCTAAGACCCGATGTGGTTTTTAGCGTTACAGCGGCTTCCACTCGTTGACCAAAGTCTTTGCAAGGACGTGCAAATGCCGCAGCCTCTACAACATCGGCATGTTGATAAAGTGCATCATCGATTTCACGCGGCGCTATGTTCTCACCTCCTTTGATGATTAGCTCTTTCAATCGGCCTGTAATAAAGAAATAGCCGTCCTTATCTCTACGCGCTAAATCACCGGTGCGTAGCCA
>CALKLO010000145.1 GCA_937991945.1 uncultured Granulosicoccus sp.
TCTCGATAATTTGTACACAGGTAACGAAGAGGCCGTGTTGTTCGGACACTTTGTTCATGGTGATACGGGTGACAAAGAACTTGTGAGTCAGGTTCTTAAGGACTACAACGTGGACACTGTGATGCACTTTGCGGCACACACGATTGTTCCAGAGAGCGTCGAAGATCCTCTCAAGTACTATTCAAACAATACACTCAACACGCTTAATTTGTTGCGCTGCTGTCAAGAGGCTGGAGTCGATAAAGTAATATTCTCCTCTACGGCTGCCACCTATGGAATTCCTGAGGACGATACTAAGCCGTGTTCAGAAGATTTGGAAACAGCTCCAATCAACCCTTATGGTATGTCGAAGCTGATGTCAGAGCATATGCTCAAAGATTTAAGTTTTTCTGGAAACTTACGACACGTCATTTTGCGCTACTTCAACGTAGCGGGGTCTGACCCTGATGGGAAAATTGGGCAGTCCACCAAAAATGCAACTCTGCTTATCAAAGTAGCTGCCGAAGTGGCTTTGGGTAAGCGAGACAATTTAAAGGTTTTCGGTACCGATTACCCAACACCTGATGGTACGGGTATTCGTGATTATATCCATGTCACAGACTTAGCGAGTGCTCACCTATCGGCATTAGATTACTTGCGTAACGGCGGCGAGTCTACGCTTGTCAATTGTGGGTATGGAAAAGGTTTTAGCGTTCGCGAGGTTATTGATTCAACGTCGCGTATACATGGTGATGCTTTGAATGTCGTTGAGGAGCCTAGACGTGCAGGCGATCCACCAGCGTTGATAGCCGCTGTCGATAAGATCCATAAAACATTAGATTGGAAACCTCAATTTGATGATCTGGATGTCATTGTGAAAACCTCCCTAGATTGGGAAAAAACACTCACTGCACGTCAAGCATCCAAGTCGTCTGACGACTAGTTGTTAATGCTCGGCCCGTTGTAAAAACTTCAACAATTCGTCGCTAGGATTTCGACAATGTTTATTAAACTGGCTGTAAAAAATACGCTGTTAAAAAAACTATTTGTTTGTTCACTGCTAGCGCTTGTATCTGCCTGTAGCAGTATGAGTAGTACACCTAGGGTGTCAGCTAATAGCGCTGATCGTTGGGCGGTGTTACCAATAAACAATCTATCGGTAACTGCTCAAGCAGACGCGCAAGCGCAAACACTTGTAGAGACGCATCTAAGAGCTCGTGGTGTTTCAGCAATTGATACGTACGCGCCCATACGGCAAGTCAGCTTGCGCGACTTGCTAGACCCTGCCACCGAGATGAACAGTGCCATTGAATGGGCGCAACGTTCAGGCTTTCGATACGGAATAACAGGTAGTGTCAATGAATGGCATTACAAATCCGGGGCCGACAAAGAACCTTCAGTTGGGATGAGCCTAAAGCTGGTTGATATCTACACCCGCGATGTGCTTTGGCAGGGTAATGCGTCACGCACAGGTTGGGGGTATGCCAATTTGTCCGCGGTGGCTGACGATGTCATTCGAGAGTTGTTAGAAGAGGTACAACTACGCGCCTCCACGCCTTAACAGTAGCGAGCTAACATGACTGATTTGTTTAACCAATCGTCGTTGCTAACAAAATCCGGTAAGCGATTCAGCTTGCAGTATTGGGTTAATAGTTTTCGACGTGGTGCCTCCGAAAAGCTGCGGGTTGTTGAGCTACTTTTTTTTGCTTGCCTACTGCCTGTAGGTGGCCTAATTGCCTTCCCTGAAAACCCGACTGGAATTATATCGGGATTTCCGTGGGTGATTGTTGGGTCTATTGTTTTTGCCGCCCGCTATGGTAGTGGTTGGGGCGTATCTTGTGCAGTGCTGACAGGCTTGTTTCTACAGATACCAGTAGCGGCATATGCTCAGCTAGCAGCTCAACATGGCGCTCTTGCTTTGGGTACTATTGTTGTTAGTATGCTTGTCGGTGATGCTTCATCTTCTTGGCGTAAGCGCAGCAGAAACTCAGAAGCTGAGAATGAATACTTACGCCACAGGCTGAAGGAATTCAGTACGGACTACCATGTTTTAAAAGTGTCTCATGGCCTTCTTGAAGAGTACATGGCAGGCCAGCGTCTTAGCCTGCGCGAGGCGTTGCAGCAGCTCAAACCTGTGTTGTCTGCCAATAAGCATGGAATAGAAGCGGGCAACGAGCTTATGGCCATCTTCTCGCACTTTTGTTCTATTCAGGTGGCAGGGCTGTATACGATCGGAGCCGATGGCAAAGTGGATAGCTCAGCGGTTGCTCTGCACGGGGATATGATCGACTTGCCTATGTTTGATCCGCTGTTACGCACAGCGATTAGCTCTGGTGAGTTAGTCAGTATTCGGTTGGAGTCTTTGGCTGAGAATCATCATGAGAACAGTCTATTGGCGGTTGTGCCGCTGGTGGATACAGACGGTCATATGCATGGCGTATTGGCTATTAAAGACATGCACTTCATGGCTTTCCAGCAGGAGAACTTAAACCTATTAGCATTGCTTGGGTTTTATGTGGGCAATCAACTGACTCGCTCTCGTGGTGAGGCGCTGTCTCGCGCTGATTGGTTTCTGGCAGAACTGGACACGGTTATGCGCTTTGCGCATTCTCACAATACAGAGTCTTCCATACTGTCGCTAAAATTTGCAGATGTGCCGCAAGCCGAAGATGCTGCCTTGTTTGTCAGTGAGTCTATTCGTGGGCTCGACGCTTCTTGGATTGTTAGTGCCGATAATGGTGCGCCAGTGTTGTGCTTGTTGTTACCGCTAATGACAGAGACCCAATGCCTTGCATTTCTGCGACGTATCGATAAAGCGGTTAGTGATAAGTATGGCCAGTCACTAGAATTGATGTTGGCAGATTCAATGGTTCGCCAAATTACAGTGGCCGACACTCAAGCTAGTTGTCTTACGTTTATTGCAGAAATGGTCGGTGGCATTGCATTAAAGAAAGCCTTGGCCATCGAGCGTGGACAAGGAGATCAAGCGAATGTTGCTTAAACTGAGCTTATGGTGTGGGTTGGTTATATCGAGCGCATTGCAATGTGTTCTATTGGCAAGTCTTGTAGTTGAGCAGCCGTGGTTAGGCTCTAACGTAGTATGGATGCTGGTACACATTCTTTTAAGCGCCATCGGAGCTGTCTGCTCGGGCAAACTATTGTCTGATGAGGCAAAAGAAACTAAGCAGTATCTGAGTTTTTATATTCTGCTTTTCTCGTTCGCGCTTTTCATACCGTTTGCGGGTATTGCTGCAACGTTTGTCGCAACTTTCTATGGATTTCGAGAGGCTCATCGTCGTCATCGACAACCAGACTACTGGAAATTAACGCCCAGAGCTGAGCTCCCTTTCACCACTCCCAAAGGTCGAGTTGCGACTCGGGTGGATAGTCGTGGTTTTACCGAGCACCTGATGTACTCGCGTAACGACGATGATCTATATAGGAAAGTGCTAGCCGCAGCCAATATTCGAACCGCACTATCGGTGACTGCATTGAAGCAGGCCATGCGGCATCGAGATGAACGTATCCGGTTGACTGCCTACAAAACACTTGATAGAAAAGTCACTGATCTGAATCGTCAAATACAGCATCTAGAGGCTCAAGTCTCTGCAGGCGACAACATTGAAAACTCGAATACGTGGCTGCAAATAGCAAGCAATTACTGGGAGTTGTTAACGCTTGAAAAGGGTGAGAAGGTCGCCCGTGATCAATTGTTGAAAAAGGCCGCTCAGGCAGCTATTGAGGCTGTGTCGATTCTCCCCGGTAATCGGAATGCCCACTTCGTTTTGGGTCGTGTATCGCTTATGCAGGGTAACGCACAAAGAGCCAAAATCGCACTGGAACGATGCAAGACCTTAGGCATGCCAGATGACAAGGTACTTCCGCAACTTGCAGAAGCTGCCTACATGCAAAGACAGTATGCAACGGTAAGAGAGCTTTTAAATAAGCTTGATCCTGCTACCAGGGCGTACCCGCCGTTATCACACGTCGCGGAGTTTTGGACATGACAGATATTAAGTCTGTTTCCCAAGCACCTCATGCAAACGTGTGCCTGTTGCTCGAAGGTACCTTTCCCTATGTTCGGGGTGGGGTGTCTACCTGGGTAAAGCAAATGATTGAAGGCATGCCTCATTTGAGCTTCTCCATTGTGTATTTAGGTGCCGATGCTGAAACACAAGGTGAGCCGGCCTATGAGCTACCAGCAAATGTTGTGCATCTAGAAACTCATTTTCTTCTGGATGAGCGACATGAAGAGCCTGAGCCAAGTACATGGGCAAACAAGCTTCAGAAACTTGCCAATGTGGGTACTGCAAACAAGGCGCGTATGCAGCAGTTCTCTCAAAACAGTGAGCTGCATAGTGCGCTGCGTGAAACAGAGAAGCCCTTAGAGCGCAACGTAAGCAATGGCTTTACTCAGTTGTTGGCAGGTCCCAAGCCCTTAACCGAAACAGATCTGAAGCAAAGCAAAGGCTCTTGGGAAACCATTCGCGAGAAATACCAAGATGCACCGGAAGGACTCGACTTTAATCACTTTTTCTGGACTGTGCGCAGTATGCATGCGCCGCTATTTACCTTAGCCAATATCGTTAAGCAGGCACCGAGTGCTGATGTCTATCATTCAGTGTCAACTGGGTACGCTGGGTATTTAGGCTCCATGCTGCAAGGGGCTACAGGTAGTCCGTACATTATTTCAGAGCACGGCATATACACCAAAGAGCGCGAATTAGATTTGGCGCAGGTTGAATGGATTCCGGAAGAGCTTGATCCGTTTAAAGTGGGTCTGAATGACAACATGAGCTATTTGCGTAGTGTTTGGATTCGATTTTTCCTTTCGCTAGGGCGTATGTCTTATAGCTCAGCAAGCCAAGTGTTTACGCTATTTGACGGTAATAGACAGCGTCAGATAATCGATGGATGTCCAGAAGCTAAGCTGAGTATTATTCCTAATGGCGTCAATGTTGCGCGCTTTCGAAGCGTACGCCGTAGCGATACAGCGGCTATTCCACCGGTGCTTGCACTCATTGGTCGTGTGGTACCCATTAAAGATATAAAAACCTTTATTCGAGCCATGCAAATTGTTCGAACTAAATTACCTGAAGCTCAAGGTTGGTTGTTTGGACCAGAAGACGAGGACGAGGACTATACCCGTGAATGCAAGATGCTCGTAGAGAGTCTGGGCTTGTCTGATGTGGTGAAGTTTCAAGGGTTTGGAAAACCAGAAGAAATATTCCCAGCGGTGGGCTTGTCCGTATTAACGTCGGTCTCCGAAGGACAACCGCTTGTGGCACTAGAAGGATTTGCAGCAGGCATTCCGGCGGTAACCACCGATGTGGGAAGTTGTCGAGAGCTGATAGAAGGCATTGATGAGGATGACAAAGCGCTGGGTATTGCGGGGTCAATAGTACCCATTGCAGACCCTGAGGCATTTGCTAGTGCCGCTATAGAGTTGTTGTCCAACGAGGCTGCATGGCGCAGTGCTAGTAAGGCTGCTGTTAAAAGGGTAGAGGCGTACTACGATGAAGTTGACATGATTCAGCGGTATCGTGATGTATACGAGCATCAAATGTCGGTTGCCCACGACAATACTTCTAACGACAAGGCAGCATAGATCATGGCAGGGATTGGCTTTGAGCTACGAAAATACCTGAACGATGATTCGTTTACGGGAACATTAAAGGCCTATGGTTTTGCTGGGCTTATTAGTGCTGGCCCATGGGTGTTGTCTATTCTAGGTGTCATGCTTATTGGCATCGTTGCGTTGTCACAAAACATCAGTGGCACCAACATTAAGCAGTTCACCACATCCGTTACGTGGATCATGGGTACGTCATTGGTACTCACCGGACTGCTACAACTCGTGTTTACGCGTTTTGTCGCCGATAGACTGTTTGAAATGAAGGACGATATTGTTAATGCTAATTTGCTAGGTGCAATAGCCTTAACGACGTTTGTTAGTGGTGCTATCGCTATAGTGTTGGCACTGACTATCTTCAATGAGTCATTTGCCTATGAATTTTTAATGACAGCCAATTTCGTCACGCTGAGTAATATTTGGATAGTCGTCATATTTGTAGCAGGCCTAAAGCAATTCAAATTAATTCTGTATGCGTTTGCTGCCGGTTATGGAGTCACCTTAGGTTTATCTATATTGTTACTGCCGTTCGGCTTAACGGGTCTGTTAACCGGTTTGCTTATTGGTCATGCGGTGTTGCTGTTTCTCATGGTTGGAGTGGTGCTGCCTGAGTATCCGGTAAGAGCACAGCTACGATTTGACTTTCTAAAGCTACGGTTGGTGTTTCCAAGCCTTATTGCTATCGGGTTTTTATACAACTTTGGTATCTGGATAGACAAACTATTGTTTTGGCTAACCCCTGGTACATCAGAGGCTGTTATTGGTCCTTTACGAGCCTCCATTATTTATGACTTGCCAATATTCCTTGCCTATTTGAGCATTATTCCGGGCATGGCGGTGTTTCTACTACGCATAGAAACAGACTTTGCAGAGGCGTATGAAGGCTTCTTCGATGCCGTGCGAGGTAACGCTAGTTTGCATGAGATAGAGCTCATGGGAAATCAAATGGTTGCAGCCGTACGCGAAGGCCTGTTCCAGATTGTAAGGGTACAAGGGGCAACAGTTGTTATTTTGTATCTCCTTGGTCCAACGTTGGTGAAATGGTTGGGTATATCAGATGCCTATGTGCATCTGTACTACATCAACCTTGTTGGAGTTGCCGCTCAGGTGCTGATGTTGGCGGTGCTTAATGTGCTGTTCTATCTAGATAAGCTAAGAGATGCATTAATACTGACCGGAACACTGTGTGTAACGAACGCGTTGTTTACATGGATTACCTTGCAAGTAGGCCCTCAATACTACGGATACGGTTTTGGTGTTTCTATGACCATTACGGCATTCGCTGGGGTCATGTTGTTGTCCCGTGAAATGGACAATATAGAATTCCGTACCTTTATGCGGGCAAGGCATACAGCAGGAGCAACCGCATGAATGCTCTGATACCCATGCGTGTTCTAGTGATTTTCACTGCGTGCATTGTATTGCTAGTCGGTTGTCAGAGTCGTAGTGGGTCAATACCTACTTCCACTGGTGGGGCTGCGTTAAGTGCATCAGAATCGTGGTTGCTGAGCGATCTTAGCAACCAGAGTAATACAGCCATAGCTGCTGATGCGTCTGCCGCGATTATCGAGACGCATCTTAGACGCCGCGGCATCACGCTCAATACAACTCTTGACGTACCTGCTCGCTATCAAGTTACTGGTCATGTCAGTAGGTGGCAATATGAAGGTACCGTTAGTGCTCGGCCAGCGGTTGCGTTGAATGTTGTAGTAACAGACAAACACAGTAATCAGCTAGTGTGGCAGAAGTCATTATCTTCAACCGGTAAGCGACGTGAAAGCATCTCGGGGCTAGCGGATCGCTTAATAGCGCGGTTGGTCAACGATATGCCTCTTACGTTTAAGCCTGTCGGTAATGAGCCTAAGCTTGCGTCTACATCGCCTGTTCTTGCAGCGTCATCACTGAATAGTACGCTGGGTAAGGATCGCATAGAAGACGCTAACCATTTTTACAAAACACAAATACAGACGCAACAATCCTTGGAAGGTAGAAGCATTGCTTTCTACTACGCTAACAACCCCCCTGTAGATGAGCTTGCTCAATACGATCGACTAGTGCTTGAGCCAGACAATATCAACGCTACTGAACTTACCCGTTTGACGGCAGACGGTGCTAGAGCCTATGCGTATTTGAGCGTGGGTGAAGTAGGTCCACACCGTGGTTATCGTCGTGACATCGATGAATCGTGGATGCTGGGTGTGAATTCGACCTGGGATAGCCGTGTCTTAGATTTGGCTAATGCCAATTTAAGGGAATTCTTGTTAATGCAGGTAGATTTATTGCACGAGCAAGGCTATCAAGGCCTATTTCTCGACACGATGGACAGCTTCAATATCGTGGCGAAAACCGATAATGAGAAAGCACGTCAACGTGCAGGGCTTGTGTCATTGATTAGAGAGATGGGTTCGCGGTTTCCAAATCTTAAACTCATCACTAATCGTGGGTTTGAAGTACTGGATGAGATTGCTCCACAGGTTGAAGCGGTCGCTGCAGAATCCTTATATGCATCTTGGAATAACAATACAAACTCCTACGGTTCGGTTCCAGCAGGGGATAGAGAATGGTTGCTTGGTAAGCTTTCACATGTCAAAGATAACTTAGGTCTAGATGTCATAGCGATAGACTATATGCCACCGAGTAAGCGCGTCTCAGCACGTGATGTGGCCGCACGTATTGCAAGTCTTGGATTCATTCCTTGGGTTGCAACACCTGAACTAGATTATGTGGGCATTGGCGCTCTAGAAGTTGTGCCGCGTAAAGTGCTCATGGTTTATGACAGTGCTATTGATGGTGCCATTGAGAATACTAGGGTTCATCGATTTTTGGCCATGCCTATTGAGTATATGGGGTATGTGCCAGAGTATTTGGATCTATCAAAGCAGCCATTGCCTACGGGTATTCTAAAGGGACGTTATGCCGGTATCGCTATATGGCCTGAAGGGGCTTACTCCACGCAAGGCTTAGGTGAGTGGCTGAACAAGCAAGTTGATGATTCCCTTCCCTTAGCAATGTTGGGCGTTCCACCGGTAGCGTTTGATTTGCGCATGCAAAAATCATTGGGTGTCAAAGTCACAGGCCAATTAGATATTGCCAGCGCGGCTGTCTCGCACCGAGATGCATTCATAAAGCCTGATCAAACCATCAGTCCTCGTATTACCACGGTAGGGCTTGAAACACGTTCGCTCGATCCCGATAACGCCGTTCACCTCAGCTATGAGGATAAGAATGGCAGTGTAGCTGACATGGTTGTGACAGGTGAATTTGGTGGTTTTGCGTGGAAGCCTGCGGTTATCGAGATGGGCCTTGATCTAGAGGCGCTCTGGGTTGTTGAGCCTTTTAAGTTTCTGCGTAAGGCGCTTCAATTGCCTTATGTTCCCATGCCAGATGTCACGACAGAGAACGGTAAGCGCCTATGGCTTGCTCATATTGATGGCGATGCCTTGCCCTCATGGGCTGAGATGCCCGGTAAGCGTTTAGGCGCCGAAGTTATTAGCGATGAAATACTCGAGCCTTATGCGCTGCCACATTCAATATCTATTGTTGAGGCTGAAATGACTGAATTAGACGACTATGCAGATAGACGCGGTC
>CALKLO010000146.1 GCA_937991945.1 uncultured Granulosicoccus sp.
TAGTGATCACGATGATTTACCTGTACATTAAGTGCCACCTGCAGGCCCTTAGTCAATATTGGTAGCCCTTATATGTCCATCATCGATGTCCACAGTTTCGCTTACGGCGACTGGATTGCACCTAGCTCATCGGCCAGAAGCGTCGCCTCAGCTATAGATGGAACCGAGTTTGCCAGAGCCGGTTCTGATCAACTGCAGTACCAAGACATGATCGACTACGCCACCAGTAATGGTGGCCCTGCTCTAAGAGCCATGACCTTTCACGACCGGGCTAGAATGATCAAAGCCTTGGCACTGCGCTTACGAGAACACCGAGATGCACTTTATGAGCTTTCCTACAACACCGGCGCAACGTTAAGCGATAGCCAAATAGACATTGATGGCGGCATTGGAACCTTGCTGGTATTTGCCTCTAAGGGACGTCGAGAGATGCCTGACGAAACCATCTACCTAGACGGCGATGTCGAGATGCTATCCCGTAACGGCACATTTCTCGGCCAACATGTGTGTACCTCGTTACAAGGCGTAGCCGTACATATCAATGCCTATAATTTTCCGGTCTGGGGCATGCTAGAAAAGCTAGGCCCTTGCCTACTGGCAGGCGTGCCAGCCATCATAAAACCTGCAACCTCCACAGGCTATGTAGCAGAGGCAGCCTTTAAGATACTGCTTGAAAGTGGCTTACTCCCCAAGGGCGCAATCCAACTTATCTCCGGTGGAACTGGCGACTTGCTAGATCGTTTAGGCAGCCAAGATGTTGTTAGTTTTACAGGCTCTGCGACGACCGCTTTGTCCTTGCGATCCAAACCCAACATTCTTGAAAGAGCCGTTCGATTTGTCGCAGAACAAGATAGCTTAAACGCCTCAGTACTTGGACCTGATGCCACCCCAGGCACTCCAGAGTTCGACCTATTTATTAAAGAATCGGTTCGCGAACTCACGGCAAAAGCCGGTCAAAAATGTACCGCCATACGACGAATCATGGCACCTAAAGCGCAAGTGCCTGCTGTCATCGATGCATTATCAGTGGCACTGAACAACATTGTCATCGGTCATCCTGCCAACAAGGAAACCCAAATGGGCGCACTCGTGTCCAACTCACAACGGCTGGATATACTGGATAAGGTTGCCACGCTAAGTGGTGAATGCGAACGAGTCTATGGAGACCCCGACAACTTCACTGTCAACGGTGCGAACGCGGAAAAAGGTGCTTTTCTGCCTCCCATTATTTTGCATTGCGAACAACCTGACACAGCGCAACTGGTGCACACGACAGAGGCCTTCGGCCCCGTCTCAACCGTTATGCCTTACGACGACATAGAGCAAGCTATAGCGCTGCTTAATCGAGCTGATGGCTCTCTAGTGGCCTCCGTTATTACCCACGATGTGGATGTTGCAAGACAAGTGGTGCTTGGCTCTGGATCTTTCCATGGCAGGCTCTATTTCAACGACCGTGTCTCTATGAAAGAAAGCACAGGACACGGATCACCCCTGCCCCATATGGTCCACGGAGGACCAGGACGTGCAGGCGGCGGCGAAGAATTAGGCGGCGTTAGAGGCGTCATGCACTACATGCAACGAACAGCCATTCAGGGTAGCCCTGACGTGCTAACCCGTTTAGGTAATCAATGGGTACCTGGCTCCACTACGATTAACTCTGATATCCACCCGTTTAAGAAAAACTATAACGCGCTGCAAATAGGCGAGAGTATTCAAACCGATTTTCGCACCATCACGCTTGAGGATATTGAACACTTTGCACGGTTCACAGGCGATGAGTTTTATGCACATATGGACGAAGAAGCCGCCGCTGCCAACCCGTTTTTCCCCGGCCGAGTGGCACATGGCTATCTACTGTTAAGTTTTGCAGCCGGCATGTTCGTCGAACCTGCACCAGGGCCTGTTTTAGCCAACACCGGATTAAACGACTTAACCTTTCAAAAACCGGTCGTACCTGGCGATAAAATACGCGTGCAGTTGGTGGTACGTCGAAAGACGCCACGAACTGATGATTACGGTGAAGTACGCTGGCACGTATCATTAAGCAACCAAGACGATGAATTGGTCGCCACCTACGAACTGTTAACCATGAATCAGTACGGTTAAGGACTCTCAGCGCAGTGTCTCTAAAACCTATAGACTTTTTGTATGTCTGACCATCATCCGTTGCTTCAACCATTCCACACGCGGCTTCATAGCGCCGGGCGTATGCGTGTGTGGTCAGTGGTTATATCTATTTTCGGCGAATTAGTACAACCCAGACAACAGAGTATTTCGGTTCAAGAGCTGCTTGCCCTAACGCGTCATATTGGTATTGAAGAAAACGCGGTACGTACCGCCCTATCTCGACTGGCAAAGGAAGGCTGGGTAGAACGACGCAAACAAGGCAGGCTCGCATTTTACGCGTTAAGCGAATCGGGTAAAAAGACGTTTCTTGCGGCCTCTGAACGCATATACAGCCATTCGTTTGAATCACCTTCTGCTAGTTGGAACTTAGCGTTTTTCAAAGACCCCCCTAGTGCCGTGAAAGATCACCTACCTGTCGGTTTTGCGTTGAGCCGCCAATGGCAGTTGGTTAATGACGACGACGCTAGCAAACTACATCAAGCAGACGTCATGCTCTTTCCCACAGAGCCTGTGGATGTTCCGAGCTGGGCGCTAGACAAACTGGTGCCAGAGAGCCTCAATCGTCACTACACTGAGCTACTGTCGGACCTTGCACACCTAAATAGCCACCCTGACGATATTGCTAAGCTCAGCTCGCTATCAGCCATGACCTTACGATTTTTGCTGATTCACGCTTGGCGGCGTCTTGTCCTACGCCATCCGCTGGTTCCTCAGGGCCTGCTACCAAGCAGCTGGCCAGGGGCTGCCTGTCACGAAATCATCTGCAAGCTTTATCCCCGACTCGTTAACCAAAGCGAGGGTTGGTGGGAGGTGCCGACACCAAAAAGTGGGCTAACGTCATTAGAGATTCGCTTTAAATCACCCTAAGTATTACAAAATAACGTTGATATTCACATTTTCGTAATATATTATCTTCTTAGGCGTACTTGTGGACGCTATAAACCGTATGCGGGTCATCTAGACGCTGCTAGCGTTACAACAAGGGGAAAGAGCACCTATGTACTCTCAAGGTCTCAACGATAAGAATCTAGAAACGGCAGAAACACCTGAGTTTCTTGCAGCTTTTCAGGCGCGTATTGACGCCGACGAAAAAATCGAACCCAACGATCCAATGCCAGAAGCGTATCGAAAAACGCTTATTCGGCAAATTGGCCAGCACGCACACTCCGAAATCGTTGGCATGCTACCCGAGGCCAACTGGATTACTCGCGCGCCCACACTCAGGCGTAAAACGGCCCTGCTTGCGAAGGTGCAAGACGAAGGTGGACACGGCTTGTATTTGTATTCCGCAGCTGAAACCTTAGGCGTTTCGCGCGAGCAAATGACCGAGGAATTGTTATCCGGCAAAGCCAAGTATTCATCAATTTTTAACTATCCAACCGTCTCATGGGCCGACATGGGTGCAATCGGTTGGTTAGTCGATGGAGCGGCCATTATGAATCAAGTTCCACTATGCCGCTGCTCTTACGGCCCCTATGCACGCGCAATGATTCGGGTCTGCAAAGAAGAAAGCTTTCATCAACGCCAAGGCTATGAGCTAATGATCAGCTTGTGTATGGGCGCGCCAGCTCAAAAAGACATGGCTCAAGATGCGCTGAATCGTTGGTGGTGGCCTAGCCTTATGATGTTTGGACCACCCGATGGCGACAGCCTGCATAGCGATCAATCTGCTGCATGGAAAATTAAGCGATTTACTAACGACGAACTCCGTCAGAAATTTATAGATGCGACCGTCAAACAAGCGGAGCATTTAGGACTCACTGTGCCAGACCCTGATTTGGTCTGGAACGAAGCTAAAAACAATGGCAACGGTGGTTATGACTTTGGCGAAATCGATTGGAACGACTTTTGGAAAGTAGTCAAAGGTCACGGCCCCATGAACAAAGATCGTATTGCAGCAAGAACACGCGCTTGGGAAGAAGGCGCCTGGGTACGCGAAGCTGCATTAGCTTACGCTGAGAAACAAAAGCACCACACTGCTCAACAGGCTCAGGGTTGATACGATCATGAACACAACTGCCCAAACTCCTTTGTGGGAAGTTTTTATCCGGCCACGAAATGGTCTAGCTCATCGTCACTGTGGTTCTCTACACGCAGCCGATGCGACCCTGGCACTTCAGGCGGCTCGCGATGTGTATACACGCAGAGAAGAAGGCAATTCTATTTGGGTAATCCCTTCATCACAGATCGTAGCGTCAGACCCTCAAGATAAAGAGGCGTTGTTTGATCCGGCAGGCGACAAAATTTATCGCCACCCGACGTTTTACGATATTCCTGACGATGTAGGGCATATGTAATGGCTAATGAGGCGCTAGTCACACAGCTGATTCGTTTGGCTGATGATCACCTAATATTGGGCCATAGGTTGTCAGAATGGTGTGGCCACGCACCTATGCTAGAAGAGGATCTAGCGATGCCTAACATTGCATTGGACTTACTGGGACAAGCCCGCGCTTTGTACACTTATGCAGGAGCGGTTGAGAACAAGGGTCGCGACGAAGACGCTATCGCTTACAACCGCATAGAACGTGAATACACTAACCTGCTGCTGTGCGAGCGAGCAAATGGCGATTTTGCACATACGATGCTACGCCAATTATTTTTTTCGCTCTTCATGCACAACTTCTGGCAGGCAGCGTTAAGCTCATCCGACGAAACGGTTGCAGCTATCGCTGGCAAAGCGGTTAAAGAATCTGATTACCATGTTCGCCATACGGCTCAATGGGTCATACGATTAGGTGATGGTACCGAGGAAAGCGCTGAACGCACGGCACAAGCGCTACGCCAACTCACGCCGTACTTGAAAGAACTATTTGAAGCAGACGATATCGCATTGTTGTGCACCGACGAGAAATGGCTACCTAACCCGGCTGTTCTAGAAGCTGCCTGGAAAGATGAAGTTACTCAAATTTTCAACCAAGCAAAGTTGTTGCTACCAGACTACGAATTAGGGCAAAGCGGTGGTCGCCAAGGTAGGCATACGGAATCGATGGGCTATCTTCTGACTGAGCTTCAGTTCATGCAAAGAAGCTACCCCAACATGCAGTGGTAGCCAGCAAGCCATGAAAAGCGAACCTATACATTTTCAAAGCACAAAAGGTGAATCAAACACACCGACTGTCGTGTCACTAGAAGCGCACAAAGAACAACAACGTGCTTGGAACATTGCCGCCAACGTACTCGATCCGGAAGTACCCGCTGTTACGGTTGCAGAGCTGGGTATTCTGCGCAGTGTCGATATCGATTCTCTAGGTGTGGTAACTGCGAAAGTGACACCTACCTATTCGGGCTGTCCAGCAGTACTAGCAATAGAACAAGCTGTTCAGGAAGCGCTAGAAGCTCACGGTTATACCGTCAACATTGAACGGGTTCTAAGCCCTGCTTGGACAACCGATTGGATAAGCGAACAAGGCATCGCTAAATTGCGTGCGTATGGAATCGCTCCACCTGAGAAAACCAGCTCAAACAAACGAGCCCTATTCAGCGAACCGACGGTTGCCTGCCCCAAGTGCGACTCGCTACAAACCACGCTAATTTCTGAATTTGGATCTACCGCTTGCAAGGCACACTATCAGTGTAAGAGCTGCCATGAGCCATTCGACTACTTCAAATGCTTGTAGTGCACCACGCCACCCACACTTGCGTGTAATGAAACCAGACTCGCTATGACTCAGACTAAGATTGCCCCTCGTTTTCACACACTTGCCGTGGCCCGCATAAAACAGGATACCTCTGAGTCGGTGATACTCAGCTTTCAGATACCTGAAGAACTCAAAGCCCATTTCGAGTTTACACCGGGGCAATACCTAACGCTACGAACAACCATTAACGATGAAGATGTTCGTCGCTCCTACTCCATTTGCTCTGAGATTGGTTCACGCTATTTATCCGTTGGCGTTAAACGTATTGAAGACGGTGTTTTTTCCAACTACGCGCAAACACTAACCGTTGGCGACGAACTCTCGGTAATGGTGCCACAGGGTCGTTTTGTGGCCCCTATTGGCGGTGAGCACGACTACCTGTTATTAGCGGCAGGCTCCGGCGTGACACCCATACTCTCTATTGCCACGTCAGTTCTAGAGAACGAACCTGCCAGCACCGTCACCCTGTGTTACGCGAATAGAAACACCGAAAGCGTCATGTTCAGAAAGCAATTTGATGATTTGAAAGATAGCTACATGACCCGCTTTTTATTGACCCATGTCATGGATGGCGAATCACAAGATATCGAATTGTTTAACGGACGCTTGGATGCTGAAAAGCTAGAAACGATGGCCACTCGAGGACTGATACACCCTACATCGTATGACGCCACCTTTATTTGTGGACCTCAACCTATGATAGAAGCCGCATCGACAGCATTGAAATCACTAGGTGTTGACGAGGACACCATAAAATACGAACTATTTACACCCTCTACGCCACTGAGAACCGCATCGGAGGCAACGCGCGCCGATAAGGTTGAGTCTGCAAGTGTTAAAGCACAAGTGGAGATCGTACTGGATGGATCACGCCGCACCTTTAACATGCATGAAGATGAAGCCTTATTAGATGCAGCATCAGCAGCAGGCTTAGAAGTACCCTACTCCTGTGCTAATGGCATGTGTGCTACCTGCAGATGCAAACTCACTCACGGTTCGGGCGATATGATTCAAAACTTCTCGCTAGAGCCTTGGGAACTCGAAGACGGCTTTGTCTTAGCGTGTCAGTTGCAGCCTACCTCAGACAAAGTGGTTCTGGATTTCGACGCTGTTTAAACGCTTCTTCCCCAAAGCTCATCGGAATAGGTTCCAGACGATAGGCAAAATAATGGACGTGGCCAATGCGTTAAGGCCCATGGCCAATCCAGCGAAAGCACCTGACAACTCATTGACTTGAAGCGCACGCGCCGTTCCTATTCCATGGCTGGCTGTACCAATAGCAAATCCGCGTGCAGCCCAGTCCGTAATTTTCATGGCGTTTAGCACCAAGGGGCCAAACATTGCGCCGATCATGCCGGTAAGGATGACAATGATTGCGGTCAAAGACGGAAGCCCACCCAACTGCTCAGTTATACCCATAGCAACCGGTGCCGTTACTGACTTCGGCGCTAGTGATATCAGTGTCATAACATCAGCGCCTAATACCCAAGCAATTAATACAGCGCTAACTGCAGACGTTACGGAGCCACATACCAGGCTGACAGAAATAGCGAGTGCTGACTTTTTGATTCGCTCGAATTGTCGGTACAAGGGAATCGCTAATGCCACGGTTGCGGGCCCAAGTAAAAAGTGCACAAACTGCGCGCCTTCAAAATAGCGTTGATAACTTGTATCTGTATTGCGCAATATGAGCACAATGGCAATAACACTTAACAAGACCGGATTGAGAAACGGATTCATATTGAGCCGTCTATAGAAAGCCGATGCTGCGACAAACACCGCTAGCGTCATGGTTAAGTGCAGTAATGGACTAGCGCTTAAATAGACCCAGAGACCGGCTAACTCATTCATCGTTAGCAACCTGTGTATTGGGTTGTTGGTTCTTATTGAGCCGACTCATGAGAAACGCTGTGACTGCCACAGTTAATAACGTACTAACAACCAAGGCAACTGAGATGGGTACCGCGTCCGTACCTAG
>CALKLO010000147.1 GCA_937991945.1 uncultured Granulosicoccus sp.
ACGCTCTCTAGAGTTCTGTGTCTGAGCTTAGTGACGGGTGCGTTTGTGACAAGCTCAATTGCGCAATCGTCAGAAATGATCCGTAGGGGCATGTTGGTTGATATGGCGCGAAATCAGTTTTCGGTGTTGTGCCAATCTGAGGCGTTTGCTAGCTGCATGGGATTCACCGCACAAGCGTGCATGGATTTGTCAGAGCAAGCCATAAAGCAGTGTCTACTGCCATTGCCCGAAGAGATTAGTGCTGAAAAATTGGATAACAGTGCATTGGAGTCTTGCCCAAAGACCGTTTTTTCAGAGGCAGGATATTCTGAAGAGAAGGCGGGAATATGCTTTGACGAGGCCATGAAAGCTGAGTCTTAACTTTGACTATTTCTCAAAGCCTTAAACAAAAAAACTCTCTTCACGAAAATCGCGAAGAGAGTTTGTATTACTAGGTATCTAAAAAAACGGTTTAAAACTCATCCCATACTTCATCTTGGCCTGACGCACGCTTCAACGGCTCAGCACCTAGAGGTTGATTAGCTGCATTGCCACCAGGTGGTATATTCGCTTTTGAAGACTGCTTGATATTATGCAAGCTAAGGTTTGAGTTGTTGCTTTCAGCTGGCGATGGTTGCCCGTCTAACTGACTATTTGATCCGCGACCATTCGTCGTGAAGTAGCCGATATGAGAGCTCAGTAAGTTAGACAGATCAGTCATCGAGCGACTGGTTACTGCTGCTTCCTGAACCATGCTAGCGTTTTGCTGAGTCACGCTATCCATGTGCACTAGCGCCTGATTGATCTGATCGATACCAATCGCTTGCTCATCAGTTGCAACAGCAATCTGACCGACAAGATCGCTCAGCTCTGATACTGATGTAACGATGTGCTTCAGCTCTTCTCCGGAGTCTGTTACCAGTCCCGTGCCGTCTTTAACTTTGCTGACACTGTCTTCGATGAGCTCTTTGATCTCTTTGGCCGCTGATGCACTGCGACCGGCAAGTTGCCTAACTTCACTAGCCACTACTGCGAAACCGCGACCCTGTTCACCTGCTCGTGCAGCCTCGACAGCCGCGTTGAGCGCTAACAGGTTAGTCTGGAAAGCAATTTCATCGATGACACCGATGATGTCTGCGATTCGCTCGCTTGATGCCGAGATATCCTGCATAGCGACAACAGCACGTGAAGATATATCACCACTGGACTGCGCACGCTCTCGTGTTGAAAGCGCTAGTTCAGCAGCAGATCGTGCATTTTCTGCGTTTTGCTTGACGGTGCTGGTTAATTCTTCGGTACTTGCACCCGTTTCTTCTAAGTTTGCGCCTTGTTGTTCGGTACGCTCACTTAAGCCTTTATTACCTTCAAACAGTTCGCTGGCACCAGCTTTAACGTCTTGAGCGACCTTGTCAGATTCCAGTAAGACCCTCCTAAGTTTAGATTTCATGTTAACCAACTTGGAGTAGGCTCCACGTGCACTTTCATCGCCTTTCTTATCGGTTAGGTCTCCGTTTTCAATATCGTCGGCAATGCGAGCAATATCCATTGGGTCGCCACCGAGTAAATTGAACAAGTATCGTCCAAGCAAGAATGCAAATAATGCAACTAAGAGTGCGCTTATTCCCGCCGCCCAGTACGTTGTACGAGCTAACTGATTAACCGAATGCAGAGCTTCTTCACTGTCTACACGAGTGACGATCGCCCAATCAACGCCTTGTATAGTGAGTGGTGTATATGCAGTTAAGTATTCAACGCCATCGACTAAATCGTGCACGAGCCCATGCTCACCTTTTAGAGCAAGGTCTACGGCTTTAGTATCGATAGAGCGTGTAAGAATGGTATTGGTATCCGTTTTGTTTGATTGCGAACGCATCAATTTGTCCGCACCCAACAACATAGATTCACCCGTAAGAGGAAATCCCGACGAGATGTTCATTATTTTGTTAATGCCATCTACAGGCATTTGAAAGGCTAGTACACCAATTACATCACCATTTTTATAAACTGGTGTAGCAAGGAAGGCTGCAGGAGCAAGATAGGATGGTACGTAGAACTTATAGTCTACGAATGTAACTTGCCCTTCAGGAAGTGTCATTGCCTCTCTGGCAACGCTGGCAAGGTTGGTGTCTCTGTGTGGACCGCTAAATAGGCTAGTTCCGTAATCAGCTTCTTTAAACACAGAATATACAATGTTGCCGTTAGTGGGTTCGATCAAAAAAATGTCGTAGTACCCGAATCGCTCGAGGGTGCTTTTGAACAAGCCGTGATATTGATCGTGGACACCGCCGTATGGTGTGTTTTTATCGTGCGTAGCTAGATTATCTTTGCTGCCCAATGAGTTCTGGTTGTTAGCTATGTAATGGTATTGAGCCATCATGCCAGCGTCACTTTGGGGCAACAGCTCATCCAGCTTCACCGAACCATTATTGTTCGTTTCTCTAAACGTTGGCATGAACTCACGGCTGTAGAAGTTTTTAACTGCTTTCGTCTGAGCTGATAAATCAAGCTCGGCTGTGCCGCTTCGGCTGTCAGCTAACAATGGAAAAGTACGAGAGAAAGCGCCCATTGCGGACACCACTGCTGGGGTTTCACCCATAGTGGCGTTCGTTTGGGTGTGCCCGTCTAGATAATCCTCAATGTGACTTTTACGTTGAGAGACATCCACCTCAAGTGCGCTAAAGGCCGCATCTCTGTTGGAGCTGCTGGCTTGTTCCTTAATGATTATGCTGGTTATGCCCATTGGCAGGAGGCCTGCCGTCAGCATACACGCGATAATAAGGGGTTTCATTTTCATTGTAATTGGGTCTATTTGTCCGATACCTGCATGTTATTTCGGCAGTTTCTTGATTGTATTGAGCAGTTTTGACAAATGAAAAGGTAACATTTTGTAAATACGCAATTTGAATAACCTATTTGGCATACACGAATACTCATTTTTTGACACGACTAGCCGCTAAAGGTCAGGCAGAACCTGTGCAATTGCCGGGATTCAATCGCGATAAATAGTTTTATTGAAACGATAGTGTTAGGACGAGGCGTCAAATAGTGGATGATGATCTAGAAGAGTTTCGAGAGATTTTCTTGGAGGAGTGTCTAGAGAATGTTGAGTTGCTCGAGCGTGGGCTCATGCAGATGGACGCAGGTGAGTCCACTGCGGACATACTCAATGAAGTGTTTCGAGCTGCTCACTCTATAAAGGGTGGTGGTGCGACATTTGGTTATCAGCCCATGGCTGAGCTAACCCACTTCATGGAGACATTGTTAGATGAGATGCGCTCGGAACGCCGCGCAGTTGTAGCCGATGACGTCGACCTCCTGCTTGAGGGGTTAGATCTTGTTCAAGCAATCCTTACTGATAGTAAAGAACAAAGCATCAGTGCGGACAATGATGGTCGTCTTGATCTTCAGCTCAGACTGCAAGCGTCAGTGGACAGTGCCGAACCTCGCGCTGATGCACCAGAAGAAACAGAAGCTGCGATTGTTGTCGAAGATGAAATGCGCAGCTGGAAAGTTACTTTCGCACCTTTTGAATCATTCTTCTTAAGAGGCAACAATCCCTTACTTCTCATTAGAGAATTGCAGCGACTGGGTGGTTGCACAATCACCAAGTCGTTTGATAAATACCCTGGTTGGTCTGATTTTGATCCCAATAATTGTTATTTGACATGGGTCATTGATATCAGTAGCACCAGCGTTGAGGCGGATATACGAGAAGTCTTCGATTGGGTAGATACTGAATGTGAACTAACGATAGAACAGATTGAGTCATCGCCAGCTGAGAATGTAGCTGCTGTGGTGGAGGAAACACCTGAAGTGGCTGCAGCAGTAGTTGCACCCGCACCTGCGGCGGCACCCGCACCTGTAGCAAGCAAAAAGCCGGCTCCAGCTGCGGCTGAAAAGAAGCCATCAGGCGGTGGTGCTGACACAAGCACGATTCGAATTGCTACTGACAAAATTGATCAACTCATAGACCTTGTTGGTGAGTTGGTCATTACTCAGTCCATGCTCAGCCGCGTGTGTCAATCGCAAGATCAGATAGACGTCGCTGAGTTGCGTGAGCGCATGGCGGATCTGGAGTACCACACAAGAGATCTGCAAGAGAGCGTCATGCAAGTTCGTATGCTTCCAATTTCATCAGCTTTTAACCGATTGCCGCGTTTGGTTCGTGATTTGTCCAAGAAGCTAGATAAAGAAATTGATCTGATTTTAGAGGGTGAAACCACTGAGTTAGATAAAACTGTTCTTGAAAGAATGATTGATCCGCTGGTCCATCTGGTTCGCAACGGTGTTGATCATGGTTTAGAAACTAGAGAAGAAAGAATTGCTAGTGGGAAGCCAGTTGCAGGGCAACTGAAGCTTAATGCAAGGCAGGAGAGTGGTAGTATCATTATTGATATTACAGACGACGGTAAAGGAGTCAACCCAGAGGTTGTACTTAGAAAGGCCCGTGAAAACGGTATCGTTGGAGATGAAGAGCTTAGCGTTGATCAAATAAACCAACTTATATTTGCCCCCGGTTTTTCAACCGCAGAAGTGGTTAGTGATGTGTCCGGTCGTGGTGTTGGAATGGACGTCGTCCGACGTAATATTCTTGACCTTGGTGGTCGCGTACATGTGCATTCGACCTTGGGTGCGGGTACTCGCGTTGAAATAAATCTTCCTCTATCACTCGCCATCCTTGATGGACAGCTTGTTCGCATCGCTGGTCAAGTGTATGTCATACCGATGCTGAGCATTATTGAGACGTTGGAAATTGCCAATACGGAGCGTTCGACTATTCCAGGCACTGGTGATGTGTTTCAGTTTCGCGGGGAGTATTTGAGCATGCTCGACGTTTCAGAATTTTTCTGCTTACCCGATGGTGGGCAAGGAGAGCTCATCGTTGTTGTAGAGAACCATGGAAAACGTGTTGGGCTTGTTATTGATGAAGTCTTAGGTCAGCAACAGGTTGTTATCAAGTCACTAGATAAAAACTATAAAAATATCGAAGGATGCGCAGGGGCTACCATCATGAGTGATGGTCTTGTTGCGCTAATTCTTGATCCTGCTAATTTCAACGAGCCGGCGAAACTCGCTGCTGCTGCTTAAAAAGGAATAATATTATGCTTGCCGAAACGATGGGGAACGAGCTTCCCAATGAGTCTGCGAACCAATATTTGACGTTTCTTCTCAATGGTGAGGAGTACGGTATTGAAATATTGAAAGTGCAGGAAATCAAAAATTGGGGTCCGTTTACTCCGCTGCCAAGATCACAACCACATGTGTTGGGTGTGATTAATTTGCGTGGTGCTATTGTCCCGATACTAGATCTGCGCGCAAAATTGGGTTTGCCAACAACCGATGTAACATCAACGACTGCCATTATTATTATTAGTGCAGAATTTGACGAGCAGATAAGAACGTTGGGCTTAGTCGTTGATAGCGTGTCTGAAGTCTATCAATTGCTTCCTGATAATATTCAAAAAACCAGCGAGGCCAACCGAACAGTAGACCCTGAAGGTTACATTCGTGCGTTTGGAAGTGTTGATGAGAAATTTCTTATCTTGCTTAACCTTGAGCCTATCTTTGCATCGACTCTGCAGCCTGATGAGATGTTGGAAGCGGCGAACCCATAATGACAACTTCTGCGAATTGTAGTGTTGAGCTACCTGAGAATTTTTCTCAACCTGTTCTTGGCGAATTTAAAACGCAGCTAGATGAAAAGGCAACGGGTGGGGAAAAAATAACGTTAGACGGTAAGTCAGTAGAACAGATTGATTCTGCCGGGTTGCAGTTTTTGCTTGCATTTGCGGGCAGTCCAATTGCAGGTGTTCCCAGTGTGGAGAATATGAGTGATTTGACGGTAGCTGCATTAAGTGATATTGGGGTGACTCAAGAAGAGTTAAAAACCTTGTTTGATGTGTCAGTTACGTCGTAGGGCTGCAATTCATGAGCGCTGTACCTAAATCAACGCCAGCAATACCTATGCAGGACAGCACGTTTGCTGCATTTCAACGTGTTGTTCTAAGACTAACAGGCATAAAGCTGTCGCAAGATCAGCGATCGATGATCGTCACACGTTTTAATCGACGACTTAGTGCACTCAACATAGATAGCTTTGAAGAATACTTAGCGGTTGTTATGACGTCAGGGCATCCTGAAACAACGCAGTTCATTAACACTGTAACAACCAATCTGACGTATTTTTATCGAGAACCACATCATTTTGAGATGCTTGGTAAAGAAATACTTCCACAACTAGCTGAAAAAAATGAAGACGGTAGAGACTTAAGGATTTGGTCTGCCGGGTGTAGTTCAGGCCAAGAGCCTTATTCTCTTGCGATAACCGCTGTTGAGAATTTAGATCTGAGAAACACACCCGTTAAGATTCTTTGTACTGATATTGACTCTAGAATGGTCGAAAAGACTCGTATAGGGAAATATTCAAGAAATCATTTGCGAGGTTTGAATAAAGAACAAATTGGAAAGTGGTTAAAGCCTAGTGGAAGTAACCTATGGCAGGCGGACGCAGCTCTACGCAGTATGCTAATTTGTAAGCAGATGAACCTATTTGGTCCATGGCCTGTAAGAGCTGGAGTTGATGTCATCATGTGCAGGAATGTACTTATTTATTTTGACGCGAATCATCAACGAAAGGTGCTCAACGGATTTGCGAGCATACAATCACCGGGTAGTTTTCTGATATTAGGACATTCAGAAACCTTTGAAGGGATTTCTCAGCACTACAAGCGCGTGGCGAATACGGTGTACTTGCGCATATGATAAATATAATAAAAGCAGACATGGCTCAGAAAGTAAAAGTCCTAATTGTTGACGACTCTGAAGCATTGTGTCTGTTTTTACAAAGAGTGCTATCTCGAGATCCTGAATTGGATGTGCTCGGCTATGCGTTAGATGCTTACGAAGCACGTGAAAAAATAAAACTACTGCAACCAGACGTAATCACGTTGGATGTAGAGATGCCGCGCATGGATGGCTTGACGTTTCTACGTAACCTAATGCGCTTGCGTCCTATGCCCGTTGTGATGATTTCGTCTCTTACATCTGCGGGTGCAGAAGTAACGTTAGATGCGCTAGATGCCGGAGCCGTAGATTTTATGGTTAAGCGTCATCCTCACGATGATAAAGAGCTAGAGTTATACGCTTGGGAGATTATCAAGCGGGTTAAGCAAGCTGGTAAAATCAAGCTGGTTGCGAGTGCCTCAGTGAGATCTGTCACTGCCATTAACGGATTGAGCGAGTTTCGGACCAAAGTCCACGGCCCCGGTAAATCGGACACGAACAGTGTCAGGATCATTGCAGTAGGTTCCTCAACGGGTGGCCCTGAAGCGTTGAAACATTTTCTTCAAGGACTTGACCTAAAAAATTGTGCTCTCCTATTTGCCCAGCACATGCCAGAACGCTTTATGGATTCATTTGCTTCACGACTTAACAGTTGGTCCAGTTTTGATATCTCGATAGCGCAATCGGGTGATGTGTTAGAAGCTGGCAAGGGTTACGTCGCCCCTGGAGATCATCATCTTGAAATCATTAAACGTTCGGGTCACTTTGTCGCGGTAACGCGCAAGACTGACATTGTCAATGGCCATCGGCCATCGGTAGATGTTCTGTTCAATAGCGTGGCGAAAACTTCACCTGCAGGGTCCATAGGCGTATTGCTCACGGGTATGGGCGAAGATGGAGCTGCAGGCTTAAAAGAGATGCATACAGCCGGATCCCTTACTGTCGTCCAAGACGAGAAAAGTAGCGCTGTTTGGGGTATGCCTGGCAAAGCATTCCAAATAGGTGCGGCTGATAGCGCTCTGTCATTACAAAAAATAGCGCCGTCATTGGTATCGCTGTTAAAGGACTAACGTCTAGCCGTTAACGTTGCCAATTTGCCGGCCGCTTTTCTAGAAAAGCACTCAGACCTTCCTGTGCATCAACGCTTGCTCTGATGCTTGCGAGACGATCTGCAAGTCCTTGTCTAAGCGTTAGATCAATAGAACGCCCTGTAACATCAGCGATTAATTGCTTGGCTTCTAGTTGAGCCATTTTGCTGCTACCTAACAACGCATTGACATGCTGTTCCACGCGGTCGTCGAGATCGATTGTTGGGCATAGATCATGAACCAGGCCTATACGGTGCGCTTCAAGCGCGGGTATTCTTTCACCGGTTAGGAAGTATCGCCGGGCAGCTCTCGCACCAATTGCCGCTATTGAGTACGGACTGATCGTGGCTGGAATAATGCCGAGTTTCACCTCAGAAAATGCGAATTGAGCGGCATCGGTAGCGATGACGATATCGCAGCAGCAGGCCAAGCCTGTGCCACCTCCAAGAGCTGCGCCTTGAATGCGTGCAACAGTAGGGCGCGAAAATGAATTCACTGCATCCAACATGTTTGAAAACGCCATGGCATCATCACGATTCTCTTGATCGCTCAAATCAATAGAGGCTTTCATCCAGTTGATATCAGCACCCGCACAAAAGTGTTTACCTTTGGCTGCTATGACAAGAATACGGGTAGAGTCGTCGAGGCTAGTAACTCGCTCTGTGATCTCATCAATAAAGGTTCGATCTAATGCGTTGTAATTATCAGGTCGGCTAAGCGTTACGGTGGTTACGCCTCGATCATCAGTAGATGTTTCTAAATACGCCATCTTTTTTATACCAGTCTGTTGAGTGGAAGATTTTTGGCCCAATGGTTCAAATTTACGATAAGTCGATAAGCGACGAATCCAAAGCCCAGAACGACAGCCCACGTTTGTCCAAACGTAAACCAAAGCCCAAACGCTAATAGGTAGGCTGCAAAGGCTACCCAAAATGTGGCTATCTGCCACTTCAAATGCGAATGGTAAATAGTACCTGCAGTGGATTTCAAAGACAGGGTAGAAATCAGCATGCCCATGATGGCGGTGATTCCAAATAGCGGATGCAATGCCAGGAGAATAATCCCAAGCAGAGACTGCTTGCGCGCTCTCTCTTCCATGGATTCAGGCATGCTCAGAACTACCAACCACCGCTCTGCAACCAACGTTGCATTTGTTCCATTCTGTCGTTACCCCAGAATTTTTCCCCATTCACGATCATCATGGGTGAACCGAATACCCCGTTGGCAATGGCATTCTCTACCTCTGTACGCAGCGCATCTTTTACTGATTGATCAGATAATGCTGCAGCCATTGTAGGTACATCAATGCCCAGAGAAGCCGCAACCTCAGCTAAAACATCGGGGCTGGTTATATCTTTATTGTCGGCGAAGTAGGCGCGATAAACAGCATGGGTGAATGGCGCCGTTAACGCTTGTAAGGTTTCGTCATCGTTATTTCTTAGCCATAGTGTTGCTCGGCAGGCTGCAACCGCACCAATAGGGAACTTGATAGGGTGCGTGTAGTCCAGAGATTGTTCGCGCGCTGAGCGAGTGAAATCCATTATGGAATATTCACCTTTCAGTGGCGCTTCAGTAAGAGGTGTTTGTCCAGTGACCTTGAACACAGCACCCAACAGAATAGGGCGCCATACAACCGTATGCTCATTGTTGAGTGCTATGGCTTCGATGCGCTCACTGGCAAGGTAGCCATAGGGCGAAGAATAATCGTAATAAAAATCTATGGTCTTTGACATGCTTATCCCTTAATTGTGTTTAGTTGTTGGGTGCACGTTGAGCGTTAACAATCTCGGCTCACTAGTGCACGGCTTATAACAATTCGTTGGATTTCTGATGTGCCTTCATAAAGCTGGCACACCCGTACATCACGCGCAATTCGTTCTACTGCATAGTCTTGTAAGTACCCATAGCCACCATGAATTTGAATGGCCTGAGAGCATACTTTTTCAGCCATTTCACTGGCGAATAGTTTTGCCATAGAGGCTTCAACCAAGCATGGTTCATCAGCGTCTCGCAGCGTGGCGGCACGAAGTACTAATAAACGGGCCGCCTCAATTTGCATGGCCATGTCGGCTAGCATAAAGGCTATTGCCTGATGTTCAAATATCGCTTTGCCGAATGTTTTACGCTCTTGAGAAAATTGCAGGGCATGTTGGTAGGCGCTGCGTGCCATGCCGATGGCCTGAGCAGCAATGCCAATGCGCCCACCTTCTAAATTGGATAAAGCAATGCGGTAACCTTGGCCTTCTTCGCCAAGCCTATCTTCGACCGGTACATGGCAATTGTCCAGAGTGATTTGACACGTGTCTGAAGCCCGTTGCCCTAATTTGGCTTCTATCCGGCTAACAACGTAACCAGGATTCTGAGTGTTGACAATAAATGCAGAAATGCCGTGCTTGCCTTCATCGGTTCTGGCGAAAACGATAGCGACACTGGCGTTTTTACCACTCGTGATGAATTGCTTGCTGCCATTGAGCACATAGTGATCACCGTTTCGAGTCGCTACCGTGCGAATAGCTGATGCATCTGAGCCTGCATCGGGCTCTGTTAAGCAAAATGCTGCGAGCATGTCACCGGATGCCATGCGGGGTAGGTATCTATTTTGCTGTTCGTCACTACCAAATTTTAGCAGTGGCATGCAGCCCACTGAGTTGTGAACACTCATGATGGTGGAGGTAGCACCTTCACCTGCAGCGATCTCTTCTAAGGCCAGTGCATAAGAGACGTTGTCCGTGTCAGCGCCACCAAAGCGCTCAGGTACCAACATGCCCATGAAACCGAGTTGCCCCATTTGATTAATAGCATCGGAGGGGAAGCATGAGGCAGCATCGTTGGCAGCGGCCGTCGGTGCTAAAACAGATTGCGCAAAGTCGCGAGCTGTATCTTTAATGAGTTGTTGTTCAGATGTCAGTTTCATGATTATTGAATGCGCTCTATAGCAATGGCAGTTGCTTCGCCACCACCGATACATAAAGAAGCAATCCCGATATTTTTATCATGGCGCTCTAGTGCGTTCATTAAGGTCACTATGATTCGTGCACCCGATGCACCAACAGGGTGTCCCAATGCGCATGCACCGCCGTATACATTAACAGTCTCAGGGTCTAGGCCAAGTTCGTGAGTGGCGGCCATTGCTACAACAGCGAACGCCTCGTTAATCTCAAACAGATCAATGTCGTTGGCGTTTTTACCCAGTTTGGCCAATAGTTTTTCTATTGCGTAAACCGGTGCGGTGGTGAACCATTCGGGGGCCTGAGCATGACTTGCATGACCGAGTATGCGTGCCCGAGGAGTCAGTCCACGCTTTTCTGCTTCAGACTGGCGCATCATAACTAGCGCTGCGGCTCCGTCGGATATGGAGCTGGCATTGGCAGCTGTGACGGTGCCGTCTTTAGAGAAAGCGGGTCGTAGTGTGGGTATTTTTTCAAGATTGGCTTTGGGTGGCTGCTCATCGGTATCGACAACGATGTCGCCTTTGCGAGACGACAGGGTGACAGCGGTAATTTCGCTAGCAAGCGCACCCGATGCCATCGCAGCTTGTGCACGTTTTAAAGACGTTATAGCGAAGTTATCTTGAGCTTCGCGGGTGAATTGGAAATGCGTTGCAGTTTGATCGGCAAAATGGCCCATTAATTTACCAGGCTGATAAGCATCTTCAAGGCCGTCTAAAAACATATGATCTTTGACTTCGCCATGACCCATACGCAAGCCGTCACGTACTTTTGGCAGTAAGTAGGGCGCGTTGCTCATGCTTTCTAACCCACCGGCGACCATAACATTGTTACTGCCAGCGACAAGTAAATCGTGGGCGAACATGGCAGCCTTCATGCCGGAGCCGCACATCTTGTTTATGGTGGTACACCCTGCTGACTCTGGAATGCCAGCGCCGAGAGAGGCTTGGCGAGCCGGTGCTTGTTTAAGACCCGCTGGGAGTACACATCCCATAATGACTTCTTCAACGTCTGCAGCAGCAACGCCTGCTCGGGCTAACGCTGCACGTATGCTGGCAGCGCCTAGTTCGGGGGCGGTGGCATCGGATAGGTCACCTTGAAAGCTACCCATGGGTGTTCTGGCGCCATCGACAATAACGATAGGATCAGTAAGCGTGGAGGTCATTGCGCAGTGTTTCCGAAAGGGGGTCAATGGTTAGTGAGGAGCTGTTGTTTGCAGCGTGCTTCTATATCGTCAAATTCGCTAAGGGCTAATTCGATGTCTTCACGTTGCTGCAACAGGGTGGCGCGACTTTGGGAGATTTTCGCCAGCATAACTTCCAGTTGCTTGCGCTCACCGTCTGGTGTTTCGTAGAGTTCTATCATTTCGCGGATGTCATCCAACGGCCAACCGAGCCGTTTGCCACGCAACACAAGTTTGAGCCGCGTGCGATCCGCTTTTGAATAAATGCGCTGCTGACCACGACGGGCGGGTCGTAGCAGGCCTCTATCCTCGTAAAATCGGATGGTTCTGGTTGTCAGATCGAGTTCCTGTGCTAAATCCGTAATAGAGAAAACAGGTTCGATGTCGTCAGCTTTGGCGTTCATAGGCAGTAGAGTAAGTTGACGTTGACGTAAACGTCAAGAGCGGGCACTCTTAATTACAGGTTTTTAGCACTGGAGTTCTATAACGATGTCCCAAGCAGCACCGACACAAGCAACCAGTAAGACATTGGCTCCTCTGCGATTTGTCACGGCAGCGAGCTTGTTTGACGGTCATGACGCGTCCATTAACATTATGCGGCGCATGATGCAGGCATCAGGTGTCGAAGTTGTGCACTTAGGGCATAACCGTTCGGTGGCAGAAATTGTGTCGGCAGCCATTCAAGAGGACGTGCAAGGCATTGCCATAAGCTCTTATCAGGGCGGACATGTTGAGTATTTCAAATACATGATCGATTCCCTACGCGAGCACGGGGCAGAATCTATCCAAGTGTTTGGCGGCGGCGGTGGGGTCATTATTCCTGAGGAAATCGCGCTGTTGCATGATTACGGCGTGGCTCGCATATATTCCCCGCAAGATGGCCAGAGCATGGGGTTGCAAGGAATGATCACTCATATGATTGATCACACACGCCAGGCAGCTATCAACTCTGCAGCGTCTATGACAGAGGCGGCCTTTAATGAGCTGTTCGCACCGGCAACTGCACCATTTGATGCATCAGCGCATCGCTCATTAGCCTCATTGCTCTCTGCTATCGAAAATGATGAGCTGGGTGGTTCAGCAACAGCGCGTTTGCAGTTGCAGGCCGCTAAACTGTCTAGTCCTGCACCGGTTCTGGGTATCACAGGCACTGGCGGATCAGGTAAGTCATCGGTAACTGACGAAATCATTCGACGGTTGCGCTTAGATCAATCAGACAGTATTTCGGTTGCTTTGCTGGCTATTGATCCCACACGGCGCAAAACCGGAGGCGCGTTGCTCGGCGACCGAATCCGCATGAACGCCATTGAACATCCACGAATTTTTATGCGCTCCATTGCGACTCGCGATGCTAGCGGTGAGGTGCCCGAGTCCTTGCCCGATATGGTTGCAGCGTGTCGGCTTGCAGGTGTTGACTTAGTTATTGTCGAAACACCTGGAATAGGTCAGGGTGACGCTGGTATTGTCGGCATAAGCGACTTGTCGTTGTATGTCATGACACCTGAGTTTGGAGCTGCTAGTCAGCTTGAAAAAATCGACATGCTCGATTTTGCTGACATCATTGCTATTAACAAATTGGAGAGAAAGGGCGGGCAGGATGCCTTGCGTGATGTTCGCAAGCAGGTTCAGCGCAATCACGAACGCTTTGACCAAACACCCGATCAAATGCCTGTGTTTGGCACCATTGCCGCGCGGTTTAACGATGACGGTGTCACAGCGTTGTATCAGGCGCTGGCATTGCAGTTGCAAACGCACGGTTTAGCATTGGCGGAAGGCCAACTACCCAAGGTTGATGTTAAGGCCAGCACCAAGCAATCCACTATTATTCCAACGGCTGCTCAACGCTATTTGTCTGACATTGCAGACTGCATAAGGCACTACCACGAACACACCGTTAAACAAGCCCAAGTTGCACGGCAGTTACAGCACCTGCAAACCGCTAGTGGCTTAGTGCGCACATCTACAGACAATGTAAAAACCTCCCAAGAGTTGGCAGCGGATCCACTTGCGGATAAGTTAGATGCGTTGATATCTCAAACTCAGCTGGCGTTAAGCGAGAGCACTAAAAGCTTATTGCAAGACTGGCCCGATAGCGTTGCGGCCTATGAGAAAGATGAATTGGTTTCAACTGTCAGAGATCGAGAAATTCGCACGCAAACAACCCACACCACATTGTCTGGAAGCAAGATCTCGAAAGTGTCGTTGCCTAGGTATTCAGATCATGGTGATTTACTGCACTGGCTACGCGCAGAAAATCTTCCGGGTCGCTTTCCGTTTACGGCGGGTGTGTTTCCGTTCAAACGTAGCGGCGAAGACCCAACGCGTATGTTCGCTGGAGAGGGCGGGCCACTGCGTACCAATAAGCGTTTTAAGGCGTTATCTGAACATGCCTCAGCGAAGCGATTATCAACGGCATTTGACTCAGTGACCCTGTACGGTAACGACCCCGCAACGCGCCCTGATATTTATGGAAAGGTGGGTAACTCTGGCGTATCCATAGCCACTGTAGAAGATCTACAAGTGCTTTACGACGGGTTCGATCTGTGTGATCCAACGACGTCTGTATCCATGACCATTAATGGTCCTGCGCCTACTATATTAGCGTTTTATTTTGTTACAGCGCTAAGACAGCAACATGACCGGTTCATATCAGAGCACGGTAGACAACCTGATGATGCTGAAACTCAAACCTTACGCAGTCATACATTTCAGCGAGTTAGAGGAACCGTTCAGGCCGATATTCTGAAAGAGGATCAAGGCCAAAATACCTGTATATTTTCTACTGAGTTCAGTTTGAAAATGATGGCCGACATACAGGAATGGTTTATCGATAACGAGGTTAGAAATTTCTACTCAGTCTCTATATCGGGATACCACATAGCGGAAGCCGGCGCTAACCCTATTACTCAGTTAGCCCTGACACTATCTAACGGGTTTACTTACGTTGAAAGTTACTTGGCTCGTGGCATGTCCATTGACGATTTTGCACCGAATTTGTCTTTCTTTTTTAGTAATGGAATGGACCCCGAATATACGGTGCTGGGTCGAGTTGCTCGACGTATCTGGGCCGTGGCTATGCGTGAGCGCTATGGGGCAAATGAGCGAAGCCAGAAACTGAAATATCACATTCAGACCTCTGGTCGGTCGTTGCATGCACAGGAAATGGCATTTAACGATATACGAACCACATTGCAGGCGTTAATAGCGGTGTATGACAACTGCAATTCTCTGCACACCAATGCGTACGATGAAGCCATCACGACGCCCACTGATGAGTCGGTGCGTCGAGCAATAGCCATTCAGTTAGTCATCAATCGTGAATGGGGGTTGGCCTTCAATGAAAATCCTAATCAGGGCAGTTTTGTTATTGAAGAGTTGACCGAGCTTGTCGAGCAAGCGGTACTGGCAGAATTCGATAACTTGTCCGATCGAGGAGGGGTGCTAGGTGCCATGGAAACCGGTTATCAACGAGGTAAAATTCAAGATGAGTCAATGTACTACGAACATCGTAAGCACGATGGTTCGCTGCCTATTGTTGGCGTCAATATGTTCAAAAACCCCGAAGGCGACGCACCGATAGAAATCGAATTAGCGCGCTCAAATGACGATGAGAAAAACGATCAAATTGAGCGATTGGCAGACTTTCATGCGAGAAATAAAGCAGATGCACCTCAAGCGCTAGCCAACGTTCGTAACAGTGCTATCAACAACGACAACGTTTTTGCAGCGCTTGTAGATGCCGTCGAAGTGTGTTCTTTGGGTCAATTAACCGATGTTTTGTTCGAAGTCGGGGGTCAGTATCGGCGCAATTTATAACCGCCGTTAATGCGAATGATTTGGTAAATACTGGGTCACTAACCCATTAAGCCGCCTATGTATAAGTAAAACGCACCTAAAAAGTGCGCTTATCGACTAAAGGTTCTTGTTGATCTGAACTATAATCGGGACAACCTTTATGTGAGTGACGTACGACTCCGTGATGCTCGCCAGCCAGCTCAAGATGTGCCCGTTCGCGTTAAGCGGCACGCATGCGTGTAAAAGTGCACGTGTGGGTCGTGCATTATGCTGAGCCGAGGCGGTAATCTTGGGCAGTCCTCAGACAGGGTTGCGTTAAAAGACGATCGGTTGATCTACCGAGCATGCTCAACTGCATTCGCACATAGCATTGGTTGTCTGTGTGCCGACGATGTCATTGGTAAAACCGACTTCGATCTATTTCCTAGCGATGTTGCTCGAGAGCAAATGGCGCTGGATAGTCGCACAATTTATGCGGCAGAAGCAGACATCAGTACGATCAACCTAGGCCCGTCATCTGATGGAGCTGACCCACGACACGCTATGATCGTACGTACACCGGTTTTGGGCGAGGACAACAAGGTTCGTGGCGTCGATATACGCTTATTGGGTGGTCCAGCCATCAATGCGCCACGCTCAGCCGTATCTATCGACTATCAAACGCTCGTTAATGATGGCATTCAGGGTAGCTTGATCATTGCGCGCGAATCTATCTTGTTCGCCAACGACAATGCTGCGCGGGTTTTAGGGTATCCCAGCGCTCAGGCTCTTATCGATGGAAGCCGGGTATCCGACATTTTCAGCGAAGTTGAGCATCAACGCGCGTTGGACACGATCGTCTCAGACCTCTCTGTGCCTGGTGATCAAAAACGAGTAAACCTTCAGGCGACCTCGAAAACCGGAAGTTTAGTGCGTTTGATTGCCCGATTGAACCATGTGCAGTGGGGGGCCTCACGCGCCACATTGTTATCGTTTGTTGACGTGGCAGTCACAGACCCCACCGCTGTCAGCCCTGTGAACACAGCGCTGTCGCTCACTCAAAATCAAGTCACAGAGCTTAAGCGTTTGCGTGTTAACGAGATTCGTTATCGCCACTACGCCAGTGCTGCTGCGGATTTTTTCTGGGAAATGGACGCCGATTTGGTTTTTCGAGTGGCTTCTGAAGGCTTAGCCAAGGTGTTGGGCATACCACGCGAGCACATAGTTGGCAGAAGTCTGCTACAACTGCTCGATCACCCAGCCAATGTTAATGATGACGCCCATTGGGAAGAGCATTTGGCTCTTTTGCGTGCTCGCGGGCCTTTCCGAGACTTTGAATTTCGATGGTCTGCCGATGGAGAAACACGCGTAATCCGGTACAGCGGCATTCCCGTGTTCAACCGCTCGCGTGAATTTGTGGGCTATCGCGGTGCTGGTTGTGATGTGACTGCATCGGTTCGCCAAGCAGAAACCACTGCCTATCATGCTAACCACGATGCACTGACGGGGCTGGTTAATCGACGCTCGTTCGAAAATACGGTTCAAGAGGCTTTAGAGCTTTCACGTCAAAATCGACAAGCTCACGCGTTGTGCTTCATGGACTTAGATTCTTTCAAAATTGTTAACGATACTTGCGGTCATCAAGCCGGTGATGAACTGCTGCGGCAGTTAGCGCAATTGTTTGATTCGCTAGTACGAAAAAGTGATGTGCTTGCACGATTGGGTGGCGATGAGTTTGGCGTACTCTTATATAAGTGTAGTGTTGCCGAAGCGTTGAAGTTAGCGAATCAAATACGCCATGAAGTAGAGAACTTTCAGTTTTTATGGAAAGAAAATCGCTTTACTGTTGGGGTCAGTGTTGGCTTAGTGGTCGTTGATGATCGTTGGGAAAATACCGAGTCTTTGTTTAGTGCTGCAGACTCAGCTTGTTACATTGCAAAGAATGAAGGACGCAATAGAGTTGTTGTTTATAGAGAAGGCGAGGGTAACGCTAGTAATCGTAAAGTCGCCACCCATTGGGTGGAGGAAATAAACACAGCGCTTGAAGACGATCGTCTGATGGTTGCTTGCCAAAAAATTATGCCTTTACATAACCAGCCTGAAGGTTTGCGTTATGAAATGTTGTTGAGGCTTCAGATGCCTGACGGTGAAATGGTCTCTCCGCAGGCGTTCTTACCTTCTGCCGAACGCTACGGCTTAATGTCTGCTCTCGATGAGCGCGCAATACAGCTCACATTAGGTTGGTTGGTGGCTAATCCCTCTTTATTAGCGAGTATTCGGCATGTTTCGCTTAATTTATCTGCAGGTTCCGCTATCGATCCTGAATTTCGTGCACAGCTTATAAAGTCTATTGCGGCAAGCGGTGTTCCGGCTGAAAAGTTGTGCTTCGAAATTACGGAAACCGCCGTCATTGCAAACTTATCTAAGATAAGTACGTTTATGGATGAACTGTCCGCAGTGGGATGCCGGTTTGGAATAGATGCGTTTGGATCCGGTTTGTCATCGTTCGCGTACTTAAGAAAACTGCCGGTCGACTTCTTGAAGATAGATGGCTTGTTAGTGAAAAACATACTTGACGATCCAATGGACTTTACATTGGTCAAAGCGATAAGCGACATCAGTAAGTCAATGGGCAAACGCACCGTTGCTGAGTCTGTTGAGTCGCCGACTTTATTAGAAGCTGTACGTGAGATCGGTATAGATTTTGGTCAAGGTTTTCATTTGGGTGAGCCCGAACTCATCTCATAATCACGCCAAGTACCGATTGCATTTTGCTTGGCGTTAGTATAGCGGCCCGTAATAAACCCGCCCCCAATATTTAAATTGGAAAAGTTTACGAATTCGTATGATTAAAGTGTGCGCTGTTACGTTGATTTACATTAAACTGCTTCCGGTAGGTCTAACGACATATATGTCGGTCTGACCTCAGCTATGAAATAGCCATGCAGTAAATTACTTATTTCGTTGCAATACCAATTATCGGCCAAAGGGGAACGGGGCTGATGAGTGTTGCTTGGTTAGGCACTAGGAACGTTAGGCAGTGTGTAGAGGTGCAAGATAGCCGCCCCCTACATAGTGTAGAACATGACTACAACGAGACTTTAAAAAGAAGCGATGATACGTAAAAAGAATTATTTAAGAACTTGCTTGTTCCTCGGGGTGTTCGGTTTTGGTGTTACGACAGCCTATGCTATCGATGTCCCAGCTGATCCGCGTGGAACAGAAGTGGGTCAATCACTTGTTAAGTGGGAATGGGACAGAGTCCCCGGCGCCGACATGTACGAAATTGTTGTCGATGGCAGCCACGTAGCGCTTACCCGTGATCCTCAATATTTCAGCTTCAACCTTTGGGCTGGCGAGCACTCGATGACCGTGCGTGCTAAATCCTCCGATGGCAGCTACTCATCTAGAACATCTACTGTAAAAATCTCAGTCAGAGATTGGTTCAGTTCGTCAGAGCTGAATCGTAGCTTCGTCGTTGGAGATGGCGTTTATTCCGCGACAACAACAGCGACGGCGCCTGCGCCAGTTGTTGAGCTGCATGAGCCTCGAGATGTCAGAGGCACTGTTCTCGGGGCGGGCACAGTCAAGTGGGAATGGGAGCCGGTATCTGGCGCCAATTCTTACGACATCACAGTCGACGGCGGTTATGCAGGTTCGACGGGCGATAACTCCTTCACTAGCTATGGGTTGTGGGAAGGTGAACACTCCATGACGGTTGTGGCAGCCAACTCACAAGGTTCTGTTTCGCAGCGCTCAAACAGCGTAAAACTCTGGGTTAATGCGGGCAGCAATGAAGTTGCGCAAGAAACTCGCGCAGCGGAGACAACGGTTGTCGCTGAGGCAAGTGTTGTTGCACCGCCACCGCCAGCAGGCGACCCTGATGCGGCAGACGTACAAAGCATGATTGACCCTGCATCGTATAACTACGATGAGGTTTATCAAAAATCAGGCTACGAATTGGTGTTCAGTGATGAGTTCGACGGCACTGCGCTAAACCCGTTTCGTTGGAATACCGGCTTACGCTGGGACGGCGAATACAACGGCGAGCGTTATGAATACCGCGTCGTAAATGGAGAAGATCAGCTCTACGTTAATATTTTCAGCGAAGACGAAGAGCACCTGCTTGACATCGCTCCAGTTCACAATCCTTTCGAACTTAATGGAAGTCGATTAGCCATTCGCGCTGTTAAGAACCCGCTCAAGACCAGCACAAGTGAGCTGGCTTACGGTTCTTTAGATCAGATTGCTGCTCAGCAGAATTTCTTGTCGGGTGCTATCACTACGCACGACAAATTCAGCCAGAAGTTTGGCATTTTTGAAGCACGCATTAAAATTCCAAGTCATGTTGGTTCTTTCCCAGCATTCTGGCTTTTCCATGAGAACCGAGCTTGGGAAGGTACTCAGCGTACTGAGATCGACATCATGGAAAACTTAGGTCACGCGCCTTGGTACGTATACAACTCGTTTCACTACTATAAGAACGTAACGGCTACAACAACTGGCGATGCCAATTTTGTTCGGCCATACCCCAACGGCCAAATTTACACTGGAACCGACTACAGCCAGGACTACCATGTCTACGCTGTTAAGTGGGAGCCAGGTAAGGTCACTTGGATGATCGACGGCGAGCAAGTGAGCGAGCTTGAGCACAACGAAGTCAACTTTGAAGAGTTATACGTCAAGCTGAACTTAGCAATCGGTGGCAACTGGACGAACTACCCAGCCAACTCTGGTGGCTTAGGACGTGCGGAAGGGCAGCATTTCCCTAACCAAGATGATCTGAATAACTTCAACAACCCAGCACTAGAAATCGACTACGTTCGAGTCTATACAGCTAGGTAGTAACGATCCTTGGCAAATAAAAAAGCCCTCAGCGAGGTATCTCGTTGAGGGCTTTTTTGTGGGCAATGTAAAAGCGCTAAGGTAGTGCGCACTACACCATTAACCGTAACTAATCCGCTTGAGCAAACACAGCGGCACCCGGTTCAATATCGTAATAGTCGCCTTTATCGTCAACGAATATGTGGCGATCAAGCGTTAGACCGGTTGCGCCATCTAGGCAGCCAGCCATGATGGATGTTTTGTCTGAGTCCTGACGTCTCCACATCAGAAGAGAGCCGCAGTGTTTACAAAAGCCTCGCTCTGCACCTTCTGAGGCTTGATACCAAGTCAGGCTGCCTGCACCATCAACGTGGAGTTCAGAATTATCCACTCGGGTAGCGGCCACAAAATGGCCCGTCTGTTTTCTGCATTGTTTGCAATGGCAGGCCACAACGTTACGCTCAAACGCCTTGATAGACAGCGTCACGTTGCCGCAAAGGCAACTTCCAGTTACGTTCTGAATACCTGCCATTGCTAACTCCTTGCTTAACCACGGCGCCATGCGTGGAATTTCTTAACCCAACCCAGCAACTTCTCAGGCTGATGAGCACGCTTCCATTCACCGGCTGCGTATTTGTTGGATTCTGACAGGGTAGGGTAGATATGGATAGTACCTAGAATTTTATTAAGCCCAAGGCCGTGTTTCATCGCCAAGACATATTCGGCAATGAGATCGCCTGCATGCTCGCCAACAATGGTGACGCCTAAAATCTTGTCTTTTCCCGGTACGGTTAGGACTTTGACAACACCGTAGTCACTGCTGTCAGCAATAGCGCGGTCTAAATCGTCAATGCCGTAAGTCGTTAGCTCGTATGCCACATTTTGCGCTTTTGCATCGGTCTCGTTTAAGCCAACACGAGCCACTTCTGGATCAGTAAAGGTTGCCCAAGGAATGACTCGGTAGTCGACCCGAAACTTCTTGAATGAGCCGAACAACGAGTTAACCGCCGCATACCACGCTTGATGAGCAGCAACGTGGGTGAACTGGTAGGGGCCAGCAACATCGCCTACTGCGTAAATGTTGGGGAAGTTAGTCTGCAGATACTCATTGACAGCGACCGTGCCACGCTCTGAAATCTCAACGCCGAGTTCTTCTAATCCAAAGCCTGTGACATTGGCCTTGCGCCCCACAGCAACAATGATTTCATCAAATTCGACTCTCACGTTTTCGCCATCTCGTTCGCACACGAGTACTTTTTCGTCACCGTTCACCTCTACAGCTACAGCGTTTGTATTGATCATGACGTCAATGCCTTCAGCTTGAAAGCGTTGAAGCACCATGTCCGCCACATCGGCGTCTTCACGGCCCATGATTTTGCCTTCTCGCTCAACCTGAACAACTTCGCTGCCCAGTCTGTGAAAGGCTTGGGTCAGTTCGCAGCCGATGGGCCCGCCGCCCAGCACGATAAGCCGCTTGGGGTGGGTTTTTAGCTCCCACAAATTGTGTGACGTCAGGTAGTTCACCTGGTCTAAACCTGGGATAGGCGGGACAAACGGGGAGCCACCAGTAGCAATGACGATATTGCGTGTGATTAGCGTTGTGCCGTTCACTTCAACGGTCCACGGTGATGTAATGCGGCCTTCACCCTTCACAACGTTGACGCCTAAACCTTCGTAACGCTCGATGGAGTCATGCGGTTCAATTTTGGCGATGACCTCATGAACGCGTTGCATCGTCTTTGCAAAGTCCACACGACCAGTTGCTTCCTCAACCCCGTACTTCTGGCTGTTCTTGATGTTGTGCATCAGTTTGCCACTGCGAATCAGCGCCTTGGATGGGACGCAACCTGTATTCAGGCAGTCGCCACCCATCTGGTGCTTTTCAATCAGCGTTACGTTGGCTTTCACTACTGCACCAATGTAAGAGGTCACCAAGCCGCCTGAGCCACCACCTAAGACAACGATGTCGTGATCGAATTTTTCAGGTTTAGTGAATCCTTCGTAAATCTTTTTAGCCTTAATCATGTCGACAATTTTTTTAGCAATGAGAGGGAATATACCCAGTAGAGCAAAGGAGAAAATCAATCCTGGAGAAAGGATTCCACTTAAAGAGTCTATTTTAGCGAGTTGAGTTCCTGCATTAACAAAAACAGCTGTTCCTGCCAGCATACCGATTTGGCTAACGATGTAGAACACACCAGTTTTTAAGCGCGTTAACCCCATCACTAGGTTGACTAAGAAGAAGGGGAAAATTGGAACTAGACGTACTGTGAACAGATAAAAGGCGCCATCTTTGTCGATGTTGTCGTTAAATGTCCGGATCTTGTCGCCAAATCGACTCTCTATGGTGTCGCGTAGTAAGTAGCGCGAAACTAAAAATGCCAGTGTGGCACCGATGGTCGAAGCAAACGACACGATGACAAGCCCTAGAAGCAAACCAAACTGCGCGCCGCCAGCAAGCGTAAGAATGGCAGCCCCCGGCAGAGATAGTGCTGTTACAACGATATAGATAAGGAAAAATGCCGCAATCACCATAATGGGTCGGGCTGCGTATAAGTCAGCAAGCGCTGCTTGTTCGCTCTTGAGGAATTCCAGGCTGAAAAAACGACCCAAATCGAAAAAGAAGAAGGCAGCCACTAATACAACTATGACGGAAATTACCAGCTTTCGATTCTGCATACTTCGTATTCTCTAATGATGGAGAGCCACCGTTAAGACGGTGCCTGTAACTAAATTGTAGTAACGTTGTGCAATATTTGGACAGCGAGTTCAGAACGTAAGAGTCAGCGGATGGCTTTCGCCAGCTAGCATGGTGCAAACGCTCGGTAAGCCTGTAACATCAGCGTCGTACTCAGCGAATAAGGGTGCGCCTGACGTTTTGAGATTGTCCAACCGCACAAGAGTTCCCAGACCTTTTAGTTATCAATGACCGATATCAATATATCGTTACTCTTCCCTGGGTATTTGAGTCCTAATCGCGGGGATGGGTATCAATCCTCACAAGAAGGGTCTTTATGCCCTCCCGCCATGAAATGGGCGTCTGATTATGACCAATTGCCGTGGCAGGCTGCTCTATGTCACAGTTTAGGGGAATCTGGCGCAACTGGCTTGCAATTGCCGGCGGCGGCTTTGTTGCTAGGGGCTATGGACAATAATACGGCGGCTGTTAGGGCCGATCCCGTGCATTTGCAAGCCGATAGAGATACCGCAAAATTACTACCGCTGGACATGCTTGATCTTGATCCGGCCGACGCAGATAGCCTAATCCAGACAATCAATGAATTTCTCTCAGGCGATGATCTACACCTGTGTTTAGGGGCTGACCGTGGTTGGTATATGAGTGGATGGGACGGATCATCATTAGAGAGTTTCCCGCCTTCGTTTTTAGCCAACAGAAACGCGTCTGCTTTTCTGCCAACGGGGAATAATTCTGAGCAGTGGCGGCGGCTCATGACGGAAATTCAGATGCTTTTGCATACTCATCCTGTCAATGAAAAGAGAGCCTCTCAAGGCCAACTGCCTATCAACAGTCTGTGGTTTTGGGGTGGCGGCGTACCCTGTAAGGCTCCGAGTGCCAGCGGTGTTAACGACATCGGTGAACTCTGCGTTTATGCCGACGATGAATTTTCTAAGGCCTTGTGTGAGCATCTTGGGGTGCCGTGCAAAGGGCTGACTGATTTCAATCCTGACAGCACCGGTAAGGCGGTACTCGTTGATAACCGAATTGCCGCAGCGCACTTCGTTCGAGACGAAGCTGCTTTAAAACAAGCTACAGATCGCATCAACAATGAGTGGCTTGCGCCTTTATCTGCTCGTGTTCGTGCAGGTCAGATTACTCAGCTTCAACTCTTTAATGAAGATGGCGAGAGTGGTTTGCTGACACCTGAATTATGCCGTCGGCATGCGCGCTCTGAGAATGTGTGGTTAAAAAATGCTGTGGCTGGTGTGGCGCATGTTCGTGCTTCTGTACGCCGTTGGTTGCCAGGCAAATCTTAGGAGTAACGCATGGCTTCTGATTTCAAAGCACCATCGGTGGGCGTGAAAGAACGCCCAATGCCATCAGTGAACGGCACTTTGCACGACAATCCTTTAGTCCATCGCGTGTTGGCATCGCGAGGACTGACCGACGCCTCGCAAGTGGATTTGACTCTAAAGGGTTTACCTCGGCCCGATCTACTGCCCAATATTGATCTTGCCGTTGAGCGTTTGATTGCGGCCAGAGACTGTTCAGAGAAAGTGTTGATCGTGGGTGACTACGACTGCGATGGGGCAACCAGTACAGCGGTTGCCATGCTTGGCTTACAGCTTTTGGGATTTGAACAGCTCGACTACCTTATTCCTAACCGGTTTGAACACGGCTATGGCTTGTCGCCCGCTATCGTGGATATCGCTCATCAGCAGTACCAACCTGACTTGATCGTGACCGTGGACAACGGCGTGGCCTCGGTGGAAGGGGTAGAGCGTGCGACTGAATTTGGCATTGATGTCCTAGTAACAGATCACCATTTGCCGCCAGACGTTTTGCCTGAGGCTGCAGCAATTGTTAATCCGAACTTGCAAGGCTCGACATTTCCGGCCATGAATTTGGCAGGTGTGGGTGTGCTTTTTTATACACTCATAGCCTTGAGGGCCGCGCTTGCCGCGGAGTCAGATCCTCATGCGAGTGCCCCACTGGCCGATTTACTGGACTTAGTGGCCATTGGTACGGTGGCAGATGTCGTTCCTCTGGATGAAACCAATCGTATTCTTGTCGAGCAGGGGCTACGACGTATTCGAGCAGGGCAAACCCGGCCTGGTGTTCGCGCGCTATTGCAGTCGGCCAGTCGTGAGGCTGAAAAAATGTCCACCCAAGATATTGGGTTTGGTATTGGTCCGCGCTTAAATGCAGCGGGGCGCCTTGCGGATATGCGATTGGGTGTGGAGTGTTTGTTGTGCACTGATCCGGATGAAGCCACGATCATGGCCGCCCGACTAAATTCGTTTAATGAGCAACGGAGATCCATCGAGCAAGACATGCGAGCCGCAGCCAATGAGCAGCTTGAAGCACTAGAGCTAGATTCGTTAAGTCAGTCAGACAGCTTTTCGTTGTGTTTGCATGATGATGACTGGCATCAGGGTGTTATCGGAATTTTGGCTGGAAGAATAAAAGAGAGTATTCACCGCCCAGTGGTTGTATTCACTAACGATGATGAGCACAACATCAAAGGGTCTGCCCGCAGTATTCCGGGTGTGCATATACGTGACGTGTTACAGGCGATTGCCACTCAACACACGGGTATGATCCAAAAATTCGGCGGACACGCAATGGCTGCAGGCTTGAGCTTGCCTAGAGAGCACTTGGATGCCTTCAAAGCAGCTTTTGAGCAGGAGGTTCGACAAGCTTGCGATAACACGTTGCGCATTCGCGAATATGTGGTTGACGGCTCACTGCCGGCTGAGCAAAGAACCTTACGAAATGCCTCCGCACTGGCTCACATCATGCCATGGGGTCAGAGCTTTGAAGCCCCGCTGTTTGCCGATTATTTTTCTGCTGTCGATCACAGAGAGGTGGGGAAAGGGCACCTAAAGCTTACGCTTCGCTCCTGGGAGGATTCCAGTTCACCTGCAATTGATGCCATAGCCTTTAATTGCTCAGTTGAGCCCATGGCAGATCAACCCTTGTTCGCCATTTATTCGCTGGATGTCAATACATGGCGCGATGTTCAAAGTGTTCAGCTACGTGTTCATCATCTAGAGCAGTCCGCTTTGCGGTAAACTTCAAGGATTAGGTTCTCCTTAATTACTAGCGCGTATCGTCATGATCGAAATCAATCCCTACCTGACTCATATTGAGGATCTTCGGCAGCGTGCCGATTCCCTCCGGGGGTATCTTTGACTACGACGCCAAAAAGGAAGAACTAGAAGAGGTTCTGCGAGAACTAGAAGACCCTAAGGTCTGGAATGATCCCGATAAAGCCCAAAAGTTAGGGCAGCGTCGAGCCACCTTACAAGACACCATCGATGTGTTGGACGCCCTAGATTCTGGCCTGGTTGAGGCTTCAGATTTACTAGACATGGCGCGTGAGGAAGACGACGAAGATACAGTAGATGCAGTCGCCACCGACTTAGCCAGTCTGGAAGAGCGAGTGGCTGGTTTGGAATTTCGGCGAATGTTTGCTGGCGACTCAGATCCTGCACCGGCATTTCTCGATATTCAGTCGGGTAGTGGTGGTACTGAAGCGCAAGATTGGGCCGAGATGCTAACCAGAATGTACTTACGCTGGGGCGAACATCAAGGCTACAAAACCGAGCTCATTGAAGCATCACCAGGTGATGTTGCTGGTCTCAAGTCTGCCACCATCCGTTTTGAAGGTGACCACGCTTATGGCTGGCTACGCACCGAAACTGGCGTGCATCGATTAGTTCGTAAGAGCCCGTTTGATTCTGGTAGTCGTCGGCATACCTCGTTTGCTGCCGTTTTTGTCTCGCCTGAAGTAGACGATGATATTGATATCGACATTAACCCTTCCGATTTACGCATTGACGTGTATCGCGCTAGTGGCGCAGGTGGTCAGCACGTAAACAGAACAGAGTCTGCGGTTCGAATCACTCACGCGCCTAGCGGTATCGTGGTGCAGTGTCAAAATGATCGCTCGCAACACAAGAATAAAGCGACAGCTATGAAGCAGTTGAAGTCTAAACTGCACGAAGCCGAGCTTCAACGACGCCTAGGAGACCAACAAGTGGTCGAAGAGGGTAAGTCGGATATTGGTTGGGGCAGTCAGATTCGATCGTACGTGCTCGATCAATCACGCATAAAAGATTTACGCACAGGCCTTGAAACCAGCAACACACAAGCCGTACTCGATGGTGACATCACGGCGTTCCTTACTGAAAGTTTGAAAGCGGGACTGTAGTCCGTTCGATTAGCAGCAAGCTCACAACACTTAAAAACAGATATGACTGACGACGACAACCAACTCATTCAGCAGCGCCGAGCAAAACTTGGTGAATTGCGCGAAGCTGGCAACGCATTCCCGAATTCGTTTAGGCCTTCCCATTTAGCGGCAAACTTACATACCGACTACGACGGTCGGGAAAAAGCTGAGCTTGCTGAAGAAGCCGTAACGGTCAGTGTTGCTGGGCGCATGATGTTCCAACGCATCATGGGTAAGGCAAGTTTTGCAGACCTTCAAGATGTCAGTGGCTCCATCCAGCTTTTTTTCCACCAAGGTACGTTAGGTGAGGAAATTTATGAGCATTTCAAACACCTGGATGTGGGTGACATATTGGGTATCACTGGTGTGCTGTTCATTACTAAAACCGGTGAGCTGTCTATTAAGGTGCAATCGGTTGAGTTACTGACAAAGTCGCTGCGACCACTGCCAGAAAAATTCCACGGGCTTAGCGATCAAGAAACGCGTTACCGTCAACGCTATGTTGATCTGATGACCAGTGAAGAGACCCGCAAAACGTTCCGTCTGCGTTCAGCGGTCATTGCCTACATAAGAAACTTCTTTATGCAGCGCGATTTTCTGGAAGTGGAAACACCTATGATGCAAGTGATACCTGGCGGTGCAGCAGCTAAGCCTTTTGTCACTCATCACAATGCCTTAGACATTGATTTATATTTACGTATAGCGCCAGAGTTGTATTTAAAGCGTTTGGTTGTTGGTGGGTTTGATCGTGTATTCGAAATCAATCGAAACTTTCGTAATGAAGGTTTGAGCACACGTCATAATCCTGAATTCACCATGCTTGAATTTTACTGGGCGTATGCTGACTATCGCGAACTGATGGACTTAACGGAAGAAATGTTCCGTGGTTTGGCGAAAGATGTCGTCGGCACCATGCAAATTAAATCTGAAAAAGGTGATCGCGAGTTTGATTTTGAAAAGCCGTTTACGCGACTTAGCCTGTTTGACTCAATTTTGGCTCACAACCCAGATGTAAAAGCCGATGAGTTAAGCGATATGGCAGGTGCTACCGCTATTGCCCAGAAGCTACACATAACGGTTAAGCCAAACTGGGGGCTGGGTAAGATTCAAACAGAGATTTTTGATGCGACAGTAGAAGAGAATCTTATGGATCCTACTTTTATTACGCTCTACCCGACTGAAGTTTCACCGTTGTCTCGCCGTAACGACGATGACCCGTTCGTAACCGATCGGTTCGAGCTGTTTGTCGGTGGTCGAGAAATCGCTAATGGGTTCTCTGAGCTTAACGATGCTGAAGATCAAGCTGAGCGTTTTAAAGCTCAGGTCGCTGACAAAGATGCTGGAGACGAGGAGGCCATGCACTACGACGCAGATTACGTGCGTGCGCTGGAGTACGGTATGCCACCGACAGCTGGAGAGGGTATTGGTATTGATCGCCTAGTGATGCTGCTCACAGCTTCGCCAAGTATTCGAGACGTCATACTCTTTCCTCACATGCGCCCTGAGGCGTAGCATTCTCAGGTGAGTTGAACATTGGCATCAATCGTCTGTCATACACTGGCAGGCGAGTATCGTTCGATTATTGAGGATTAACGTGTATGTTGATGCGTCATTACTTTGCGATTTTCGCATTGACTGGACCTTTAATTGTGCTCGGGCTCGCCATGTTGTGGGGTCCTGCATCTTGGCTGCTGCTGATCATCCTGCCAATCATCGGGCTTGGCTTGGTCGATATGTTCCAGACCAAGCAGACTATCCGCCGGCTGTATCCCTTTTTTGGCCGATTCCGGTATTTACTAGAATCGGTTCGACCAGAAATACAACAGTATTTTGTAGAGTCGGATACCAGCGGTGCGCCTATCCCGCGTGAGTTTCGTTCACTGGTTTATCAACGTGCCAAAGGTGCGAGAGATACGCGACCCTTCGGCACAATTTTCGATGTCAATCGTGCAGGTTATGAATGGATAAACCATTCGTTAGTGCCTTTGCATGCAACGGACATGGACCCGCGAATAAAGTTTGGTGCCGATCGGTGCGCTAAACCTTACCTAGCATCGCCGCTTAATATCTCTGCGATGAGTTACGGATCGTTGAGCGGTAACGCTATTAAGGCGCTAAACAAAGGCGCAAAAATAGGCGGGTTCTCACACAACACTGGCGAGGGGAGTCTTAGCCCCTACCACAAGCAAGGTGGTGATATCGTTTGGCAGATTGGTACCGGTTATTTCGGTTGCCGCATGGAAGACGGTAGTTTTAATCCCGAGCAATTCAAAGAGTCCGCACAGCTCGATATCGTAAAGATGATTGAGATCAAACTCTCGCAGGGTGCCAAGCCTGGTCATGGTGGCATTCTTCCGGCTGCAAAATTGACGGCTGAGATAGCAGAGATTCGTAAAGTGCCGATGGGCAAAGATGTTGTTTCGCCGCCGTCTCATTCAGCATTTTCCACACCTATGGAAATGCTAGATTTTATCGAAACACTTAGAGAACTTTCTGGTGGAAAGCCTGTAGGAATTAAGCTGTGCATAGGTCGTCGTGATGAGTTTCTTGCGATATGCAAAGCGATACTGGTGAGTGGGAAAATGCCAGATTTCATCACGGTCGATGGTGGTGAAGGTGGAACCGGAGCTGCACCAACAGAGATGACAAACTCAGTAGGAACACCGCTTAAAGATGCATTGGTATTTGTAAACCAAGCGCTTATCGGTATTGGTGTGCGAGATCAAATTCGCCTTATAGCTTCCGGTAAAATATTCTCGGCTTTCCATGTGCTGCGTATGATTGCATTAGGTGCCGATACGGTTAATTCTGCGCGTGGCATGATGATGGCCTTGGGCTGCATTCAAGCACGAAGCTGCAACACCGACCATTGCCCTACGGGAATTGCTACACAAAACCCTGCACGCGCAAACGGTTTAGTGGTCAGTGACAAAGCCACTCGCGTTGCAAACTTTCACCGTGCAACGGTTGAGAATTTAGCAGAGCTACTTGCAGCAGCAGGCCTTGAGAGCTTGGAGCAACTTGAACCACGGCATATCAACCATCGTGTTCAGGGCACCACCGTAAAGAACTATGAGCAAATGTATCCGTGCATAGGCCCTGATACGTTATTGAATGATGCAACGATTCCCGAAGAATGGCGTGATGATTGGAACCATGCCAATCACGCTAGCTGGTAGCTCAAGCCATAAAGTTGCTCGCCCTTATGGCGTACAACTTTAGTGGGCTTTGTCGTCTAACTACGCCTGTCTATTGCGCCAGCCTGTCACGCCTTGAAAGGCGACAGCGCATAGCACGATGGAGCCTCCAAGCAGTGTGTTGCGCGCGGGGGTCTCGTTGATAAGTAACCATACCCACAGCGGCGATAAACCCGTTTCTGCCAATGCCAATAAGGGAACTTGAGCTGCAGGTACGCTACGTGAGCCTAGCGTAATCAAGATAAAACCCATACCTACCTGCAGGCAACCCAGTGCCATAGACACGACCAAATCGTGCAACGATATCGTCAAGGA
>CALKLO010000148.1 GCA_937991945.1 uncultured Granulosicoccus sp.
CAATTGAACCCACAACCAACTTCAAGGTCTACCACTAGCCCTACCTTGCAATCACCCCACACGGTTCAAGTCTTGCAAAGTAACACCTCAAACTGCAGTACCATTAACCACCGAACACGTCATTTTCACCCAATAAGATCGCAAAGGAGCTCTACCCGATGCCGCAGCGCCACCCTAGTTGTTCTAATCGGCAGTTTCCGATCGCTCAGAACTATTGGCAGAATATGACGACACGGCTCACAGCAGGCCCGCTAGGCGGCAAATCGGCTCCTCGAACCTTACTGCTAACTCTTAGCCTACTGCTAAGTACCACAGCTGTCGCTGAGTACCAGGCTGTACCATTGGATACGCTAGTGCCCACTGCTGAGCATCAGCAGGCAACCGCCGGTGTGTTGCAGCTCATGGAGCGCTTTCATTACAGCCGCGTATCTGTTGACGATCAATTGTCGACACAAATATTCGACCGATACCTCGACTCGCTGGACCCTCAGAAGAGCTTCTTTCTAGCCAGCGATATTGAAGAATTTGACGAGTTCCAATTAAAATTTGACGATGCCATTAAAACGGCCCGTTTGTCTCCTGTGTTTGACATCTTTAAGCGATTTCGCGCAAGGGTCGAGGATAGAGCAGAATTTGCCCGTGGGCTTCTAGGAGCTGAGTTTGATTTCACCATTGATGAGTCGTATACCTTCGACCGCGAAGATGAGTCATGGTCACAATCACAAGGTGCTCTGAACGAGCTGTGGCGTAAGCGGGTTAAAAATGATGTCCTTAACTTACGCTTGGCCGATCAATCTGACGAAGAATTAGTAGAGACGTTGGAAGAGCGTTACGAGCGAATGGAGCGGCGTGTTAGTCAGCTTGCGGCAAACGAGGTGTTCCAGATATTCGTTAACGCCTACACCTTGTCAGTAGAGCCGCACACCTCCTATTTTTCACCGCGTACCTCTGAGAATTTCAACATCAATATGAGCCTTTCTCTGGAAGGTATTGGTGCAGCCTTACGAACAGAAAACGAATACACGGTAGTACAACGCGTCATCGCTGGTGGGCCCGCTGCGGCAAGTGAGCAACTAAGCGCTGAAGATCGTATCGTTAGTGTTGGACAAGGTGCAAAAGATGAATTAGTGGATGTGGTCAGTTGGCCACTGAGCGATGTCATTGATCTTATCCGTGGGCCAAAAGGCTCAACCATTCGCTTAGGCATTTTGCCTGAGGGTGAGGCTGCCGGTTCACCGCCTAAAGTGATAACGCTGGTGCGTGACAAAATTAAATTGGAAGAGCAGGCCGCTAAAAGCTCAGTGGTCGAAGTGCCAGATGAAGAAGGCGCTCGGCGTTTTGGCGTTATAGATCTACCTACGTTTTATTTAGACGGTGCTGCAAGGGCTCAAGGACAAGAGGATTTTCGTAGCACCACTCGTGACGTTCGGAATCTTATTGAAGAACTAACCAGCTCTGAGGAAGGCGTCGATGGAATCATTATTGATCTACGAGCCAACGGTGGCGGTGCTCTTGATGAAGCAACGCAGCTGACCGGTTTGTTTATAGAGTCTGGCCCCGTTGTTCAAATTAAAAACTCGCGAGGTGAGTTGGGTGCAGAAGTAGATGAAGACCCGGCTGTTTTCTATAAAGGCCCGTTAGCCGTATTGGTTGATCGTCGTAGTGCGTCAGCGTCAGAAATCTTTGCTGGCGCCATCCAAGATTATGGTCGGGGCGTCATTGTCGGCGAACCTACGTTTGGTAAAGGCACTGTGCAATCGGTTGCGCCTCTGGATAGAGAAGGTAAATTGGGACAGCTGAAAATTACGGTTGCTCAGTTTTTCCGAGTCAACGGCGAGAGCACTCAACATCGCGGCGTTATACCGGATGTGTTGTTTCCAACTGCGTTGGAATCTGATGCACAAGGCGAACGCAGCTTAGACAATGCGCTACCGTGGGCTGAAGTGGCTGCCACTAAATACGATGCCTGGTCGACGGCTGAGACAGACTACTCTGATATTCAGGCTAAGCATGAAACCCGCTACCGTAACAGCGAGCTGTTTGATGTGCTCATTGAAGAACTAGAAACACAACGTGAAACAAGAGCACAGCGTTCGGTGTCGCTTGTAGAGACTGTCAGGCAAGCATTAATTGAAGAGCAAGAAGCGGATCGTGAAGAGCGCAACGAGCTTTACCGCGCAGCGTTTGGTGCCTCTGACAACTCAGACGATGGCAATGAGGAAGGTGCTCCTGATATTATTCTCGATGAAGCGGCACATGTGCTTAGCGATGTCATCGAGTTTCCACCAACGACTTAGCATCGTGTGGGCGGTAGTGATTACCGCTCACTATGCATTCTTTACTCTGTACTAAATAGTTCTCGAAACTCTGCTTGCGCCACTTTCGCGAAGACGAGGGAGTCTTCAGCAATAAATAAGGTGCTTAGTAAAAAGCTCTTAATGGATCTCAGTATCTCTACCTCAGAGACGTTGTCACTGATTAGTCTGTTTTTAAGCGTCTTTACAATTTGTTTAAAGGCACCTTCGTGAGTGTTCGTCAAATCAACCAGTAGCATGTTTTTGATTCCCCGTTGATCAGACTCTAAAGGGCTACCAAGCACCACCAAGAAAGGCCCTGGTTCTGAAAAACGTTGACTTTCACGGCTCACCGCCGTTTGAAGTGTCGTCACATAGCGCTTGGCTAGTGCTGTTGAGGAGGGAATTATAAAAACATTCGACTCTGACTTATCAGACACCGGTACGATTAAATTCGATGGTGCGTCATTCGATGTAGACGTTGTTATCGCGTCAACGAGGTCGTGGAACCTACGTTCATGCTTAGACCCCGCACCGGTTCGTCCAGTTAGCACGTAGGTATAAGAGGCATAGCCTTCTGGTTCAGATTTATAGTGGTCAAGTCGGGACCAAAAATGACTACTAACAGAGGGGATTTGAGAGAGCGCTGTAATCTCAATGTTAGGTTGCACTAACACCTCTGCATCCACAGGGGCAGAGACACTAGGGCTAACGACTATAGGTTCTGGTTGAGGTGGTAGTTCTATTCGCTGAACTGTTATGGGTGAAGGTACAGATTCTTCAGGCGCATTATCTGGCTGCGATGTTAACTTAGTTGCACAGGCAGCATTGAATGCCAACAACAGTAGAGCGGCCAGGATTTTACTGGCGCGTACAGAGTGAATAGTATTCATCATTAACGGCCTGAGTTAAATCGGTCGTAAATATGGATAGTGATCCAGCTCAGAATGAAACCCATTAGCCCGAGAACATGTAATAGCTCGGAGGGGTCGTTTTCCGTAAAACTATAATTAAAGAGAACATAAAGTGCGGCAATCCAAACGATGGATACACCATAAAACACTTTCCTTTTAATCATCATAGGTTTTCTTCCTGTGAGCCTTACAATACGCCCGCTGAGTTGTAGCCCTTTCAATGTTTAGTCTGGATGATCACTCTATTTAGCGGTGCCCGTTATTCTCAGAGTGTAATTTAAATTTACAAACCCTGTTTTGTGTGACCTTAAAAATAACATCTGAGATGAATTAATCCAAATTCATTTGCCATTTTAACCGTCTTTAGTTTGACGCTTTGCGCAGGGTTGTTTACAAAAACCACTCAACAAGGCCTTAACAATTTACTATTGACCCTAAACCAAACACTGAAGACATCACAATGTTCCGTGTAGCACATGATGATTTCCACCAACTCGTATCCCCCGACGCCAAGCTCGAACCCATAGCCACAGGCTTTGGTTTCACTGAAGGGCCTA
>CALKLO010000149.1 GCA_937991945.1 uncultured Granulosicoccus sp.
TTTTTCTTGTAGGCGTGGCTTTATGTCTTGTGCGCCAATTTCATCTACCAGCATTCGCAAGGCTTCTATGCCGTTGTCAAACATACTGGCCAATTCTAAAATGGTTGCATCTTCGCTACACAGCTTGCTGGGCTTATCGGGATAGGCAAAGAAACCAACGGGTGTTTTAGCGCACACTTTTATCACGGTTTTAAAAGGTGCTAGCACTTCAATAGCCGGGCTTACCGGATACGGAATTTCCTGAACCGTTACGCGCCCTGCTCCGCGTTGAAAACGCGCCTTGAAGGTCTCAGCAAACAACGTTACGTTGCAATGCTGTGCAATCTTGTCGGCTAGCTCTAACGCTGCAGCGGTTAGGCAGTGTCCACCAAGTACTAGGCACGCTTCATCATCTGTTTGCAGTGCAGACGCTATGTCTTTTATACGGGAGGGTAAAACAACTCGCCCGGTATCTATAGGTGGGCGTTTGTCTTTGGTGCTTGGCTCATCGGAGTTTGCAGCCTTAGGTGTTAGCGCTATGGGCGTGGTCTCATCCCATGCGGTGTTGGCTGGCAAAATCAATGTGGCAATATGCCCTGGGTGTTGCCGTGCTTTGAAGACAGCTTCTGCACCTGCGCCTGCTAACTCATCAGCTGTTTGCGATGTTTTAACCCAATGCGACACGGGGCGAGCAATGCCGTCTATGTCAGACGTTAGAGGTGCGTTGTGTTCTATGTGGCTTAACGCGTGCTCACCCACCACGTTAACAACGGGTGTCCAGGCCTTCTTAGCGTTATGCAAATTGGAGACGCCGTTGGCCAAGCCTGGGCCTGTGTGCAATAGTGTTACTGCGGGCTTACCGGCCATACGTGCGTAGCCGTCTGCGGCACCAGTTACCACTGTTTCGTGCAAGCCTAAAATGCAGCGCATGCCGGGTACTTTATCGAGTGCTGCGACAAAGTGCATTTCTGATGTGCCCGGGTTTGAGAAACAAACCTCTATCTCGCTCGCAATTAACGAACGTACCAGACTCTCCGCTCCATTCATTTTTTTGGCTACTCTCAATAACGGTTAGGACTATAGGGTGAGTAGAAACGTTAGCGCTATCTACTCATAGAAATAAGCCAACGAATTTATCGCCCCGTTCAAATAGCGCATCCTCACCGTAGGCATAACTCACTGCGGATAATGGGATTTGAACACTCGTGGGGTCTTGCAAGGCACCGGCTATGTCGTCGTCCACATAGTAGTCGGGCAAACCACTCGTCATGGCTAGTAGGTGGCGAACGGAGATACCTTCCAAACCGCCTGCGCCAACGTTGATAGCCCTAATAACGTAAAAGCGACTAGGGCTATCAACATGGCAGGTACTGCTTGTTTAGGCTGTGGCCTAAAACGGAATATCGTCGTCAAAATCGGAGCTTGCTGCGGCGGGTACTGGCTTTGGCGCGCTGTTGTTCTGAGAAGATGACTCAGACGAGCTGCTGCTTTGACCACTGTTGTTGCTGCTACCGCCACCCTCGCCTGCACGGCCAATGCGCCACGCTTGCAAGTTGGTGAAGTACTTACCGTTCCACTCACGACCACGTAAGTCAAACTCGACTTCAACCATGTCGCCTTCGGAGTAGTCGTCAATTAACGTGCACTTATCTTGGACGAGTTGAAACGCGACCATTTGCGGATACTGGCCCTCACTGACTTCAATAACAAATTGACGAACCTGAAAGGATGCACCTTTAGTTTCGCTATCGAAAATCTTTTCAATCTTGCCTTCGGCTTTGTAGCCCATGAACGTATCCGCTTTCGTTAATTTTCGAGAAAAATAGTGTTTACCTGACTGATCCTAGCGTTAGGTATCAGCAGGAATAATAGGGGTTGTGCGTTTAACATCAGCATTCTGACCGCGATTTCGCAATGCGTGATCAGCTAACACTAGCGCCAGCATAGCCTCGGCTATAGGCGTCGCTCTAATGCCTACGCACGGGTCATGACGCCCAGTGGTGATGACTTCTATGTCTTTACCGTTAATGTCTACGCTACGCCCTGGCAGTCTTACGCTAGACGTCGGCTTGAGTGCCAAGGCTGCAGTAATGCTCTGCCCGGATGAAATGCCACCAAGCACGCCACCGGCTTGATTAGATAAAAAGCCTTGGCTTGTCATTTCATCGCGATGCTCTGTGCCACGTTGAGTGACGCACTCAAATCCTGCACCGATCTCAACGCCTTTAACTGCATTGATGCTCATGAGTCCATGGGCAATTTCAGCGTCTAACCGATCAAACACAGGCTCGCCCCAACCGACAGGGACGTTGTCCGCTTGCACGTTAACCTTGGCGCCTATGGAGTCGCCGTCTTTGCTGAGTTGCTTCATGTAGGCTTCAAGCTCAGGCACCTGTGCGGCGTTGGGCCAGAAGAAAGCGTTGTTCTCTATCTCGTTCCAGTCGAACCCTGATTGATCCAAAACAATAGGGCCAAGTTGGGACAAATAGCCTCTGATATGCACGCCACCAAACGATGGCTGAGCCAGGGCAATTTTTGCGATAGAACCTGCGGCTACGCGCATGGCTGTCTCGCGGGCTGACGAACGACCGCCGCCTTTGTAATCTCGGAACCCGTATTTTTGCTGATAGGTGTAATCAGCGTGTGCGGGCCGAAATTGCTCTTTGATTTTGTCGTAATCACGAGAGCGTTGATCTGTGTTACGAATTAACAAACCAATGGGCGTGCCCGTGGTCATTCCTTCGAAAACACCAGAGAGGATCTCAACCTCGTCGTCCTCGCGGCGCTGCGTCGTGTAGCGGCTCTGGCCAGGCTTGCGCCTGTCCAGGTCGCGCTGCAAGTCGCTACTGCTTAGTGGCAGTCCCGGGGGACAACCATCAACGATACAACCTAATGCCGGACCGTGACTCTCACCAAAGGTTGTGACGGTGAAGAGCTTGCCGAATGTATTACCTGCCATACCGACAAGTATACAGGCCTAACTGACCCGCTCGACACCCTGCACGTTGCGCAATTGACGAATTTTATCCATGACGGTGGCCAACTCGCCGGTATTGGACACGTGCATGCCGATTTTCATGTCGGCGGTCTGTTCGGTTTGATCGCTCAGGGTGTTAACTGAGACCACATCCACGTTCAGTGTTGAGAGTGCCGTCGAGACATCCCGCAGCAGCCCGTGCCGGTCAAACGCCCTGACTTGAATCTCAACGTGATAGCGGCTGGTGTCGTTGTCACCCCAATCGACATCCACCAAGCGGCCAACTTCGGACTCCCGTAAATTTAATATATTGCTGCAATCGGCCCGATGGATGGTCACACCCTTACCCCGAGTGATGAACCCGACAATACTGTCTGGCGGCACCGGCTGACAGCACGGCGCTATTTGGGTCAGTAAGTTTCCAACACCGCGAACCTGCACAGCACCGGAAGATCGGTCAGGTCGCGCAGGCTTAACGAGCTCCTGCGGTCGCTTTACAGGCTCAGCTAGGTGATCAATGGCACCCACGATTTGTGAGACGGTGACTTCGTTGCGGCCAATGGCTGCGAATAGCTCGTTCGGCTTGTCAAACTTCAAGCGCTTAACCAACGTCTCAATCGCAATGGACGATGCTTTGAACCGCTTAAGCTCACGGTCTAAAATAACGCGCCCATCAGCTACATGCTGATCATGGTCCTGCAGGTTGAACCACGCCCGAACCTTGCCTCTGGCGCGACTACTGTTCAGGTAGCCCAACGATTTATTCAGCCAATCTCGACTGGGGGCAGGCTCACGTGTAGTGAGTACCTCTACCTGATCGCCGTTGTTAAGTACATAGGTCAACGGTACTATCCGGCCGTTTACTTTTGCCCCCCGGCATCGGTGGCCAATTTGAGAATGTATGTGGTACGCGAAATCCAAAGGCGTCGCGCCTTTGGTCATATCAATGACCTCCCCTTTCGGGGTAAACACATAGGCCCGCTGTGAATCCAGTTGTTGAGTAAATCCTTCAACTAAATTCTCGTCATCGTCGTCCTCTAATAACTGACGTAATGCGTTAATACCTTTTTGCAGGTTGGTATCGACCGGACTGCCTTCTTTATAGGCCCAGTGAGCCGCAACACCATTTTCGGCATCATCGTCCATAGAGCGAGTTCGAATTTGTATTTCAACCGGTTTACCGCCCGGACCAATAACTGCTGTGTGCAGCGAACGATAACCGTTGTCTTTGGGGTTCGCTATGTAGTCATCAAACTCACGACTAATTGGCTGCCAAGAACTGTGCGCGATACCCAGCACGCTATAGCATTGGCTTAAATCATCAACCAATACACGCACCGCTCTTACATCAAACAGGTCAGAAAATTCGATGCGCTTATCACGCATTTTTTTCCAGATACTGTAAATGTGTTTGGGGCGGCCAAACACTTGCGCATTCACAACGCCCTGCGTATCAACCCGGTTGTTAAGGTCTGCAACAAAATCGGTGATGTACGTTTCGCGTGCCGACCGGTTCTCTTCCAAGGCGCCAGCAATTCGCTTATAGGCTTGCGGCTCTACTATTTTGAAAGCAATGTCCTCAAGCTCCCACTTTAGCTGCCCCAGACCTAAACGGTTAGCTAAAGGCGCATAAATAGTGAGGGTTTCTTGAGCAACCGATAAGCTTCTTTCAGAGCCCGACTTTACAAAGTTATATAAACGCTGGGTTCTAAACGCTAACTTGACCAGCACCACTCGAACATCTTCGACCATGGACAACACCATGCGACGAAGTGTCTCAGCTTGATCACCCGAACCAAACGCATCGCTGATTTCTAGTTCGTTTAACCAACGCACGCCACGCGTCATTTGGGCAATTTCTTGCCCATAATGTTCGTGAATAAAATCGATGGAGTGGTTTTTGGTAGAGATATCGGTGCCAAACAAGGCAGACACGATAATAGGCACATCAGCACGCATGTGCTTGAGCTGGGAGGCGACATGAAACGGATCTGGATAACCCGTTGCTTGATCTTTTATTTCCCAAGCATGCTCAACCGCACGCCGAATGATCAACGCCTGATTGCGGGTGCAATTGTCTGTCAAATAGGTTTGTGCCGACTCTAGGGTTTCTATAGCCGACTCATCTGCGCTAAAGGTATGTTTCACGACACAACAACTGCCAATACACTATTGGCTAGTTGGCATGACGCAACGCCACGATAGGAGGCGTGAACAGCACACGTCTTGTTGCTAGGTAGCCTGCTGTGGAAATTCCCAAAGCCCCACCGAATACACCGATAACCCATAACCACACGTTTAATCTAAACGGAAGTTCAAACACATACTGACTCAATGACCAGGCTATGCCGCTGGCAAACACTGCTGCCAACAACCCTGCTATTGCCCCCAGAATGGCGAACTCCAAAACAACAGCTTCGCGCAATTGCTTATGCGAAGCACCTAAGGCTCTGAGTAACGCCGACTCGCGTATACGCTCACCCTGACTACTTTGTACCGCTGCCAACAACACGCAAAAGCCTGCTAACAGTGTGAACAGAAACACATATTCTACAGCTAAAGAGGCTCTATCCATCAGAGACTTTACACGAGTAATAATCGCACCAATATCGAGCGTTGCAATTCCAGGAAATTGACGCACCCAACCCGTTGTTGCAGCTGCAAAATCTCCCTCTATATGAAAGCTTGTTACATAAGTAGAAGGCAGGCCTTGCAACATTGCTGGAGACGATACTGCAAAGAAGTTAACTTGGAATGACTCCCAATCAACGGCACGCCAATTAGCAACCGTTGCCGTGGTCTCAACCCCTGCAGCTTTAAACGTTAATGTATCTCCAATGGCATATCCGCGCTCTTCAGCCCACTCTTGCTCTATGGACAATAACGGTGGCGCACTGCCATCGGTTTCCCACCATTCTCCAGAGACAATCTCGTTATTGAGTGGCACCGTGTCAGAGAACGATAAATTGTACTCACGTCTTGCTCGTCGCATTTGCCTTTCAGTAGCATCGTCGCTAGCAATGGGCTCGCCATTGTGAGCGATTAACCGGGCTCGCACCATGGGGTATATACCCGTGGTCTCTATGCCTTGTGATTCAAGTTGAGCGGCTAAGCCTTCGACTTGATCGGGCTGTATGTTAACCACAAACACATTGGGGGCATCGGCGGGTAAATCTTGCTCCCAGGCTGCCAGCAAATCAACACGCACAATAGAAATTAGCAATAACGCCATGATGCCCATGGCAAAGGCTGACAATTGAACAATGCTACTCGCAGCGCGACGCTGTAAACCGGCGGTACTGAGTCGGAAGCGTTGCCCCGCCATGGCTCTGACAGCGCTTATCATTAACCGACCAAACACCGCGAACACGGCCAGCATTGCAACGACACCCACAACCACAATGGCGCTTAACAGTGCATCTTTCGATAATAAGAAGACGACTAAGAACGTTGCAATAAGACCCAAGGCGCTGGCCACAATAGAGCTGCTGTCTAGCCCTGAGTAATCTCTTTGTAAAACACTCATGACATTAACGCGACCAGCTTTAATAATCGGTAACAAGCCAAAGCCTGCTAATGCGATGAAGGCTGTCAACATGCCAATCACAGGTGACAAAATACCCGGCGCGGGAAGCGTTAAACCAAACCAGCCTGCTAGCAATTTTGCCAACACAAGTTGTGCGAACCAACCAATAACAATACCTGCAATGGAAGCCACTATGGCGATTAGAGCAAGTCGTGTTGATAGCCAAAGAATGACCTCATTACGCGTAGCGCCTAAGGTGCGCATAACGGCACTGGCATCGGCCTGACGAAACGCAAAGTGTCTGACAGCCAGTGCGATAGCGGCACCGGCCAGAAGCACTGTTACAACAGAGGCTAAACCCAAAAAGCGTTGCGCTCTATCCAACGCGCGCTTCATCTGTGGGCTTCCATCGCGCACACCTTGTATGCGAACTTGATCTGAAAACTCAGCCTCTATGCTGTCACGTGCCTTAACCAATTCGGTATTGGGGCCTGACATTAAAACCGTATAGCGTGCGCGACTGCCCTCACCGATTAACTGGGCATCGGCTAAGTCATCCATGCCGATCATGACGCGCGGTGCAAATTCAAATGCATTTTGCCCACGATCCGGTTCAAACAATATGACCTTACTGACGGTGAACGTTTTAGCGCCAAGTTCCAGCGTGTCGCCCGCGCTCAGATCCAACGCTGACAACAATTGCCCATCAACCCACACAGAGCCCGCTTCAGGTGCCGTGTTGCCCGGTGGCAGTGCAACGCTGGGCGTTTCTATGTCTGCTAATTTTAAGGTACCGCGCAGTGGGTACCCATCGGTGACAGCTTTGACAGCAACCAATTGCGACTCATCACGCTGATTGACCACAACGCTTGGGAAACGGATGTGCTGCGCAGAATCGAGCAAACGCCCGTCAATAGATTCAATAAGTGCTTCTGGCAATGGAAAGCCAGAGGTTGCTATGAGATCCGCAGCCAACACATCCCCGGCTTGTCGCTCAACGGCTCGGCCGATTCGATCGGTGAAGAACCCAACGGCCGTTACTGAGGCTACAGCCACTAATAATGCAAGGGCTAATACCCGTAACTCGCCCGCTTTCAAATCACGGGCTAACGATCGCCAAGCAAACTTCAGCTGTTTAGATAGATTCATACAGCGTCTAACCTACCGTTACCCATACGAAGGATACGATCACATTGGGACGCCAACGTGCTGTCGTGTGTCACCAACACCACTGACGTGCCTTGCTGCTCACGCAAAGAGAACATCAACTCGACCACTTTCTCGCCAGTATCACTATCCAAATTACCAGTCGGCTCATCGGCGAATAAAACACTGGGATTGGTGACAAAGGCTCTGGCCAAGGCCACTCGTTGCTGCTCACCACCGGAGAGTTGTAACGGTAGGTGCCCCGCTCGCTCAGCTAAACCGACTTGATCCAGCATGGCTTTGGCTCTTTTGGCGGCATCGGCATCGCCTGCGATTTCTAGCGGCAACATGACGTTTTCCAAAGCGGTAAGCCCTGGCAGTAATTGAAAGTTTTGAAAGACAAAACCCACTCGCCCTGCTCTTAAGCGTGCTCGGGCATCCTCGTCTAGCTCAGATAGTGGTTGGTTAAGTAATTCAACGCGCCCTTCAGATGGCGTGTCCAGTCCCGCTAATATACCCAGCACAGTGGATTTACCAGAGCCGGAAGGGCCGACAATAGCCACTGTCTCACCGGCCTTCACATCAATATCCAAGGCATGCAGTATGGTCAAGTTACCGTCTGGCCCGCTGACGTGCTTCGCAATTGCCTGTCCACTCAGGACTATCTCTGATTCTTTTGTGCGGGCACTTTCTGTATTCTGTTCGGTCTGACTGGCCATGCTTGCTCGTTACTTTAGGGTAAGGATGTTAATACCGACATCCGTTAGCGGGCAAAATTCGATCACGAAGCGCGTATGCGCAAATAATAGGGTTTTATTCGAGATGAACAAGCGATGAGATTCATAGTAACTGTTCGATTTATTCTCATAATGGCTTTAGTGCTGAGCTTCCCGGCGCGTGCTGAGGGCTACAAGGTACTCGTCATGGGCGATAGCATCAGTGCTGCCTATGGAATCAGTGAATCTGACGGTTGGGTGGCGCTAGCCGAAAACCAACTAAAAAAAGAAGGCTTTGACGTCGATTTCACCAATGCCAGCATTAGTGGAGACACAACCGGCGGCGGATTACGACGCCTGCAAGGCGCTCTAGACCGATTCGACCCTGATTTACTGATTATAGAACTCGGCGGAAATGACGGATTACGAGGCTACCCCACCAATGCCCTGCAGAAAAACCTTGAGGACATGGCAACGATGGCTCACAACCACGGTGCCCAGGTGCTGATTCAAGGCATGATGATCCCCTCAAACTATGGAGCTGCCTACCTACGCTTATTTGCAAAAGCATTTTCAGCAGCGGCTGAAAACTCGGGCAGTTTGTTTCTGCCTTTTTTGCTAGAACCCATCGCTGAGGATCGGGGGTATTTTCAACCCGACGGCATCCACCCCACAGCCGCAGCGCAACCTCTGCTCATGCTACACACACTCCCCCTAATCAAAACTGCCATTGCAGAGGCGACCTCCGATGCCAAGTAGACGTAAATTTCAATTCGAAGGCTCAACGGGTGAGCAGCTAGCGGCCCTACTCGAGTCACCCGATAGGGAGCCTGTTGCAATCGCCTTGTTCGCGCACTGCTTTACCTGCGGCAAAGATATAGCAGCAGCCTCACGCATTGCACGTGCTTTGGTAAAACGCGGCTATGCCGTCATGCGTTTTGACTTCACCGGCTTGGGAAACAGCGATGGCGATTTTGCCAATACTAATTTTTCGTCCAACGTTGACGATTTGGTAGCAGCCGCCGACCACCTACGCGACGAAGGCATGCCACCGTCCATTTTAATAGGTCATAGTTTGGGCGGCACGGCAGTCCTTAATGCCGCACACCGAGTGCCTGAATGCAAAGGCGTTGTCACCATAGGCTCACCTGCCGATGCACAACATGTCTCTGCTCAGTTTGCCTGCGACATTGACACGATAGAAGCAAAGGGTGAGGCCGAGGTAAATCTTGCCGGTCGAAAGTTTGTGATCAAAAAGCAATTTCTTGACGATATCAATCAAAGTTCGGTCGAGCACATTGGACGCTTAAAAGCAGCGTTTCTCGTCATGCACTCTCCGGTTGATACCACCGTTAATATTTCCGAAGCTGAACGTATTTATAAAGCGGCACACCATCCTAAAAGCTTTGTCAGCTTAGACGATGCCAACCACTTACTGACCAAAGCGGTAGATGCAGAATACGTAGCCGATGTTATTGCCGCATGGGCAATGCGTCAGGTAAAAGCTGACGAACCTGAATCAAGACCTGATGTCGTAGACGGTGAAATAACCGTCACTGAGCGTAATCAAAAATTCATGCTCGATGTCTTTAGCGATACTCACCACTGGATCGCTGACGAACCCGTGCGTGTTGGTGGTAACAATGCAGGGCCGGACCCCTATGAGCATTTACTCGCAGCCGTTGGCACCTGCACGGCCATGACACTGCGTATGTATGCAGGGCGTAAAAAATGGCCGTTAGACAACGCTGAAGTGGTTCTTAAACATGGACGGGAACACAATCAGGATTGCGACCAATGCGAAGACAAACCCGCGCAACTAGATGTCATTGAACGTAAGGTCATCTTGCACGGTGATTTGGATGCTGATCAGCGAGCGCGTTTAATGCAGATAGCAGATAAATGTCCGGTACACAGAACCCTAACAGGAAAGCTGGAAATTAGAACGACGGAAGGGTAGTACGACGGCGTATTCGCTCTCTCAGGTACTATTCAATGCATGAACACCTCAACACCCTCACAAGAATTTTGGAGCGCCGTTAAAGATATTTCGCCACTGGCATTGGGGGTGGCAATTTACGGACTCGCCTTTGGATTGCTGGCGGCACAAGCGGCTATGAGTGAGCTGCAAATCGGTGTCATGGGCACCATCGTATTTGCCGGTGCCTCACAAATTTTAGCCGTAGAAAGACTGGTAGCTGGTGCGGGTGCTATGACAGCCGTTGTAGCAGCTATTGCGATAAATTTGCGCATGTTGCTAGTCACCGCCTCCATTCGCGATGTCTATAAAGACAGACCTTGGTGGCAGTTAATCATCGGCGCGCACATGACCACCGATGAGAATTGGGCGCTCATGTTATCTGCCCGAGCAAAAGGACGATCAGTCGGTTACTGGTACTTAGTCGGTGGGGGTGCCTGTCTATTCGTTACTTGGGTGGTGTCTACAGTGTGCGGTGTGATGTTCGCTAATGCCATTCCAGACCCCAAAGCACTCGGCATGGATTTCGCCTTTACCGCCGCGTTCATAGCCATTGCTCGATCACTGTGGCGAGGCAAGCCAGACCTACTGCCTTGGTTGGTTTCCATCGGCACCGTCGCCATCGCCCTTCTTTCCGGAATGTTGGACTCATCGTGGTCGCTCATTCTAGGTGGCTGCATGGGAGCGCTTATCGCTGGGTTGCTTCCACATGAGTGATACATGGGTCGTAATATTGGTGCTGGCTGCTGCTACATTCAGCATACGCATGGGCGGTGTGCTTCTGGGTCAGAAATTGCCCACAACCGGACCTTGGGCACGTGCACTCAATGCACTACCAGGGTGCCTTATTGTGTCACTGGTATCTGTATTACTACTATCTGGCGGACCCAATGAATGGATAGCTGGCAGCGTGGCTTTGGCGGTCGCTTGGTTTAGTCGGAACCTACCACTGACCATGCTTGCAGGTATTGCGGTTATATTTTTTCTACGGCGCTGATTTAAATAAACAACCGATTTACTGATCACCTTTCACGGTTCGGTTCAATCGCTTTATGTGCACAGCTCTCACAATTGGAATCTGACACAGTTTTTTAAATTACCGTAGTCAGAAATGTGTCGAGCCTAGTCAGTCAACTGAGTCGGTTCAGTACTGCAAAATAGCTCACATTAAATGCGGCAAATTTTGTATGCAAGCGCTTACCAGAGATGTTTTGAACGTGTCCCAATCAATTTTCTTAAAACCCTGCCCATCCTCTGAGTTCATTTTTCGCTTTATCTTCAGTGTCATAAAACCTTCTAACTCACAACGACGGCGCTATAAGAGATAACATTACCGCTAGGTTGATTTTAGTTTGTAGCCTGAGAGGTTTTGCGGTTAATGCTGTACACAGTCCTTTTAGTTTTAATTCCTTATTTGGGATTTTTGGCTTTTGCAAAAAAGATAAATCCGTGGTCTAAACCGGATGAATATACCGCCGTACCTCGTTGGCGCCGCGGGCGACGATTTGGCTTTCTTCTCTTTACAGCGTCTGCTGTTTACCTGGTTCTTACATCAGGTATACATCAGTCCTATTTAGAGGCTGCCATTGCGGTTTCTGCTGTAGTCACCTTGGCTCTTATCCTCGCGCTAATCATTGCCCTGATTGAAATGGGTGTGAATGCGCTGAGAAGCTAGCTGTTTAGTAATCTAACTCGAACTTAATAAATCGCCGCGCGGTTTAATCATCACTCGTTCATCAAGTGATTGAAATGTGCACACTTAAATGCAGGCTATCTAAGCATCTTCACCGCCGATGTTACCTATTGGATCTACAACAATGGCGGTATCCGCGATAAGCTAAATTGAATTTAGTTTTGTGACCAAGAGGGTCCTTCGCAAATATGCTGTATTTATTTTTGTTGCTGCTACTTCCCTACTTCGGATTTATATTTTTTGGCGAAAGCTTTAACCCTGTATCCAAGCCACAGGAAGTAAGCGCAAGGTCACGATGGCGTAGAGGCCGAAAAGTTGGCACCGCCCTATTTACTGTTGCAGCTACGTTCATATTATTAAAGATAATATTTAGCTGATCAACGGTAGGTTTCACCTTGCCTATCGCTGATCCCCATACAACCGTTCTTCCAACGATTTGCCGCGTGACAATTGACGGTAACGCCAATTTTTTTCCGCAAGCAGCCGCATGATGTTGGCACTAGCTTCTAAGTCGTTATCAGTGCGAATAAGGTAATCGCCTTGAGCTGTTTTAGTGACATCTCTTATGCTGGGTAACAGTTGCGCGGCCTGTAAGAATTCTGCTTCTGGAACGGTTCCCATACGCAACGTTATAAACTCATGGTCTGAGTCATCGGTAACTGGCCCTACACTGATTAACCGGCCGTTTTCTAAGTAAACCACCGAACCGCATAAGCGTTCTAACTCATCAAGGTTATGCGAGCTAACGATGAACGTTGTGTGCGCTGATTGCTCACGCACTAAGTCTCTAATCATTTTTGCATTTGGCGGATCAATACCAGCCGTTGGTTCATCCAACAATACGAGATCTGGTGAACCCAATAGCGCTTGTGCAATGGCTATGCGTTTACGCATACCGTGCGATAGCTCCGATGGTTTAGTGTCCATTGATGTGAGTAGATCGACGAGGTGCAACACACGCTCTACTTCTGAGCGGGCCTCACTACGTCCCATGCCTTGTAGGCGTGCAAAGAAACGTAGCTGTCTACCGACACTTAACCGCGGGTCTAGCAAAGCATCTTGTGGCAATGCCGACAAACGACCATTCAACGCTCGCGAACCCGGCGCTTCATTTAAAATGGAAACAGTGCCACTACTCGGTTTTATAAACCCGCACAACAGGCTTAGCAGTGTTGTCTTGCCTGCTCCGTTAGGTCCTATTAACGCAATGGGTTCGCCAGCAGGCAACGATAGCGTGACGTTGTCCAGCGCAAGTGTTGAACCGAAGCGCTTAGTTAGTCCTTGGATTTCAATAGGGTTCATAGGTCTTTGTGCTTCATCGTAATGGCGCCCAACACCAGAAACAACGCGGTATGAACAATCGGTATTGCGGCAAAATTAAGCGTATCCCAATTGGACAGACGCAGTAGCTGACCAATTTGTGAGCCAGGCAATGCCCAATCTAATAAGGTCAAAGGACCAAAACGCGCCTGCAGATAACCGACCAGCAGCGATACGCTGATCCATAAGATAAAGGCATACAGTGTTGCCTGCCTTGCCGACTTAGCCAGTGCAGATACCAATGCCAT
>CALKLO010000150.1 GCA_937991945.1 uncultured Granulosicoccus sp.
AACAATTTACTATTGACCCTAAACCAAACACTGAAGACATCACAATGTTCCGTGTAGCACATGATGATTTCCACCAACTCGTATCCCCCGACGCCAAGCTCGAACCCATAGCCACAGGCTTTGGTTTCACTGAAGGGCCTATATGGCACCCAACCGAACACTATCTGATGTTTTCAGACATCGTGAAAAGTGTTCAGCATCGTTGGACGGAAAAAGAGGGGTGTACGGTTTTTCGTACGCCCTCGAATCAAGCTAACGGCAATGCGTTTGATAGGAATGGGGTGATTGTTACGTGCGAACACGCCAGCTCTCAAGTGGTCCGTTTGGAGCACGACCAAAAACTGATTGTCCCTATTGCCACAGAATTTGAAGGTAAGGGCTTAAACAGTCCCAACGATATCGTGGCCGATCAAGACAACCGACTGTGGTTCACTGACCCCACGTTTGGCAGAACACGTGAAGAATTAGGTGTCATCAGAGACATAGAATTAGAACACCGTGGCGTGTACTGTTTACACACCGATGGGACACTGGTTCAAGTGGCTAACAATTTCCAACAACCTAATGGTTTGTGTTTCTCACTGGACGGCTCCCAGCTCTTTGTTAACGACACACCTGCCTCGCACATCAAAGTATTTGATGTCAACAAGGCTGATGCAACGCTCAGCAATGAGCGAGTATGGGCGACAATTTCTGGAGAAGGTGTAGGAGGGCCAGATGGTATGAAGCTATCTAACCACGGACATCTTCTGTGCAATGGTCCGGGCGGTGTTCATGTGCTCAACGCCAACGCTGAACTATTAGGTGTCATTCTTATTCCTGAAAAGTCCACTAACTTTACGTTCGGTGGGCCAGATCATAACGAGCTTTTTATTACGGCCTCCACATCTGTTTACAGAATTCCGTTATTGCTCGATGGGCCTGCTTGGTTCTAGCGATTGAGTTTGGTGCGCGTAATTTAGCGTGGTGCTGCGAGCACGTTAGTCCAATACCTATTGTAGTCGGCACCTGCGTCTTCAGCGCAGGTAACGGCGACGTCAGTAAAGTCTGGGTTCATCAGGTTTCTGCAATGCCCCGGACTACTCAACCATCCGGCAATAGCCTCTGAGGCACTATCTTGGCCTGCCGCTATGTTCTCTCCAACCGTGCTCCAGTCGTAGCCTGTTTCATCAACACGGGTAGACACTGTGCTGCCATCGCTACCGGTGTGGTCAAAGAAATTGTGCTCGGTCATATCAGCGGAATGTAAATTGGCGGCTTGCAGTAGTTGCGTGTTCCAAGTCAAAGCTGTGGTTGCTGCAAATGATTCAGTCCCGCAGCTTCTAGCTTGTGATCTTGCCTCGTTGATCAGTTGTAGGGTTCGCTGCTGCATGTACGTTGTGGGTGCGCTGCAATAAACTGTAACGTCTGGGTCTAGAGACTCAGTGGTATCGCCAGTGTCCCCAGGTATCGCTGCTCCAATATCGGGAGTTGCGTTATTGTTGGTGTCTGGTTGTGCTGAATCTATGGTGGCATTCCCCTCGTCAACCGTAGCGCCTAATGACTGTTCGGTAGAGGTCGGGTAAGTCGTATTCGCAGCGGTTGTTAGATTATCCGGGTCCAACGTGTTGCTTGCGCTGCAGGCGCTGAGCCCTAGCATTGTGGCTGCCAACATCACCTGTGGTGCTGGGCTATTAAAGAACGTCGTGTAGTGGGAGGATATGTTTTTCACAAGATTCAATTAACACGGTTGGGTATAGAGCGTATCGGCACATTCGCTGTGGAACAACATGCAAGGCATTCTGTTTGTTCGACTAGTCGATATTATGCTATTTCTATTTGGGAATAAGCACCTGAGTTATTGATGGCATTCCGCTATTTTTACGTCCACCCGCCTAGCGTGCATGCCGGTCGAATTGAGAACACACCGCCATTTAGCTCCTGCGAATACGAACCACTTTCATACTCTCAAACGCCATACCTGCCACATCCTCAGTTTGTGCGTAGTAAGTGAGATTTACCCGGCCACCTTCCAAGTTTTTGTATCTCTCTTTTCTGGAGTACTTGAAAGGGACGTCGTAGCCTTCAAGCATCAAGGTGTTTTTCACCCAATCGCCGCTATCTCGCTGCACATGGCTGATCACCTTGGCATCATCAAGATGATTCAGTTTCTCGTTCTTCTTTAAAAGCTTGTTTATGTCTGATTTCACGGGCTCGGTTATGTTCCTGCAGTGCCTGAGCTGTTTATTATAATGCGTAAAGCGGTAGGCGTAGGGCCATTCTTATTCGCTGTGTGCGTGGCGGCGTCGGCACTCAAACATCGTATTATTCGTGGTGTGAATCCACCGCTATACTCGAGGGTAGCGATGTCGGTATACAAGAGATAAAACAGTGCGAGCCACCATAATGAATGCCATATTTATACCTCTATCTAAAGGCAGCGATGCGCTCGCTACTGTGTTCATGGCAGGGGTGCTGATTGTTTGTCTGTTGTTAAGTCCGTCAACCGCTGTGGCGCAAGACAAAGAATTCGTCGTCGCGACAAAAGAGGCTCCGCCCTTTGCCATGCTAGATGCTGAAAATCAGTGGTACGGCCTATCTATATCGTTGTGGGAGACCCTAGCCGCGCAACTGGATATCTCTTTCCGATTTGAGGAGGCGACGCTGGCAGAGATGATTGAAGGCGTTGCCGATGGACGATTTGATGCCAGCATTGCGGCCACTACGATTACCCATGAGCGCGAGCGTCTGGTTGACTTTAGTCACCCGTTTTTTACCACAGGGTACGGAATCGCTGTTCCGCATGAGCCTACAGGTTTGGTCAGCATGCTCAGTCGTCTGGTATCTAAGTCATTTTTGCAGGCTGTCTGTTTACTGGTGCTTTTGCTTGTCTTTGTCGGATTTTTCTTTTGGCTGGCTGAGCGACGAAATAACAAGGAAGAATTTCGGCCAGGTATTGAGGGCGTCGCTGATGGATTTTGGTTTTCTGCGGTCACCATGACAACAACTGGGTACGGTGATATGGCACCGCGTAGCTGGGCTGGACGTTTGGTTGGTCTAATCTGGATGTTTACGGCCCTCATTATTACGTCCACATTTACCGGCATGATCGCCTCTTCACTAACCGCACAACAGCTGCAGCAAAAGGTCGAGGGCCCGAGCGACTTGTCCGGAATCACCACAGGCTCAATCACTGATTCTGCCTCTGATGATTGGCTTCGAAGCAATGGACTAGGGTTCGCCCCTTATAAAAGCGTGCAAGAAGGTATAGAAGCCGTGGCAACCGGTGGTGTGGAAAGTTTTGTATACGACCGACCGTTGCTACGCCACTTGGTGGAAAAATCCTATGCGAACACTGTAGAGATGGTGCCCGGTATTTTCGGGCGTCAGGATTACGGCATTGCTTTGCCGCCTGGCAGCGATTTACGTGAGCCATTGAATCGCGTGCTGCTGACGTATTTAGGCAGTGATGACTGGGCTGTACTTAAACGTCGTTGGGTCGGAGACGTTAGATAACAGGCGAATCTGTCGTCTGATCAAAGTCAATTTTTAGAGTTGGGTAATCTTACCAATCTGTTTGGTGAGTATTTACGTCGGTAAAAACCTTCTAGTGAGAATCTCAATGCAACTGCAACATTCCTCAAGTCAACAGAGCGTAGCCTCTGATGCTTTAACAGAAATGGTGCGCATTCGAGTTAATTTCTCACGAAGATGGGTGCCGAGATGTCTACTGCAAACGTTGCTACTGCCAATCATACAAGCCGATCAGGACTTCTAAGCTCGTGGTTGAAAGGGCTTTCACCATTTTGGATAGCCTTTGCTTTAACGCTGACTGAAACTGTGGGTGCTGGAACTTTGGCTCTACCCATTGCGTTTGCAAGCGTAGGTCCGTTGGCAGGTGTTGCACTACTCATTGTGTTGGGGCTGATCAATCTTCTCACCGTGTCTTATTTAGCCGAGGCGAGTGCGCGCAATGAATCTGTCAGAAATGGAAATGCGTTTATTGGCAAGCTGGTTGAAGACTACTTAGGCATCTACGCATCTGTCATATTGCGTGTGTCGTTGTTTTTGTTGTGCTGCATTTTTCTTGTCGCGTACTACACAGGTTTTGCCTCTATTTTAAGTGCTGCAACAGGTTTACCAGAATCCATTTGGGTAACGGTTGTGTTTGCATTTGGGTTGGTTCTGACGCTTCGTAAAACGCTCACCGGCACGTTGGCAGCTGCGCTGGTTACCGGTGCAATTAACATATCGATATTGCTGCTGATATCAGCTATTGCGCTAAGCCACGCTTCTTTTGACAATTTTATTCATACCGATGTGCCGTTGTTGAATGGGCAGTCGTTTGATTCGTCACATATCAAACTCGTATTCGGCGTCGTGCTGGTGTCCTATTTTGGACATCTGTCAGTTAGCAATTGTGCGAAAACTGTTCTTGAGCAAGACCCCAGTGGTCGTTCGTTGAAACGTGGCACAGCAGCCGCAATGATCGTTGCTATTGTAATTTATTGCATTTGGTCCGTGAGTGTTGCCAGTGCAGTAGGTAGTGAGGGTTTGCTCGGTGAGACCGGCACAGCCTTAGTGCCTTTGGCGAATAAAATTGGTCCTGGCATATACATTCTAGGCGTTGTGTTTGCGGTGCTTGGGTTGGGTATGAGCTCGGTACACTTTGGTTTAGGTATTTTTAATTTATCTAAAGAGATATTTGATCCGAAACTATCATCGGTTTCATCGGGTTGGTTAAAGCAACGTGCTTCAATGATTGCAGCGGTCTTGCCAATGTTTGCTGTCTTTTGCTATGTCCAATGGACGTTTTACACCGGTACGTCCTCTTTCACGGCGCCGTTGGAGTTGTTAGGCGCATTGTTAACACCCGTACTTGCCGGCGTCTTCCCAGTGCTGTTGCTTATCGCCAGTAGACGACGTGCATCGGAGGTTACCGAAGCTGCGGTTTCATCGCTCATGTCGAAGTCCTGGCTATTGGGTGGCATTGTCATCCTGTTTGTATCAGGGCTAATACTTCACGCATTTGTGCTTTGGGTAAACCCAATAGCTCAGGCTGCAGCACTATTAGTATCCATTGCCATGCTTATATTGACGGTTGATACTTTGCGCCTTAAATCGTTATTTCCAGTGTCGGTCAACCGTTATTCATTAACGTCCAAGTAATTGACATTAAATGGTGTGGAGCTGATAGAACAACTCACCCTATGAATAGTGAGCTAACCCAGGTGTGCAAGCTAACGCAAATAGGCCATTGCATAAACGTGAACTAGCGCAGTAGACTATTCATCTGGGGTACGCAAATATCACCTGGGTCCTGCTCCAAAGTCAGCGAACATCGTGTCGTTCAAGCTGTTAATTTTCATATTGTTGCTGTGAGTGAATAAAGTTATATGAACACTATCGCCGATGCCCCCTCACTAGCAGACATTGACTTTTTCAACGTATTTCCAGCCCAAGCACGCGCAAACTTAGAACGCTCTGCGACGCTTCGTAAGTTTAAAAAAAATACCGATATCGTCGTGTTAGGTGAGGATAGCCTTGCCGCCTACGTCTTGGTCGAGGGCAGTGCGTATGCCTTCATTGATGACAACGACGGAAACGAATTAATCGTTGCGTGGTTTTCAAAAGGCGATTGCTTTGGAGAGCTGGGGGTGCTCGATAATTTATCGCGTACCACGAATGTTAAAACAACCAGTGCCTGTCAGTGTCTGGTAGTGCCCAAGTCTGCCATCACTCACGAAATTATGAAGGAGCCCAAGGTGGCTCACGCCCTTATCCATTTCTTGGTTAGACGTATTCGCGGCATGACTGAAGACATTAGTTGTTTAGGGTTAATGGATGTGTACGGGCGTCTGGTTCGTGCGCTGAACTGTGTCACTACCTTGCGAGAAGACGGCGTGCGCGTAACATCGCGTATTACCCATCAGGAGTTGGCTAGTCGTGTAGGTGCAAGCCGTGAAATGGTGAGTAAAATTCTGAAGGACCTTCGCGCAGCAGGTTACATCTCCATCGAAAATCACAGTGTGCTTATTCATAAGGATTTACCCGAGCGTTGGTAGCGATCTAGACGGTACAGAACCTGCAGTTAGTTCGGTTGGTTCAGGTGTCTTTACACCGTGTATTTGAAGGAGTCGTTGATGAGTTTCGGTAAATCGTCAGAATTAATGTTGAAAAACACTCTGAAGTTCCCGCTGCATTTTCTGCAACTCTTTAGTGGCGCAAAATCGTTTGAGAAAAACGCGCTGCTGGGAAGCCGGTTTCTTAACGAACGTAATCTACATGTTCGCAGGGTTACATTAGCTATGCGCATGGCCAGTATGCGTAGACGGCGTCTTGCACCCTTGGTCCCTGCGCACCTTATAGAGGCTTATGAAAAAGACGGTGTAGTCAAAATAGAGAATTTTCTAGACGACGATCTGTTTCAAGAGCTACTACGAGAAACTCACGATACCAACTTTGATCGTGTGGATATGTACCAAGGCTCGACCACCACTCGACGTTCCATGATTGATGATTCTGATCTTGAGTCACGACCCGCTATTTTAAAAGTACGTGACAGCAAACCATTGCTCAACCTAGTGCGTTATGTGGCCTCCCATGCGGGACAACCGTTGGTTACCTTACAAACGGTTTTAGCGAAAGCCAGTGGTAACCAAGATCCTCAGAGTGATCTTCATAGTGATACATTTCATGCAACAGCAAAGGCTTGGTTGTTTTTGAATGATGTTGAGGAAGATGACGGGCCGTTTTGTTTTGTTAAAGGCTCACACAAAATGACGGAGCAACGATTAGCCTGGGAGAAGGATATTTCGACATCGATAGATTCGGTGGAGAATAAATATTCGCGGCGCGGTTCAATGCGTGTGGCACCGGAGCAGTTATCGGACTTAGGTTACCCTCAGCCTACTAAAATGGTAGTCAAGGCAAATACCTTGGTAGTGGCGAACACCCATGGCTTTCATGCTCGGTGTGCGAGTATGAAGAACACAACACGAATCGAGATATACGTATCGCTTCGACGTAATCCATTTTTACCGTTTGTTGCAGCACCTTTACGCGGTTTGCATATTGCGGCGTTGCCGTTAATTCAAGCTCGTGTCAACCGGTTGATTATCTCAGCGCAAGCCCAAATTGGAAAATTAGGTATTAAGCCGAGTCCGTGGAATTCAATAGGCTACGGTAAATCTAATGAATGGCGGCACCCTGACTGATACCCAGACGCTTACTTTTTACGACGTTTAGCAAACGCTGTAGGTTGTGCCGCTAAAGGGTCGTCTGGCCACACATGTTTTGGGTACCGTCCTGCCATGTCCTTTTTCACCGCCGGGTAACTATTGCTCCAAAAATTGGCTAAATCTGTGGTCACTTGAACAGGGCGCCTAGCAGGGGACAACAGTTCTACCTTTAGAAGCACTTGACCCTTAGCAACTGCAGGATTTTCAGCGCACCCCAGCATCTCTTGTAGTTTTACAGACAACACTGGGCTGCCGTCTTGTAGGTAGCTTAAGGAAATGTTTGAGCCGCTGGGTACTTTGAATTTCAATGGCAGGTATTCATCCAGCAATACTTGCTGTCGATAGTCCAGCATGGTGTTTAGCGCTTTGTACAAGTCAAGTTGTTGTAGTGCTTTGAAAGAGCCGACACCATTTAACCAAGGCAATAACCACTCTTCTAAATGCGCTAACAATGCCTCGTCATTAGCGCTTGGCCATATGTGCTCTTGCCCGGGTATAGATAACGCGTGCATACGTCCAACACGAGCTTGCCATTCACGGCAGATATCGGTCCAGGGCAAGCATCGCAAGCCGTGTCGTCTAATGGCTGCAATGAGTGCGTTTGACTTATCGGTGTTGCTTATAGAGTGTATGGGTTTGCTACTCACCTGAAGATGCCCAATGAGTCGGCGTTTTTCAGCAATAACGCGTTGTTGATTGTCATCCCAATCTAGGTGGTTTACATCGGTAAACAGCTGCGGTGAGTAGCGCTCGAGTTCCTCTATGGTGAGTGCCATCGCTTTGAAAATACGAAGTTGCGTGCCACCACCACCCAGTTGAGCCACACTGAGCCACGGGCTATGCGCTAGTGGGTCCTCGCTATGAATAACGACACCGGCTCCACACGCTAAAACAAAACGACCGGGTTCGCCTGGGCGTCGTTGTGCAATCCAATCGGGGTAGGCCTGTGCCAGTAGTATTGCAGCAGAAGGCGGTGTCTGCTGGCAGTCCTTCTCGTTGAGTAAACGCGCGAGTTGATTGGCTCGTTGTTTTAATGACGATGGCAGTGTGTGGCTTATTACGGGTTCTAGGTCGACAGAATGGGAGCCGCGTGTTTGTTCATCAAGCCAAACCGCAAGACGGCAACCCAATTCAACAGAACCATTGTTGGCTGCCCACACCAGCATACGGCCAATACGTGGGTGTGTGGGCAAGGCTGCGACAGTCCTGCCCAAGGTTGTCAATTGTCCGCGCTCCCATAACTCCAACTTTGTCAGTAAGGTTTCAGCGACTGATATACCGGCGGTGGGTGGTGCGTCTAGCCATGGTAGGTCGTTAATGTTGCTGGTTCCCCACACACCTAATTCGAGTAGCAGGGGGGCAAGGTCGGCGCGGTGTATTTCTGGTTGCCAATGCGCATTACGTCGAGCATGCCCTGATTCGCTCCACAGGCGATAGCACACGCCAGCTGACGTTCGACCGGCGCGTCCTGCGCGTTGTGTTGCACTGGCTTGGCTTGCCATTACCGTTTCTAGTCGTTGTGCGCCGCTACTGGGGTCTAGCTTGCCGCGTCGTTCTAGACCTGAGTCGATGACAACGCGCACACCATCAATGGTTATGGAGGTCTCCGCTAAGCTGGTAGCCAGAATAACGCGTCGTTTTGAAGGTGTTGCAGGGGCGGTAGCTTTTAATTGTTCTGCTAAGCCGACTCCGCTATGTAGGCGATGCAGCTCAACAGTGTTATCCAGCCTGGGTTGTAAGACTTTGGCTGCGCGGTTTATCTCGGCAACACCGGGTAGAAAAACGAGTATATCGCCATCGTTATCGTTAAGTGCTGTAAGCGTGGTACTCACGATACGCTGGGCAAGAGGGTCTGCATGCTCACCGACCCAGAGGGTATCTACCGGGTGCTGTCGCACTTCGCAGTTGAATGTTTTTGCATCGTGTAGTTGGGCGTCTAGTTGATCCGCATCCAATGTGGCAGACATCAGCAATAGTCGAAGGTCTTCACGCAAGGCTTGTTGAACCTCTAAGCACAGTGCTAAGCCTAAGTCTGCGTGCAAGCTACGCTCATGAAATTCATCAAATATGACTAGCGCCACACCCTCCAAGCTAGGGTCACTTTGGAGTAGGCGAGTGAGTACGCCTTCTGTGACGACGGTGAGTTGAGTTTGGGCTGATACACGGGTATCGGCTCGCATGCGTAGCCCGACTCGTTGCCCAATTTTTTCGCCCAAATGCGCTGCTAGTCGTGCAGCTACTGAGCGAGCTGCCAACCGACGTGGCTCTAGTAAAATGATGTTGCCCTGTAGGCCACCGTTGAGGAGCAGCGCTAGCGGTAACCCGGTACTTTTGCCCGCACCGGGCGTTGCGCGCAGTAAGACATTGCGCGTTGATAAAGCGTCACTAACGTCTTTGGCTAAAGCCATAACGGGTAAAGCGAGTACGTCGTCAGGTAGGGCGTGAATATTGAACGATCCTGAAGTAGGCGATTGGTAGTAATCAAGAGTATATTATTACTCTGCAAACATACTACCTAGACGACATTCCCCTTTGGCTTTAATGACTGACAATACTACTCACGCTGTTTCGGCAGATACGCCATTATTAGTTGCTACATCGTATTTTGAGTCGCGCAAAATTCAGACTCTTAGCGGTGATGCTCTGCGTATCAAGCCCACATTGATGTCGCTAGGCTACAGCCTGGTGTTTATCGTGTTGGGGCTTATCCTAGTCGGGTTGTGGGTGGCCAATACTGTCAGCTCTTTTGATGGGCCGGGTTCTGTTCCGTTGGCGTTGGTTGGGGTATTGTTTTTGGTTGCAGGTCTGGGGATCTACTACGGGCATAACGAGCAAATACTCATTGATCGTGATTCGGGTGTGGCGTTTTTTAAATCGTGGCGTCCTTCGGTATCCGCTGAGAAAACGTCGGTGTCCAAGCACTTAGCGCCACATGACATTATCGCTATTCAAACAATTTCTCGAATAGTGAAACACCGTTCGAGTCGGAATAAGCGGCGTAGCACTTATACAGAGTTCCAAGTAAACGTGTGCACCGTTGATGAGAGTCGGCACAACGTATTCGTCACACTGAAAGTGCAAAAAGCTAAGAATTTAGCCGATCAACTAGCACAGATGTTCAACGTGCCTGTAAAGGCTCAGTAGCCTCAGAGCGTTTGTTCCTGCTGCCAGGCGTGTGCTCAACCCTTGTTGTCCAGCCCCAAATATGCAATATTAACTAGGCTCTAGCATACTAGAATGCTTTTTTAGGAGCTCTACGTGGGTCTGCGTACAGCTCGAATGTTTTAGCAGGCACACATGAGTCGTCTTAATTCGCGACAACTGATGACCCATGTGCACGACGAAGCTAAACCTGTCGAGTGTGTGCGAGTAGGCGTTACTAGATTACTGTAGTCCTATGTCGCATGAGATAATTCGCGATGCAGTTATAACCGAGAATTAGAATTATGCTTAGGACATCAGCGGTACCTGAACGACGAACGAGCGCTGATATCGTATTCGAGGGTCTTTATAATCGAATAATGTCCCTAGGTTTATTACCTGGCACCAAAATGTCGGAAGTAGAGATAGCCGAACAATACGGCGTTTCTAGGCAACCCGTCAGAGATGCGTTTAACCGCCTTGGTAATCTCGACCTACTATTAATTCAGCCGCAGCGTGCCACATTGGTGCAAAAGTTTTCCAGCACCAACATCGGTTCTGCACGATTTGTTCGCTTGGCACTAGAGTTAGAAATCGCTCGAACAGCAGCAATGCGTTGGACTGAAGATTATGCGCCGCAATTTGAAGCCCTGTTGGCTGACCAGGAAAACGCATTGGCCAGCGGAGATCATTCGCAATTCCATACGATGGACGAGGCGTTTCATGAACTTATTGCAACCGTTGCACAGACACGCAGTGAATTTGAACTTGTTTGGATGAAGAAGGCCCAAATAGATCGTATCTGCGTATTAAGTCTTAAAGAGAAACATGAGATGCGGTTGCTAGTCAGTGATCACCAAGACATATACAGAACACTGCGTTCAGGTGATCCCGTCGAGCTGGAAAAAGCTATACGTGTGCATTTAGCGCGTATAGAAAAAACAATTGAAAAAGTTAAAGTATCGCACCCGAATTACTTCCAAGATTAAGCGTAGCCCTTGGTTGACTGCTGGCATTTAATCTATTTAAATTCAGGGGCCGATACACGAATTTTAGGGGAACTGTCATGTCTACGTTAAAGCCTAATCGCCGTCATTTTTTAAAAGGTGCCAGTCTTGGTGGTGCAGCATTACTTGCTAGCCCCATGGGCATCGTATCGTCAGTGTTTGCGCAAACCAACTATGCGCCAACAAAATCAATGAGAGGGGGTAGTAACAATTATTCACCCAACGCACCCTTAGTTGATAATTTAGGTAGTGGGTTCTTTGTTCATGGCTCAGTGCTTAAAGCTGGAACAGGTGAGCCATTAGCTAACGTGCGTATCCAAATTTGGGCAGCTACTGCTCGCGGTGGCGAGAGAGAGCCGAGTAATCACGGTAGTGTACTCACCAAAGCTGATGGTACGTTCAAGCTTGAGATGATCCAAATACTGCCAAACTTCGGCGAGCCTCATGCGCATCTTGCTTACGATGATAATGATTTTGAAACGGTATTCCTTCGTCCGGTCATGAATAGCGTGAACGACAGAAGCGTTGAAGCTAACTTTGTTCTAGCTACGGCGTAATTGTCAAAGCCAAACGCCCGCGCACATGGGTATGAACAATAGGCAGCTCATTCGACTTTGCTGGTTTTTAGCGGGGTGCCTTATCGTGGTACCTGTCGTCATTG
>CALKLO010000151.1 GCA_937991945.1 uncultured Granulosicoccus sp.
GGCCGTGTAATTTTAAAATTGGGTTGTAGCGCCTCAACTAACAAAGGCTCCTGACCACTTCTTTCCATGGCAGAGGCTTCATCCGTTATGGCTAACTCAGGCGCATCTGACTGCGTATCGCTCACGGCTGCATCGGCGTCAATGGCAGATTGCATCGCTTGACTAAGCTCGCCTACTCTAAATAATTGTGGCGTCTGTGCCTGCCACAAATCATGTCGGCTGACTGTTCGTTCAACACAATAATATTCGTCAGCTTGTTTTAGTGTGTCTTGTACGGGTGTTGCCAAAATGCCGCCTATGGCACCACTGTTATACACCGCATCGCTGAGTCTTTTTACGTCAGACAAATGTATTAGCGGTCTAGCGGCATCATGCACCAACACCCAAGTGTCAGGCTTGCATTTATCTAACACATACTGCAAACCCGCCACAACAGAATCAGCTCGGGTATCGCCACCAATAGTGGTGTGTACTCTTAGATTTTCACCTGCCTCTACCGTGGACCATAGAGTATCGTCCGCAGACAACACAACCACTATGCCCTCAACATCAGGCACCTGTAGCAACTGGTTAAGGGTGGTTTGCAACATACTTTGCTCACCGAGCGTCAGGTACTGCTTAGGGGTTTCTCCCCCCATTCGCTCACCAAAACCTGCAGCCGGAACGACAATCCATCGTTGCTCATTCATTCGTTTACAGCCTCGGTTGAATTTTGCCCAGCAGACGATACGCCTGGTGAACTGACTCTATTATTGCTGGCGCCCTTTTCACGAATGATCTGGTAGAAAGTCTCACCTTCGTCAATCATGCCTAATTCACCGCGTGCTCGCTCTTCAATAGCATCCAAGCCACTTTTCAAGTCAGCGACCTCAGCCGCCAGTGCTTGATTGCGAATGGTAAGCCTAAGCACCTCGCTACGGCTATGCATAGCTTCATCACGCAGGCGCGACAACTGTTGCAAGCTGCCGTCACCAAACCACAGGCGCAGCTGTAGCGCAACAAGTAAAGCCAGCAAAACGGCAAGTAATACCTTCATAAAATAATGATACGCAGTAGAACTAGCCCCAACCTAGAATCTGGCTGGGGCTGCAACAACGCTTACGCGCTACAGTGTTTGATTGAATGCGCTAGCGCCAGGATAAACTGCTCTATCACCCAGGTATTCTTCGATGCGTAACAACTGGTTGTACTTGGCAATGCGGTCTGATCGAGACAACGAACCTGTCTTGATTTGCTTAGCATTGGTCGCTACCGACAAATCAGCAATAGTGGTGTCTTCAGTCTCACCAGAGCGATGCGATGTCACGGTTGTATAACCCGCTTGATGTGCCATGCGGATAGTTTCTAGTGTCTCACTCAAAGTACCAATTTGATTAACCTTGATCAGTACTGAGTTGGCGATACCCTGCTCAATACCTTTAGCCAGTATTTTAGGGTTGGTAACAAACAGATCATCACCCACTAATTGAATAGAGTCGTTGAGTCGATCAGACAGAATCTTCCAACCCGCCCAATCGCTTTCATCCAAGCCATCTTCAATGGACACAATAGGATAGCGCTTCGCCCAATCAGCTAGGTAGTCAACGAATCCTGCTGCATCAAACTGACGCTTCTCAGAGGCTAAGTCATAAACACCGTCGTTATAGAATTCAGAACTGGCTACATCCAACGCCAAGTACACATCTTTACCGGCCTCGTAGCCTGCTTTCTCAATAGCAATAAGGATGGTTTCAATGGCTTCTTCATTGGACGACAAATTAGGTGCAAACCCGCCTTCATCACCCACGTTAGTATTTAAACCACGACCATTCAAAACGCCTCTGAGAGAGTGGAAAATCTCAGCACCACAACGCAACGCCTCTTTAAACGAGGATGCACCGACTGGCATTACCATGAATTCTTGAATATCTACGCTGTTGTCCGCATGCGAACCCCCATTGATGATATTCATCATGGGCACTGGCAAATTGACCGCGTCTTTTCCGCCTAAGTATTCAAATAACATGGTGCCGTTGTCAGCGGCACCCGCGTGCGCTGCTGCCATAGACACAGCCAACAAGGAATTTGCACCCAACTTGTCTTTGTTCTCAGAGCCATCGAGATCAAGCATGAGCTTGTCCAGACCGGCTTGATCAGTCACATCGTGGCCCATAACTGCATCACGAATAACCGTGTTGACGTTATCGACCGCTTTTTGCACGCCCTTGCCACCGTAACGAGATTTGTCTCCGTCTCGCAGCTCAAGTGCTTCTCGAGTTCCTGTGGATGCGCCAGATGGCACCATGGCTCGCCCTTTGGCACCTGATGACAACGTGATATCTGCCTCAATCGTAGGGTTACCACGAGAGTCCATAATCTCGCGCGCGTGCAGCTCAGAGATTCGTGAAGTCATTTAAAAGTCCTATTTGTAAAAATGAAATAGATAGTAACGAGTTTGATCGCTTATCGGTTTAGATAAGCGTTTTCGGCAAAGTCACCTGATTTTACTGTGTCATCAAGCCGTTTCAACGTTTCCAGTAAAGACTTGAGCTCACCTAATGGCCATGCATTGGGCCCATCACTCAATGCCTTGTCAGGCTCTGGGTGAGTTTCCATGAACAAGCCTGAGACGCCAGCTGCCACAGCAGCTCTGGCCAACACGGGAATGAATTCTCGTTGGCCACCTGAACTACCGCCCTGGCTGCCGGGCTGCTGTACGGAGTGAGTTGCATCAAAAACGACCGGGCAACCGGTGTTTCTCATGATAGCTAAACCACGCATGTCAGACATTAACGTGTTGTAGCCAAACGAGACACCGCGCTCACAGACCATGATCTGTTTATTACCCGTCGCCTCAGCCTTTTCAACCACGTGCACCATATCGTTAGGCGCAAGGAACTGCCCTTTTTTAATATTCACAGGCTTACCTGCACTGGCAACGCGGTTGATGAAATTCGTTTGTCGGCACAAAAACGCTGGCGTCTGAAGCACGTCGACGACATCGGCGACTTCATCCATAGGCGTATCTTCATGCACATCCGTTAAAACAGGCACGCCAATCTCATCGCGCACTTTGGCCAAAATGCGCAGCCCTTCTTCGATGCCCGGCCCACGAAAACTGTGGGTTGAGGACCGATTGGCTTTATCAAACGAAGATTTGTAGATGAACGGGATACCCAGCTCATCGGTCATCTCTTTCAAAATCGCCGCTGTTTCCAGCGCCAGGCCCTCTGACTCAATCGCACAGGGTCCGGCTATCAGGAACACTGGATGATCCAAACCCACTTCGAAACCGCACAATTGCATGGCGTTTGCCTTTATTTTAAAAACGGATAAGGTATTTAGCCTATTTCGGAGGTGCCTGCCGCAGCCTCTGCCGTTTCATTTGCCTGACGATCAGATTGGAAGCTCAATGCAGCATTGATGAACCCTGTAAACAAGGGGTGACCATCGCGCGGATTGGACGTGTATTCAGGGTGGAACTGGCAACCGATAAACCAAGGATGATTGGGAAGTTCAATCATCTCAACCAACCCTTCGCCGTCATAGTTAGCATTTTCACCCACACCTTTATCACCTGCTGCAGGCTCAGTAGAGCGTGCAGAGATGACTAGCCCAGCCTCGGTGAGTCGGTTGGTGTAGTTATTATTGAATTCAAATCGGTGACGATGCCGCTCTACGATTTCGTTAGAACCGTACACTTCTGCAGACAATGAGCCTGGCTGCAGGGCACACGTCTGACCACCTAGGCGCATAGTGCCACCCAGATCAGAATCGGCGCTTCGGATGACGGTATCGCCATCTTCATTTTGCCACTCCGTAATGAGCGCTATGACAGGCTCTGGCGTGACCAAGTCGAACTCACTACTGTTGGCTGATTCGATACCTGCTACGTGGCGCGCATGCTCGATAACCGCTACTTGCATACCTAGGCAGATACCCAAGTAAGGTATTTTATTCTCTCGGGCGTACTGGGCCGCAATGATCTTGCCCTCAACACCACGGGTACCAAAACCACCAGGCACCAAGATGGCATCGATTTCACTCAAAGCGCGCAAGTCGCCGCGTTCAAGCTTCTCGGAATCCAGATACCGAATTTTCACTCGGCTATCGGTTTGAATGCCGGCGTGGGTTAACGCTTCATTCAGTGATTTGTACGACTCGGTGAGTTCAGTGTACTTGCCAACCATACCAATGGTGACAGCCTTACTAGGGTGCCGTATGCCATCGACCACACGCTGCCACTCGCTTAAATCTGCTGGTGGTAACTCAAGCTTGAATTGCTCAACGACTAACTCATCGAGCTCCTGTGCATGCAACATTCGCGGAATGTCGTAGATAGTGTCAGCATCGGTGGCCGCAATAACCGCACGCTCAGCCACATTGGTAAACAAGGCAATTTTGCGGCGCTCTTTATCAGGCAGTTGGCGATCAGCGCGACACAGCAATATGTCAGGCTGGATACCGATTGAACGCAGCTCTTTGACGGAATGCTGAGTGGGTTTAGTTTTGATTTCACCGGCTGAGGCGATATACGGCACCAGTGTTAAATGCATGAACAAGGTGTTTTCACGACCCAGCTCAACCGCCATTTGGCGAATAGCTTCGAGAAATGGCAGAGATTCAATATCACCCACTGTGCCACCAATTTCCACCATTGCCACATCAGCGTCACCCGCACCAATCATGACGCGGCGTTTGATCTCTTCAGTGATGTGGGGAATAACCTGAACGGTAGCGCCTAGGTAGTCGCCTCGTCGCTCGTTGGCGATGACGGTTTCGTAAACGCGCCCCGTTGTGAAGTTATTGCTTTGGCTTGTTTGGATACGAACGAATCGCTCGTAATGCCCTAAGTCCAAGTCGGTTTCTGCACCATCGTGCGTCACGAAGACTTCACCGTGTTGATACGGGCTCATGGTGCCCGGATCTACGTTGATGTAGGGGTCGAGCTTGAGCATGGTGACACTTAAGCCCCTTGCTTCGAGCAGCGCCGCTAGCGAAGCTGCTGAAATGCCTTTTCCCAATGACGAAACAACGCCACCGGTCACGAATATAAAACGCGTCATAGACTGAGTCTGTTGATGCCGTAAGCATCACAAAGCAAGATGGCTTTGGATACTAAAAACGACTGATAAGCGTGACGCGGAACGTTCCTTAGAAGATCCCGCTACGACATGAAACATTTCATATCGAACGGGGGTTGAGATTACCAGAACCAGCAATGCCTAACAATTGCAAAAGCACCTTAATGACGTTCGAATTACGTATTCAACATCTGGATCGTGACTCACCCCAAGGTATGGTTAGTCCTGTCCGCATCAACGTTGACAGGCGCAACCAACGATGAGGGGGCTGTTTGCGACTGGAAATCAACGGAAATCGCTATACCCCAGATGGCTGCAAGCTTTTCATCCACATAAATCAACGGAATAGTGTCCCGTATCCACGGTGGCACCGACGATTCTTGCAGTATCTTTTTAACCGCTTTGTGGAAAGCCGGATCACCGAGCTTTAGTAGTTCCCCACCGGCACGACTCTTAACCGTCACCGTTGCATGCTCGGGCAACTTTATACCCTGCTCCAAACACAAAGCACGAGTCAATGTGAGTCCCGTTTCCGTAATGTTCAGAGGCTCGAACGGCACATGCCAGGTGTAATGAAAAGGTTGCGACTCTTGCTCCGGCAACAGCAGGAATAAACGGTCCTTGTGTCGCCTAAACACATAATCTCGAACATTGACGACGCCGTTTGAGTCATCGCGTGCTTCTACCAAATCTGACATGACCTGAATGAGGTCTTGAAGACGCGGCATTCGTAGGCCTCGTTGGCGAACAAACAGTCTTAATGCGTTGTAGGCCCGCTCTCTGGGCAGTTGCCGCAAACTGGCAAGGCTGAGCTCTGTTGTACCTTCTATTTTTAACGTATCTAAGTCTTGTTGCGCGATGCCTAACAGCGTTTGACCAGCCGCGGCACAACGCTGCGCGCTGCGACCCAAGGTTTGTGCACTCGCCGGCCACCGCTCTTTAAGCAACGGCATAACGTTTAGGCGTAGATAGTTTCTGTCGAATGCATCGTCGCGGTTGGACGGGTCTTCAATCCATTGCAGGTCGCATGAGTCTGCCACTTCAGTTAAGGATTCCTGACTACAGCTCAATAAGGGTCGGCCCATATAGCCGGCAGCAAACCGACGCTTTCTTGGGATACTCGACAAACCGTCTAGACCACTGCCACGCAAGGCTTGTAGGAGAAACGTTTCGGCCTGATCCTGCGCGTGCTGCGCCAGTAGCAAATGTTCGTCAGCCTTTAGGCACTCAGAAAATTCAGCGTAGCGGGCTTTGCGCGCCGCAGCTTCAGGACCTTCGTCGGCCAAATTGACCGTCACTTTGCGAATACTTAGGGGGATATCCAATGACTCGCAGACAAATGCTGCGTGTTCAGCCCAGCTCTCGCTGGAAGATTGCAAGCCATGATTAATATGCACAGCGCGCAACACGATTGAGGGCTCTTGCTGACGCAACTGCGCCATAAGTTGCAAGAGCACGTGCGAATCCATTCCGCCGCTATAGGCTACACAGAACTGCTTAACGCCCGAATGCCGCCGGACGTAATCGGCAACGGCATCGAAGGGGGTCATGTGCTCTCTTTGTATTCCCCGTAAGCTCGCAATTTTTGCTGCCGGTTGGACATCAGCGTGTCCAGCGGTGCACTGCTTAATACTGCAAGTTCTTCGATTAAGACTTCCTGCATATTGAGCGCCATCTGCTTGGGATCTCGGTGTGCTCCACCTAGTGGCTCTTTTATGACTCTATCGACCAACTTTCTCTCGAACAGTTTGGCAGACGTAATGCCCATAGCTTCAGCCGCATCAGAGGCTTTATCAACACTTTTGTACAAAATGGATGCGCAGCCTTCAGGGCTGATGACAGAGTAGACGCCGTATTCAAGCATCATGACCCGATCGCCAACACCGATAGCCAATGCACCACCGGATCCGCCTTCACCAATGACGGTGCAGATAATGGGGGTCTTCAAACCGGCCATTACAAATAAATTGCGGGCAATAGCCTCACTTTGACCACGCTCTTCTGCGCCGATACCGGGATACGCACCCGGTGTATCAATAAACGTGATGACAGGTAACGAGAAGCGCTCGGCAAGTTCCATAAGACGCTTAGCCTTTCGGTAGCCTTCAGGTCGTGGCATGCCGAAATTTCTGTGTATTTTTTCTTTAGTATCGCGGCCCTTTTCGTGCCCGATAACCACAACAGGCTTGCCGTTCAGGCGAGCTGTACCACCAATAATGGCGTAATCGTCCGCGTAGGCTCTGTCGCCATGCAGCTCGTCAAAGTCGGTAAAGACATTGTCGATATAGAAACGCGTATAGGGGCGTTGCGGATGCCTGGCTAATTGCGCAATTTGCCAAGAACTTAGCTTGGCGAAAATGCTGCTGGTCAGCGTGTCGCACTTCTTTTTGAGGGTATCAACTTCTTCGCTGATATTGATATCCGCATCTTCAGTGGCGAACTGCAATTCGCGGATCTTGGCTTCTAACTCAGCAATCGGCTGTTCGAAGTCGAGAAAATTCGGATTCATTGGGTTAGCGACTGCCCCTAAAGTTGATGCACCATTCTAGCGCTAATTTCATGAAGAATCCGCAAACAATCGACCACCAAGATGGCAATTTATCGAATCTTCTTACGCACGATCGATTCAAATAGCCCAACGATCAGTACACGAGCTCCACATTACCCTCACCGGTGAGCTTGCCAAGATGATCGATTAGCTCCAGCTGCGGGTTTACCGCCCAACGATTCCCTGCCCTAATCCGGGCCTGAGCAGCGCCGTTTTGGTAGTTAAACCACACCGGAATTGTGCCGCTTTTGTAGTTCGATAAGGTGTTGACCAGTTCGTCCATAGCCCCTTCAGGCCATACTTTGCCATCGATATTGATCAGCAATTGTCGGGCGAATCGTGAGCGGGCACTGCCCATATCGTAAATTTCACGGGCACGAATTTTAAATCCGCCATTAAATTCATCAGGGCTGACATCACCATCAACGATTAATACTTCGTCTTTGACGATCAAATGAGCACTTTGGTCGATCTGCTCTCCACGCAGGGATATTTCCAGCCGCGCCGTTCCATCGTCCATAGTGACAAAAAGCATGCGCCCACCGTGACCATCACGCTGGCGCACGCCCATGACCAGACCCGCCGCCACCACAGGCACACCACGGGGACGATAACCAGGCCCTGAGTCAGCGTTGCCTGCTTTACCACAAATGGCTTTAAGCCGACCGTGCGTAAAGTTACTGATCTCGTCTAGGTATTCATTGATTGGATGACCACTGAGATACAACCCGAGCGTATCCTTTTCAGCTCGCAGCCTGACTCGGTCGGTCCAATCATCCTGCAGCACCATTAACTCCGGTTTATCGACTTCCACAGGCTCGCCCAAACCGAATAAGTCGTCTTGACCTGCCGCTAGGTTCTTGTGAAATTGATCACCACCACGAATGGCGCTGGCTATATGCGCCCACAGGGTTGCACGATTGGGCCCGAGCGCATCGGCAGCTCCCGCTTTCACTAAGGCTTCAAGTACGCGCTTGTTAACGCTGCCATGACTAGCCCGACGGCATAAGTCGTCAAGGGAGTCGAAGGCGCCGTTTTCATCTCGCGCCACCAACACGTTATTTAGCACCGCCTCACCCACGCCTTTAATAGCTCCTAAACCGTAGAGAACCGTTTTTTCATCAAGAACGGAGAAGCGCACAGCTGAGCGATTGATGTCCGGTGATTCAACAGTGAGACCCATAATCTCGCATTCATCGATCAGCATAACCACCTTTTCGGTGTTATCCATATCCGCTGACATAACCGCTGCCATGAACGCTGCAGGGTGATGACATTTAAGCCATGCCGTTTGATAAGACAGCAACGCATAAGCTGCTGAGTGAGATTTGTTGAATCCGTATCCTGCAAATTTCTCTACAAGATCAAAGATGTTCCCAGCAAGATCAGGGTCGATGTTGTTAGCAACACAGCCTTCCAGAAAACCCACTCGCTGCTTAGCCATTTCTTCTGGCTTTTTCTTACCCATCGCTCGACGCAATATGTCGGCGGTTCCGAGTGAGAATTTGGCCATAACCTGAGCGATACCCATGACCTGTTCCTGATATAGGATGACGCCATAAGTCGGTTCCAGTGTGGTTCTGAGCTCTTCGAGTTGGTAGTCCTCGTGCGGCCACGCCATTTGCTTGCGGCCGTGCTTTCGATCGATGAAGTCATCAACCATGCCTGACTGCAACGGCCCCGGACGATAGAGCGCCACCAAGGCGATGATGTCTTCAAAACTATCGGGGCGCAGTCTTTCAATCAGTCGCTTCATGCCGGCTGATTCGAGCTGAAAAACAGCCGTGGTCTGGGCTTCCTGCAATAGCTTGAAGGTAGGCGCGTCGTCGAGTGGCAGCGCTAGTAGATTTAGTGGCTCATCGGTGTGACGGTCAATTTCTTTAACCGCGTTATCGATGATGGTAAGCGTTCGAAGTCCCAAGAAATCGAACTTAACCAGTCCAACATCTTCCGCGTCATCTTTATCAAACTGGGTGACCAAACTGGAACCATCAGGCTCACAGTACAACGGTGCGAAGTCTGTCAAAGCGGTTGGCGCTATAACAACACCACCCGCGTGCTTACCGCAGTTTCGCGACAAACCTTCTAGTGAGAGTGCCATGTCTAGAAGCGATGTGACTTCTTCGTCTTCTTTGTAGGCACGCGCTAAGTCTTCAGACTCAGCCATGGCTTTTGTCAGCGTCATGCCGACTTCAAAAGGAACCATCTTGGCGATGGAGTCGACGAAGCCATACGGGTGGCTCATAACACGACCGACATCACGCACCACCGCCTTCGCCGCCATGGTGCCGTAAGTAATGATTTGCGACACACGGTGAGCGCCGTACTTTTGCGCAACATACTGGATGACGCGATCGCGACCATCCATGCAAAAGTCGATATCAAAATCGGGCATGGAAACACGTTCGGGATTCAAGAATCGCTCAAACAGTAAATCGTACGCCAGCGGGTCAATATCGGTGATCATGAGGGCGTAAGCCACCAAGGAACCCGCACCTGAACCTCGACCTGGGCCCACCGGAATATCGTTATCACGAGACCACTTAATAAAGTCTGCAACGATTAAGAAGTAGCCTGGAAATCCCATACCCGCGATAACGTCTAGCTCTCGGGTTAAGCGTGCATCGTAAGGCTCTCGAATGTCGGCAAAGTCTGCTCTGGACGTATCGAATAGGTGCTCTAGACGCTCCTCCAGACCTGAACGCGCTATTTCATAGAAGAACTCGGTTTCCGTCATGCCCTCAGGAATAGGGAAATCAGGCAGTACGGGGGTACCCAAGTTAAGGGTCAAGTTACAGCGTTTGGCGATCTCAACAGAATTGCTGATGGCCACTGGCAAGTCGGCAAACAGCTCGCACATCTCACTGGCGCTTTTCAAATATTGTTCTTCGCTGACGTGCTTTACACGGCGTGTGTCTGCCAGCACGTAGCCAGACTGAATGCACAACCGCGCCTCATGGGAGTTGAAATCGTCACGCTCTAGAAATTTGACATCGTTGGTCGCAACCACTGGAATATCTAGCTGCACGGCGATAGCACAGGCACCAGCAATGTACTGATCTTCGAAGTCCCTGTTGGTCCTCGTCAGCTCCAAGTAGTAACGATCGCCGAAAACCTCTTTCCAGCGCTGGGCAATCTGCATTGCCTCCTCAGGATTACCGCGTTTTATGGTTTGACCTATGTCGCCATCAATGCTCCCAGACAAGGCGATGAGTCCATCGTTAGCTTCAAAAACCCATTCAATATCAACGACTGGAGAGCCATCTGTTTGCCCTTCCTGATAACCTCTCGACACGAGTTTGGTCAGATTGGCGTAGCCTGCTGAATTTTGGACCAACAACAAAACACGAGTAATGGCGCCATCGGGGGCGGCCCCTCGCACATGCAAATCTACGCCTGCAATGGGTTTGACACCGACAGCTAATGCCGCTCTATAAAACTTAACCAACGCAAACATGTTGCTGCGATCGGTGACAGCGGCAGCAGGCATGCTCTGGGCAATGCGCTTAACCGTTGGCTTAATACGGATGGTGCTATCAACCAGTGAGAATTCTGTGTGCACACTTAAGTGCACAAACGCAGGTTGTGCGTCGGCGGATACCATTGACGTTGATTCGGTGTCGCTACTCATCAGGCTGGGACACTCGAAGCCAATCTAGCTCGCGCTAGTGCCTCCTTAACCGGCTTGAAAGAGCGTCTGTGCAAGTCAATAACGCCATGATCCACAAGAGCTTGCCTGTGCTGAGCTGTTGGGTAGCCTTTGTGGCTGTCGAACCCATACTCGGGGTGGATCTCGTGCAATGCCATCATGGCGTGGTCGCGTGAGACTTTGGCAATAATAGAGGCAGCACTGATTGCTTGGACACGTTGATCGCCTTTGACAACAGCAACACTAGAACACGACACATCAGGACACCGGTTACCGTCTATGAGCGCCATGTCCGGTGTTATGTGTAGACCCTCTACAGCACGTTGCATAGCCAGCATGCTTGCATGCAAAATATTGATGGTGTCGATCTCTTCTACGCTGGCTTCCGCGATGCAGTAGCTCAGCGCATGCGCTCGAATTTCCACGTCCAAGCGCTCACGCGTTGCCTCATTGAGCAATTTAGAATCGAGCAAACCGTCGATTCGGTAAGCGGGATCAAGAATGACAGCTGCGGCCACAACGGAGCCTGCCAGAGGGCCTCGGCCCACTTCATCGACACCGGCAATTAAATAGGGCTGAATTTGCATTCGGGTAGGATACTGCCTCAGAACCAATCCCTAAACCCCCTTAAGAAAATAAGTTTTAGTCAAGTGATTTTTAACCTGGTGTGGTCAACGATTGGCCGTTGTGCTGGGCACCTAAACTAAGGATAAAAGGCGCGGCCTGCACCGCCCATTGCGCCGGTGTTCGATAGCCTGCTACGCCCTCTTCACCCCACGCTTGGCGCAGCATATCGGTGGCAATGACCCCAGGACTCAAAGGAATAGCAGCCATGCCTGGTGGCAACTCTGTGGCTAACGCTTGGGTTAACCCTTCAATGGCCCATTTGGAGGCGCAATAAGGTGCAACCTCTGGGGAGACTGACCTTCCCCACCCACTGCTTAAATTAATCATGACACCGCTGCCCTGTTCAATCATCGCCGGCAGCACATGTCGAATGACACTTTGCACACCTACGATATTGATATCAACCAGTTTTTGAAACTCACTGACGGGGACTTCCCACAATGGGCGCAGCTGATTAATGATGGCCGCATTGTTAATGACCAAGTCTGGTACGCCTATCTGGGTTATCAGCTCGTCAGCCCATTTAGCCACCTCAGCCTCTTGACTCACATCAACGGCTTTGAAGAAATGCGGTTCGCCAAACTGCTCACTGAGCTGCTGCATTTTGGTCGATGAGCGGCTACAACCTGCCACGGTATGGCCCGCTTTAACAAACTCTTCAAGCAGTGCATGGCCAAGACCTTGGCTGCATCCGGTTATCGCAATTTTTAGAGGTGTGTGCATGATCTGATTGTTATAGACGGTACGTGTTGATACTGTATCGTGTTATTCGCTATCTAAGCGGGGTTAAGGTGTTTTTTAACACTACCTCAATCCCGCTTTATCTAGCATCACAGTCTTAGGTTTAGCGCCTGTGATTTTATCAACACTGTTTGCGAGTTTGTATTGAATGGCTGCTGCTTCATTGTCGACATTAAGCCCACCTGAGCGAGGCTTTCCCGATACCGAATATCAACATCGTTGTGGCGCTATTCAGGCCAACATGCGTAGCGCAGGCATTGATGTTCTGTGGTTAAGCACTGAAGCTGACATTCGATATGTCTCTGGTTTCTTCACGCTGTTTTGGCAGAGCCCAACACGGCCTTGGTATTTACTTATTCCTCTATCAGGGGAGCCAGTCGCTATTATTCCTGCCATTGGGGCTGAGTGCATGCAGCGAACGTGGGTCAAAGACATTCGGACGTGGTCATCACCAAACCCTACGGATGAAGGCATAACACTACTCACCGATGCCATTGTAGAACTTGCAGGGCCCAATGCCACCATTGGCGTACCCATGGGTTGTGAGACCTATGTACGAAGTCCAATGAATGATATTGAACAGATTAAAACGGTTCTTGCTGATGCGAACTGGTGTGATGCAACGGACTGCATTAGACCAGTGCGACACATTAAGTCTGAACTGGAAGCGACAAAGCTGCGTTACATTTGTGCGGTGACATCCTTGGCATTTTCGCGGGTTCCCGATGTTATTCATAGCGGTATGACTGAGGTAGAAGTATTTCGAGCGTTTCGTATTGCGTGCCTTGAAGCGGGTGCCGATGAAGCGGCTTATCTTGTGGGTGCCGCAACCCAGAACGGATACGCGGATATTATTTCCCCGCCTGGTAGTCACGAGCTAACCCGCGGCGACATTCTCATCCTGGATACCGGTTGCACGTTTGACGGATACTTTGCCGACTTTGATCGTAATTTTGCCGTGGGTAGCGTTGACGCGGCGACAGCGTCGGCTCACCAACGTGTTTGGGATGCCACTGAGGCAGGGCTTGCACTGATTAAACCCGGCGTTACCTGTGCTGAACTGTGTGCAACCATGCAGCAAATTATGGTACCTGGCAATGCCACTGAAGGCTCTTCTGATGTGGGGCGATTGGGTCATGGACTGGGTATCCAACTCACCGAAACACCCTCCATTGCCGCATTTGATCACACACCGATGCAAGCCGGCATGGTCATGACACTGGAACCTGGCTACAGCTATGCTGATGGCAAAATGATGGTGCATGAAGAGAATTTAATCGTTACTGAAACAGGCTACGAATTGTTGTCTACGCGCGCACCGCGTGACATCCCCGTTATTGCATGAGAACGCTATGAAACACTTATCGTTTGAGCTCGAACTGGACAGTGATGCATCACCGGCAGTGGGGTTGATCGTACTGCAATCGGATGAAACCATGGAACATGAGTTACGTCTGTGGTTACCTGACACTGTTCGTCTTTTTCATACCCGCATACCCAATTCTGTTGAGATAAACACGGACAGCTTAAATCGTATGAAGGCTGAGCTTCCTGTGGTTACCGCACTGTTACCCACAACCACAGATTTTAAAGTGATCGCTTATGGCTGCACTTCGGGGACAACCATAATTGGTGAGCAAGCAGTCAGTGATGCGGTACGCACAGTGTTCCCTAATGCCTTGGTGACGAACCCTTTAAGTGCGATAAAGGCTCAACTTTTAGCGTTGAACGTTAAACGACTTGCGTTGTTAACGCCTTATATACCGGATGTTTCAGCAGCTATTGTGGGAGAGCTAGAATCTGCAGGCATTGAGTTGGTGCGCGGTGCATCGTTTCATGAGTCAAGGGACGATAACGTAGCGCGAATATCCAGTGATTCATTAAACTCAGCCATTGATGAACTTGGCACCCCAAAAGATGTGGATGCCATTTTCGCGTCTTGTACCAACTTGCGTATGCATGGCCTACTCGACGACGCTAGTGCCAGAGTTGGCATACCTGTGGTGAGTAGTAATTCGGCACTGGCTTGGCATATACAACAGCTGCTAATAGCGGCTGGCTATTAGCGGTTTGAGATTTCTATTTTATGCCGTGCGTTCGGTCGTAGGCATTAATAGGCTCGGCTTTGAATTCCGCCAAGACGGCTTGCGACGGTTTTACTATTTCTATATGCAAGGGGTAGCAAGGTGTTTTATCGTCTGAGTGCGTGCTGCCGCAATTACCCCCAGGACAACTGGATAAGGCACCTAACAGATCTATGTCAGCTATAAATTCTATAAAGTCGCCCGGACGAACTGGGCTTGCTTTCATAAAATACTGATGCGTGTCTAGGGTAAATCCTGTGCACATAAATACGTTCAACACATCGTGAATGAGCGGCTCTACTTCTGCGGCAGGTAGTCCTAGCTCGACGGCCATGGCGCGCGTTAAGTTTGAATGACAACAGTGATGGTAATCAACGCCATTGAGCACACGGTTAGTGTAGGGATCGCATCGTGTGCCAATAACATCATGCACGCCTCCTCCGTCCGCATCCCACCCGTACCATTCCAAGGTGTCGTGGGTGATCGTTGCCATGGGGCGCATACCGGGAAGGTTCGTCCACAGCCTATCGCCTCGGGTGACGTGGCTTGCATGCAACTGCCGGGTTTTACCGCTAAAGAAACGCTCGCTTAAATCGTTGGCATTCCACAGGTTCAAGTCGCCGACTTGCGAGCCCTCAACACTTACGATACGAAACCCGTGACCTGCGGGTACTTTGAATGTAGCTGCATCCCTAGGAGGCACGACCACGGTATCGACTACTGTCAGCTCTGCACGCCAAGCCTCGATAAAGCTTGCAGCCCTTCGCGGCACTGACTCCACGTTGTAGCAAACGATAGCTTGCGCTTGCTGGCGTTCCGCAGCATCGACTGGAGGAGTTGTGCTCATGATAAAAGTTCTCGTTCCAATGTTAAATAATTCCGTTCGTGCCGTTCGGGGTGCCGTTCGGGTCGGACCACCATAAGCAGCTGATTTTGCAACACAACAGCTTCAAAAAGTAGCTTTTTAATGGCTTAAACGCGCATTTTCACCCACAAAAAGCCTCATTTAAACGGCGTTTTTCACGCATTATCGATGAGCTGAATAAGCCAGCCACACTGATTGCTCATTGCAGTACGATCCTTAAATGTATTAATTTTGACTAAAGATGGCTATTTAAGCCCCCGTAGATGGCTTTTACAGGCTATTTATATCTGACTATCAACAACATAGCGTGGTCCGACCCGGAAGATGAGTGAATTAGAGCGAGTATTGGAGGCGGTGGATGCCGGTTTGGATGGGGCGTTGGAGCGGTTGTTTGGCTTGTTGGCTATTGACAGCATCTCGACGGATCCTGCCTATACGGCATCTTGTCGGAAGGCGGCTGACTGGCTGGTGGATGACCTGAAAAGCGTAGGTTTCGATGCCACTCGGCATGACACGCCTGGGCACCCCATGGTCGTTGCTCATCAAGACGGTTCCAGCGCTGAAGGGCCTCATCTGCTTTTCTATGGCCACTATGATGTACAACCTGTCGACCCGTTAGAGCTTTGGCATACCCAGCCATTTGAACCTCTCATTGAAGATACGCCTGCTGGCAAGGTCATTCGGGCGCGAGGAGCCGCAGATGACAAAGGGCAACTCATGACGTTTGTGGAAGCCTGTAGATGTTGGAAGCAAGTCACAGGATCACTACCGACAAAAATCAGCATCTTTTTCGAAGGCGAGGAAGAAAGTGGTTCACCGTCATTAATTCCTTTTATGGAAGAAAATAAAACTGAGCTAACCGCAGACCTTGCACTGGTTTGCGACACCGGCATGTGGGATAGCAACACGCCCACCATATCAACGATGTTGCGCGGCATGGTTGGTGAAGAAATCACGATCACAGGCCCTAGCTTAGACCTACATTCAGGTATGTACGGCGGACCGGCAATGAACCCAATCCGCGTCCTCAATCGCATACTGGCTGACTTGCATGACGATGACGGAAAAGTCACATTACCGGGCTTCTACGATGGTGTGCCTGAGCTGTCCGACGAAATAAAGCAACAGTGGGCCTCACTCAACCATGACGGGCAAGCATTTTTAGAATCCGTTGGCTTATCAGAACCTGCAGGCGAGAAAGGCTACACAGTACTGGAGCAGATTTGGGCACGACCTACTTGTGACGTCAACGGCATTGCCGGTGGTTATGCTGGTGAAGGATTTAAAACAGTGCTACCTTCAAAAGCCGTTGCAAAGGTAAGCTTCCGCCTCGTTGGTGAGCAAGATCCAGTAGCGATACAAAAAGCCTTTTATCAACACATCAACGATCGCCTACCCGTAGACTGCACCGTTAGCTTTAAAGCCAAAGACGGTGCCAAAGCCACCGTGATGCAAGTGGATTCAGCACCATTCAAACAAGCCCAACAAGCCTTAAGCGAAGAATGGGAAAACGATGCCATATATGCAGGCTGCGGTGGTTCAATACCCGTAGTGGGTCATATCAAGAGCATTCTGGACATGGATAGCTTATTAGTAGGCTTCGGACTCGATGACGATGCCATCCACTCCCCTAACGAAAAATACGCGCTAAAGAGCTTCCATAAAGGCATTCGCAGTTGGGTTCGTATTTTAGATGCGCTGTCCAAAAACGATTCATAACTGACAAACACTACACGTACTTAGACAACGCTTCCTCGGTTGGCGTCACGTAGCTTCTGCCAAATTTTATGGCATGAACAATCAGTGGCGCCAACTGGTGCAGTGACACTCGCTCTTGCCAACCCTCTGCCAACGCAAAGTGGTCTTGATACGTTTGAAAGCAACTATCACCGTAACCACCGAATAACCGCATCATCGCCAAATCAAACTCGCGGTGTCCGCCATGGCAAGCAGGGTCAATTAACCAATTGACACCGTCATGATCAACCAACCTATTCCCTGCCCACAAATCACCGTGTAAAACAGACGCCAAAGTATCAAGCTCCGCAAACTCAGATAAACGCGATGCTAAATATTCGATTTGTTCAACGGTGGATCGGCTCAACGCATGCTTATCGGAAGCAATTTTAGCTAAGGGTAATAAACGTTGGGTACCATAGAATTCAGACCAACTCACGCACGGTGAATTAGGCAATCCCAAACTACCCGTTGTCCGTTCGTCATCTCGTCCAAAACATGGCATGGGAGCACGATGCAAAGCGGCAAGCTGGGCACCCAGTTCAACTTCACTGCTTGAGTTTCTACCACCTTCATTAATCCATTCTAAGGCCAGATACGGAGGGTCATCACTGACACCTAGCACTGTTGGTATTGCGACTGAACCCGTATCCTTCAACCACTGCAGCCCCCGAGCTTCTGTAGTGAAGTGATTAGGCGGCGGATTAGCGTGTGTTTTAACAAACACTAAGGCCCCGGCTTTTACGTCAGACTCATCATCCGCTTGCACGACCTCAGCCTGCCAGCTCTGCGCGAAATCGCCTCCCCCGACTTGATGTAGCGCACCAAACTCCACCTTAAGACGTTGTTGGGCACTTGTCAGCCATGCATTTTCAGTCATTGTGTAAAACTCGTGTTTACTGTGAGGACAAGGCAAAGCACCTGCGGTTACGGTACTCTACGGGGTAACCAAACTCTAAACATTACACGACATTATGCGCCTGCACATTGTTCGACACGGCCAAACAGACTGGAATGCTCTGCGACGGATTCAAGGACAACTTGATTCCCAGCTAGACGACACTGGGAAGCAACAAGCCAGCGATAGAGGTGCTGACTTCATTGATATGGATATTACAGCTGTGTACTCAAGCAGTAGTCTCAGAACACGAGAGACAACCGCACTGGTACTGGGCACGCGTACCGACACAGTCACTTTTAGAGATGATTTACGTGAAGTTGCCCTTGGCGTCTGGCAAGGACAGTACTGGGCTGATATTGAACAGCAGTACCCAGAGTTGGTTGAACTTCATGCCAAAGGCTCACCTCTTTTTGAAGTAGAGGGCGCTGAAAAATCCTCTGAGGTGCAGGAGCGAGGAATAGCCGCAATAGAGTCGATTATTGAAGCCTATGCAAACGCTAGCGAAGATGACAACATACTTATCGTTAGTCACGGCGCCATCATGAAAACGATTTTGGCCTACTACCTCAACGTACCTCTGAGTGACCTGCACTCGATCAGTCCTCTGCCTAACTGTGCGCATTGCATAATCGAAGTACAAGACGATAAACGCACCGTAACCACAATAGCTGGCAACCCAGTTGCCAATACAGATTGGGCTGCTGCTTTGAGCTAGTTAAGCTCGCACCGACCCTCCTCCAATAATCAAAGGACAATTTTTCATGACAAAACCTATCGTAAAAGATTTTAACGGAGACACTGCAACCGTTACTTGGAATGGCCAGCTGTGCATACACGTCGCGGAATGTGGCAAAGCGAAAGGCGATTTATTTGATATCACACGGAAGCCTTGGTGTGATCCAAATACCAGTAGTAACGAAGAGGTATTGAATGTTGTAAAAAGATGTCCTACCGGCTCGTTGTCTGTTGTATTCAACGACGGTTCTAAGGCAGAGCAAAGCGCTACCGAAAATACTATTACGGTGGTTTACGGGGGGCCTTTAGTCTTGCAAGGCGAGCTAGATATCGAAGGCGCTCCTGAAGATGCACCCGGTTTAAAATTTCGTGCCTCACTGTGCCGTTGTGGTTTGAGTAAAAACAAACCCTACTGCGACAACAGCCACGCAGATTCAGACTTTAAAGACTACGGTGCTGTTGGCGACACCGGTGAAGTATTGGCAGAATCAGGTGGCCCCTTAAAAGTGACGCTTATGGAAAACGGGCCCCTGCGCTTAGCCGGCAACGTGCGCATCGTAGCAGGAAGCGGTCGATCTGCTTGGCAAGGTACTCGCACAGCACTTTGCCGCTGCGGTTTAAGCAAAAACAAGCCTTTTTGCGATGGTGCCCATCGAGGCTCTGAATGGCGTTCTGATGTCTAGCATGCAACTCGCTTAAACATCCCATGAACAAAGCACCGCTTAGTGGTATCAAGGTCGTTGAACTTGCCCGCATATTGGCTGGCCCCTGGATAGGACAAACGTTGTCTGACCTTGGTTGTGACGTCATAAAAGTTGAAAGCCCTAGCGGTGACGACACTAGGCAGTGGGGTCCGCCGTGGATTGAAACTGATGGCGAACAAACAGCCGCCTATTTTCATGCGTGCAATCGCGGCAAACAATCCATCACGGTCGATTTAAAAACCCCTGAGGGGCAAGCTCAAGTTCGCACTTTGGTTGCAGAAGCAGATGTGCTTATCGAAAACTTTAAGGTTGGTGGTTTAACGCAATACGGGCTAGACAAAGACACGTTGTGCAAAGACTTTCCAAAACTCATCTATTGCTCTGTAACAGGCTTTGGTCAAACAGGACCGTATGCCAGTCGTGCAGGCTATGATTTTATGATTCAAGGCATGGCCGGAATTATGGATTTAACCGGTGACCCCGCTGGTGAACCTCAAAAAATAGGCGTTGCTTTCGCAGACATATTTACAGGGTTGTACGGTGTCATCGGTATTCAATCAGCCTTACTACAACGGCAACAAACTGGAAAAGGACAACACATTGATATGTCCTTGTTTGATTGCATGGGCGGTGTGTTAGCCAATCAGTCTATGAATTACTTAGCCAGCGGTGATGCACCGACTCGCATGGGTAACAAACACCCAAACATTGCCCCGTACCAGACCTTCCCTGTCAGCGACGGTCATTTGATTATTGCCGTGGGTAACGATCAGCAGTTCCATCGTTTATGCGGTGCGCTAGATATCGATGCCATTAAAGATGACCCACGATTTACGACTAATGCTCAACGCGTACAAAATCGCGATCCGTTAGAAATACTCATTAGTGAGCAGACAATCAAATGGACAAGACAACAATTACTCAAAGCGCTTGAGAGAGCGGTAGTGCCCGCAGGGCCCATCAATACGGTTGCAGACGTGTTTGACGATGTACAGTTTCAAGCTCGCGGTATGCAAATTAACCCCGACGGGGTGCCAGGTGTGCGCACACCCATTACTTTCAGTGATGCAAAATTAAACCTAGAACGAAGAGCACCCAAGCTAGGTGAACACAACCCTGATTGACGCCAAGCAC
>CALKLO010000152.1 GCA_937991945.1 uncultured Granulosicoccus sp.
ACGCGTGTTTAGCTTGTGCTCTATCAAGGGTGCGCGGACGCGAATAGTGGGATAACTCAATCGCTTCTATTAACTCTGCCGAGTCAAAGGGCTTTCTAAGCAACGCGATGGCCCCAAGGCTTTCTGCCCTTTCCTTGATGCCTGCTTGTTTGCTGGCTGTTATAAAGATGACTGGCACAGAAGAGGTTTTTGATATTTCCTGCATTCGGGAGGCGACACTGAAGCCATCTCCATCAGGTAAATTGATATCTAGGAGCATGACGTCTGGGAGGTTGTTGACGGCTGCGTTTAACGCCGAGTTGGCACTATGTTCGACTGATACTTTGTACCCTACGGATTGCAAACGCAATCTCAGTGCAAGGGCTATTTTTTTGTCATCCTCAATGAGTAGTACTTTCTTCATGCAATTAACTCCGGTTTGGATGCCGATATTAAAATTAGTGTGACCTCAACGATCTTACTAATGGTCGGCAGAGATTCAAACCGTTTTTAGTTGCTTTACTCATGATTCCTGAGTTAGTGAAATCATCGATATAAATTTAGAGCAACGTCTCACATTGGGCGACGTTAATTCTTATATCCAATTGGAGAGTTATCTTGGGAGGGACTTACTCTATGATTATCAACCGCATAGTAGTCTTTTACTTAGTATTAATATTGGTATCTTCGACGAGCAAATCTACTCGTTCATTTAGCTGATTGATGGAGCTTGATAGTAGTCGTAGTATGGGTGTTAAGTCATCTTTGATGATAGCGTCTAGCGAGCCACTTGCGTTCTGTGGCAGGTGATCACGGCATTCTTCCATGATGCCGACCATTCGAATAACTGATTCGTCCAGTTCAGAGAAAAAACCTTCCAAGTTCACCAGTGGTCCACGAAGATCGTGAACTACTTTTTGAATAGTTGCGCTATTTTCATCTAAAGAGGGCATGAGAGTACCTTGTAAAAAATGACTAAGACACTTAATGCTTTATAGGAGCTGTACTAGTGGAAACAAGCATCTATTGCATTGGTCAATTGAAGAACGCCAAAAGGCTTTTCGAGAAATCCAACACCGCCGCATTGCTTAGCGCGTTCACGAAAAATAGGTTTCTTGCTTGCGGTTGTAAATATTATCGGAATGTTAGCGAACTGATTAGATGCTTTTAGGCGTTCCGCAACCACGAAGCCATCGCCGCCAGGTAGGTTTATATCAAGCAAAATGGCATCCGGTGAGCTGCGTACAGTTTCGTTCATTGCGTATATCGCATCTTCTGCGGTAACTACATTGAAACCCATCGAGCGAAGCCTATGGCCTAGAGCCAAAGAGATTTTCTTGTCATCTTCTACTATTAAAATTGTTTTCATTAGTTACACTCTTATTATTATAATTTTCAATGTACTAATCCTTGTTTATTTGTCGTGTTGACGACTAGTGCAGTTGTACGGGCAACAGTATTTTGAACGTACTTCCTTTCCCGATCTCGCTGTCAACTAGTAGTTGCCCGTCGTGTAAGTGCATAATGTCGCGAGCAATACTAAGACCCAAACCAAGGCCTCCGCTAAACGCGCAGTCTCTTTGTGAGTCTACTTGGTAGAGCCTGTCAAAAATTTTGCTTTGATCAGATTTTTCAATGCCACAACCAAAATCAGTTATATTAAATTCAAATTGATTGCCTTGTGTAATACCCAGCTCAATTTCTATAGACCCGTTGTCTTCAGAGTGTTTTATCGCATTGTTCAGAAGGTTGGATATCACTTGAACGATACGATTAACATCAATGTATAACTCTGTTGTAGATTCGCAAGGTAATGTTTTTAACGTTATGCCTCTACTTGCAGCCACGCCTTCGACGCCCCGTACAGATCGTTCTAGAAGTCTGTTGGGGGAATCCCAAACCTTATTGAGCTTTAATTTCCCAGATTCCACGCGCGCCATGTCTAAGAGATCATTGAAGTGAGTCGAAATTTGCGTACAGCTCTCTAATGAATACCCTAAAAGCTCTTTTTGCTGTTCTGTAATTGGACCTGCTACCTCATCATTAATGAGAGATAAAAATTCCTGAATGGCCGTTAGTGGAGTTTTAACTTCATGGGAAATTGTGTGGTAGAAATTTTCGATTTCCACCGAATTCTGTTGAAGCTGCTCATAGGCAACAGTCAATTTTTTACTGCTCTCAGAAACTGCAGTTTTAAGAAACCCTTTCTCTACCGCATTGTTTACAGATCGGCATAAGGATCTTGCAGAGACCTTGTTCTTAGACAGGAAGTCTGAGGCGTCAGTACGCACCGCTTCGGTAGCTGCGTCAATTCCGCCTTCTGCTGTTAATACGATAGCGGGAGGCATATCTTCGCCCAACGTTGCTCGCAAAGCGGAAATAAGCTGGGTGCCTGTTGAATCAGGCAGATTGTAATCGATAATCAGACAGTCAAATTTGTGTAGATTGCACATTCTCAATGCGCCAGCAGCGCTAGTAGTGCTCACCACGTTGTACGTATAGTTGGGGTCCTTTGCTAAGTAGCGCTTGCACAGCGCTCGATAGATCACATCATCCTCAATCATGAGTATGTTGACTAGGTCATTTTTGCCGTCTGATGTGTTCATCTGGAGTTGGTTAGCAGGTTTGCCGTTACGTGTTAGCAGTGAATAACGGCTTGCCTTGAAAATACCTGATGCGTAACCTCCCACGAAACATAAGTAATCGAGCGTATGTGCTCATTTTGAGAACTCAGTACGGCAGGCTAGGGAGCAGCTGTGAGGTGTTAGCACAAAAGGCGATTGGTATTGTCAATCGCTCTGTGAGTGCTGCTTGCGTTGGAGGCAGACCCCTGTAAACAGCTGGATGGTTCTATTTTGGCATCGTAAACGAGAAAGACGAGCCTAGATTAAGCTCAGATTCAACCCAAATTAGACCTCCCATGCTCTCTATAATTCTGCGGCAGATAGCTAGGCCTAAGCCTGTGCCTTTAAATTGAGACCTGCCATGTAAACGTTTGAAGGGTAGGAATATTTGCTCACGGTACTCGTTTTCCATTCCGATTCCATTATCTTTAATGCTGAATAGCCAAGTATTTTCTAGATCGACAGCAGAGATACTTATCGTTGGCGTATTTCCCTCGGCTTGGTATTTCAAAGCATTACTGAGAAGGTTTTGTACGATCCTTGAAAAACGAACTGGATTACCCATGAAGCAAGGTAGATCGTTACGGATAATTCTGGCATTACTTTTAGCGATAGTCTCCATCAGGTTGCTTTCTACATAATCGACGATGGCGTTAACATCCACTTCTTCATCCTTTGCGCCATCCTCGCCGAGCCTGGAATAGATTAATAAGTCGTCTATGAGTTCTTGCATATGTGTAGCGGATTCGATGGTGATGCCCATAAACTTTCGAGCAGTGTCATCTAGAGAGTCGCCGTAGTCAGATTGCAATAGTTCTGTAAAGTTACGAACCATTCGCAAAGGCTCTTGAAGATCATGTGAGGCTATAAAAGCGAATCGTTCTAATTCTTCATTGGAGTGAGTCAACTTGTCGATAAGTGTCTCTCGCTCTGTTACATCGCGGCTGGTGCCCAACACAAAAGCCGCTCCGTCGGAGTCTTCAAAGCGCACACGATGCATGTCGTATACACGAATCTGTCCATCTGGAAGAGTCACTGATTCGACTAGTCTAGAGCTTCCTGATTCTAACGCGACTTTGTCGCGCTCTACTATCGTTGCGACCTCTGCGGGTGTTAGCCATGAAGACAGTGTAGAGCCTATTACTTGGTCACGAATTTGTTCTGGGTATAGATTAAGATAGGCAGAATTTGCAATGACTACTCTAAGATCTGCGTCTTTAACAACAACAGGGTCTGGATTATTAGCAAGTAGTGCTTGCAGAATAAACTTCGAATCAACGATCTGCTTCATGGGTATTGCCTCATCCAATTACGGATACATACACACGCGTTTAGTGTTGAGCGTTGAAAGCGTTGAGCTGCTAAGTATTTCACATTATCCACCAGTCAATAGTTCGCTAGACAGGCGAGATTGTTGTTCTAATTGCGCTTGTATGCTGGCGCATGTCGAGTCTAACAATATGATCCATTGGCCTAGGGGCGTGGAGAACATATGGAGATCACTGTATTGCGTAGAAGCTATTTGCATGCGTGGAATAACCAATGGATTATTTGGGCACGGTAGTAAACCTTCGAGAAACGAGAAATTTTTCAGTGTGATCATCTGTGCATCAAAAAGCTTTAAGCCATGATCATTTAATTGAATGCTCCAATCTACTATTTGATTGGAATCGTCTAAGTGCAAATAGGCTGGATTGTCGGTGATGCCGCCTATAGACTGCAGATACTCTGAAACTGAAGAAGGTGTTACGTTCATTGCGCTTGTCTATTTTGCAACAGGCTTTCTGCCAATGTCTGGAAAACTAAATTCACATCAGTATCATTTTTTGAGCTTGCCTCAATGATGAGTTCTGCATCGTTAGCCCAGTCGGGTAGGTCGTCTTGCGTTATCAACCATTGCTCTTTAAGGTCACATTTATTCATGACGACCACAAATGGTTTTGGCCCGATCTCGGTGTCTATTAGGTTTTTTAGATTGGTAGCATTGTCTACGCTATGTGGACGAGTCGGATCGACAACCAATAAATACCCTGCCATGCCTCGAATATAGGCACTGAGTACATTTTGATAGCTATCTTCTCCGTGCACATCCCACAAGACAAGCGAGAGTGTTTCGTCGCCAATATTGACAATTTTCTTATCAATACGAACACCGATCGTTGTCGTATAGACATCAGAATATATGTTATCAACAAATCGTCGAACCAAGCTCGACTTACCCACAGCGAAAGCGCCTAGCATGCAGACTTTCTTTTGAATCATTGGCTAAACTTCCTCGTGGATAATGTGGAAATGTATTGCACTGATTCTATACCTGCGATTAATGGTGCGAACCTACGGGTTTCTTTTAGCCATTCAGATGTGACTAAGCCTTCAATCACTAACGTGCTGCCTTGTAACGTTAGCAGTGTAGTTTCTGGTGGTGCTAACATCGAGCGTGCTCGTTTGACTATGAACGCCGAGTGCAGGGCGTGATAGGGCTCAAACTGATAGCTTACTTCAGCAGATTGAAGCGAAGAATGCTTAAGCAATACAATAGGGTCTACTGCCATTGGGTCGAGTAGGCCTTCTATATGGTATTGGCCAAAGCCTCGAGATTCTCCTGTCACGATGATGCCCGGAGTATCTTTTAATTGAGAAATATAAGTTTGCCAACGGTTTTCATCTACTTCGGAATATATGAAACCTGTAACTAGGGCAATTAGAGCAACTATGGCTGCGCACGAGCAAACAAGTTGTTTCTTTGTAAGTTTCGATAACTTGACGATAGATTTAGTGTGATTGTTGTGTATGAACTTCGTCAGTTCGATTTTCAGAGGGTCAAAAGGTTCTGAATCGCCGTCATAGTCTCGGAGTTCTTGAGAGTATTGCTGATGAATAATCTCCAAACGCTCTTGAAGAGATCGGCGAAAACTCTCTGGAGCAATTCCTCTTATCACACTAGCCAGTACTGCGTTGGGCCCCCACTCAATCCATACTGATAACTCTCCGAGTTCTAGTGTGTTTAAACCATCAAAAGAAGCTGTTGAAAAGGCCTCTTGAACATAAGATTGAATGGCGCTGAGCATACCGCTGACCATATCTGCATCTTGTGCAAATGCGTCCTCATGAACGACGTGAACTAGGGGGATGCCGGTCTCTTTATCGATCACGAAAAGTTGTTCAATACTATAAATCTTGCTTGATCCACTAGCATCGAATTTAAATAGGCTTGCTATCATTTTTCGAATAGCTGGGCCAAGAATAGGAAAAAGAGCCTCTGCCATCAGTTCAGGGTTTTCGCGAGCAGATATGCTGAACTGTGCTTCCAACACTGGACGTAATGCCGAGCTTAGATCACCGTTACTGGACTGGCTTAATACGGTTGCTTCCGAAAGCACATCGCTAATATCTTGTATGCGTTGTTCTGGATTATTAATTCGTTCGCGTAACGCGGTCAAATCATCACGAATAGAATCGATAGTTGCCTGCTCTTCTGACAGAAGTAGAGAGCGCAACGTATTCCACTCATTAACAAGTTCAGCGTTCGGCTCGTTGGCAGGTTTACTGAAAATATTATTTGTTATTGTGCGCATTGCTCGACTCCGCAGACTCATCATTGGAGGCACCTGCGGTACTTGCTAGATCTGTGGCAATCGTACCCAATAGCTTTGATAATACTTTTCTATCAACTTTATGCGTGTCTAACTCCCCAACCGTATCACTCAATTTTTGTAATAGTTGCTCTTTTGTACTTTCTAATGTGCTGGACCATTGTGCGTGCGTGTTCTGCAAATCATATTGCCTAGCGGTATCGGCGTCTGAAGCTCGCTTATCTGCATCTACTAACAAGTTTTCTAAATTTGAATGAGAGGCTTCCAGTGTTCGCAGGGTGCGAGTATATTCACTGTAATGGTCAAAGGATTGCTGCTTCAATTCACCTATTACTGTCTCCATTTTCTGCTCAAACTGTTGAAAGCGTTCAGTCGAATGAGCCAGCCATTTTTCATTTGTTTCTGCAAGGAGTTTGTCGAACCGTTTTTCCAAATCATGGAATTGTTCGTTGGAAGCGTTGAGTTGCTGGCCAAAGAGTATCTTTTGTACCTTGCCCAGATCACCATCCGCAAAAACTGGCTCTTGCTCAACAGCGAGTTGTCGATCAGCCAGTGAGCTTATAGTAGTTAGTGCTGGTGTATTTCTGGAACTTGTACTCTGCTTTGAAGCCATTGAATCGTCGCTTTGTGGTTAGCTAAAGAACCGCGTTGAGTCGAAATCTGACTAAAATCTCCTAATATTTGACACCTAGGGTCAGTTCTAAGGAATTTAATGCAGGCGTCGTTCCAATGCTACCTTTTGAAGTCGATTGACATGTGGGGCTAGGAGCAGGATATGTACCAGATGTATA
>CALKLO010000153.1 GCA_937991945.1 uncultured Granulosicoccus sp.
AAGACAAGCCTTACTAAAACACTTACCATCGGTGATACCACGGGCTGCCTATTTTGTATCCAAAATGACTGCGAATTCACGATACCCCATCGACGGCTCACGAGATGCATTGTGGATGGCAACCGCTGTAAAAGCCCCTGAGACCACAGAACTTGGCGATGGTAAACACGTCTGCGATGTCACGATAATCGGTGGAGGTTTTACGGGGCTCAATGCAGCACTGTCACTCGCTAAACAAGGCAAGTCTGTTTGCGTACTGGAGGCTAAAGGTTTGGGCTTTGGTGCATCCGGCCGGAGTGGCGGACAAGTCAACATGGGACTCAACCTAGGCCCCGATGCGTTGATCAAACGCTTTGGCCACGAATCTGGAGAGCGGTTGGTTAATACCGTGACAAACGTGCCTGATTCTGTGTTCGATTCCATTCGCGAGCATCAACTCGACTGCGATGCGGTGCAAAACGGTTGGATTCAAGGCGCTGTCAACACACACTTCTTTGACCAACAAAAAAAGGTACAAGAAGAATTCCTACGCCATGGCTGTCACATGGATGTATTGGACAAAGGCCAAATAGAAAATCTGTCAGGTTCTGATACGTTTGTAGGAGGCACGTTCAACCCACGTGCAGGGTCCTTGCATCCGTTGTCATACACCCGAGAGCTTGCCCGCGTGGCGATGAGTTATGGTGCAAAAATATTTACACATTCGCCCATTACTCGATTAGAGAAGAGCGCGCATGGCTGGTGCGTTCATGGTGATACAGGTGACATAACCTGCGACCAAGTGCTCATATGCACCAATGGGTATACAGACAATTTAGTAAAAGGTTTATCGAAAAAGGTGGTGCCGGTGCGCAGTATCTTAATGGCGTCCGAGCCTTTATCGGACAACCTACGCAAAACCATTTTGCCCAACCAAGTGACACTGGTTGATAAGCGCAGCTTAATCTTATATTTCAGGTACGACCGTGATGGCAGACTGTGCATTGGAGATCACGGCCCAATGAGAGATGCGTTTTCATTGGAAGATTTCAACAACCTCAAAAAACGCGTACTCAACGTCTATCCGCAATTATCGAATACTCGCTGGGACTACCATTGGGGTGGACGTATTGCTGTAACCAAAGAATCCATACCCTTTATAGAGCAACTGGACGACGGTCTCTGGGTCGGCATGGGCTACAACGGGCGCGGCGTCGGAATGGGCACCATGGTGGGTAAGACGCTAGCGCAACTCGCAGCGGGTTTGCCAGAGAACCTTAGCCCCATTCCTGTTACCAAGGCTAAACAGTTTGCATTGCATGCGCTACACAAACCTGGTGTCTACATGAACATCAAGTGGTTTGAGCTTAGCGATTTCTTGAGAAGGCTTTGAGATTGCCATAGCCCGTTTACGCCAACACCATTCCACGCTCAGGGGTGCTATTAGCCTTCGGCTAAAATAAAATCAGCACATCGATCTGCGATCATCATGGTGGGCGCGTTGGTATTGCCTGTGGTGATGGCAGGCATGATTGAACAATCGGCTACGCGTAAATTGTCAATGCCACGCACTCTTAGTTGCGTATCAACCACTGAATTTTCATCGGAGCCCATACGACAAGTACCTGCAGGATGAAAGATAGTCCGGGCTTGTGTCCGTATGGCCTCATCCAGAGTGTTTGACCCCTGCGTCAAACTCACCTCATTAGATGGCCATACGCTCTCACCAATAAACTCACGTAGTGGTGATTGTTCAAAAATACGAGTCGCTAGGCGTACACCCCGTCTTAGTGTATCCATGTCTTGCTCACTATCTAAGGCATTGACTTGATACCAACCAACACCTTCCTGATGTGCACCATTAAAATCATCGTTACGAGGCACACCCGCCACAACGGCAGCTTTTATGAACGCAGCGTTTACTGGGTGGCAAGGCTCGGGGTCATCAACAATGAGTTTTCCCCTATCACCATGAAACTCACCACTTAAACGCGTATTTTTTTCCTGCAGTTTGAACACCGGCAGTACGTCGTCGTAAGACCAACCGTCGCAGCCATACCGGTCTGCCCAATCATCGTAATCTTTATGTTGTCCACGCATGTAGATCATGCCATTGACCGACGAACCTCCACTCAGGATTCTATTTGCAGATAACGATTAAGGGGTAACAATATTGAACCAGAAATTAAAGACGTCATGCATGTCTAGCCACTGCTGCACCGCTTCACGATTCCCATCGATAACCGCACCTTGTGATAGAGCTTGATCAAGAGTCAATTGACCACTGGCAATAGCTTCAAGCAACCCTTGCTCAATATGAAATTCCGCAATCGGCTATGGTGCATGATAATGAATACGAGTGAATTCTGTTTGGCGTTTAACGCTAACACTTGCCTGTACATCGCCCATCGTTTCATTGATATCAAAGGCATGTCCCTGTGAGCGTTGCGGATTAAGGCGCACAGCGTACGCATCAAACCAATCAACTAAACCCAACGTTGCTGCTAGATCTTGATTGCGACCACCAACCATTGAACGAGGTTTAACACCTTGTTCGAGCTCTTGCGCACCACTGAGATAAATGTTTCGCATAATGCCTGACTCCGATCGATACCCCATATGCCTATAGACGTCGACCAGCAATTGCCGTGCTTCTACCTTGTCAGAACCTGAGGATACAATGTGATTGAGCAACGTAGACGCCCACTGTAGTTCGTCCTTATCAATGGCTGACCGAGCAACCAAAATAGCTATGGATGGCTATGTTGGGACTGCACCTACACGTGCCTTTGAAGCTAACGATTTTGGGCTCTACAACATGACAGGCAATGTCTGGGAATGGTGCCAAGATCGGTTTACGACACTGCTTTCGCCAAGGGCCACCGTTAACCCCGTTGGCCCACTTAATGGCAAAAAACGGGTGGTTAAAGGTGGCTCCTATTTGTGCCATGAATCTTACTGTATGCGCTACAGAAACTCATCTAGACAAGCGTTATCGCCGGACTCAAAAGCTGACAATGTCGGTTTTCGAATAGCTGGCAAGCACCTGGTGAATACACGCTAGGTACTAAACCAACCATTAGAATTTGATTGCTTCAATTAAATAGCTATCGCGTCCTCGTAATCACTGAGCGGTGGGCACGAACAAATCAAGTTTTTGTCGCCATGCACGTTGTCTACGCGACTCACCGGTGGCCAGTATTTATTAGCCGTGGACACACCTGCTGGAAACACAGCTGTCTTACGGCTATAGGCATGGGTCCAATTTTCCACGCCTAATGCATCCATGGTGTGCGGTGCATTGACTAAGGGGTTGTCGGTTGCATTCCAGTCGCTGGCCTCGTTGACGATGTTATGAGCTTCGTTGGCAATGGATAGCATGGCTTCGCAGAACCGATCTATCTCTGCCAGTGATTCACTCTCTGTGGGCTCAACCATTAACGTACCGGCAACTGGAAACGACATAGTGGGCGCATGAAAACCGTAGTCCATTAAACGCTTAGCGATATCATCAACCGTTACGCCTGTTTGCTCTTTAAGCACTCGCGTATCGAGTATGCATTCATGCGCTACATGTCCCTCGTGGCCCCGGTATAAAATGGGGAAGGAGTCCTGTAGACGTTTAGCGATATAGTTGGCGCTGAGTATGGCTGTCTCTGTGGCATCTCTTAGTCCCTCTGCCCCCATCATGCGAATGTACATCCACGTAATGGGCAGAATGAGCGCGCTTCCATAAGGCGCTGCACTAACGACACCTGTGCTATCACCGTTTACGTGATGTCCAGGCAACCACGGCGCTAGATGATCTTTAACACCAATGGGGCCAACTCCAGGTCCACCACCACCGTGTGGTATGCAAAAGGTTTTATGTAAATTCAGATGCGATACATCGCCGCCAAACGAACCAGGTTCTGCCGTTCCCACCATTGCATTAAGGTTGGCGCCATCGATATACACCTGACCACCCGCAGCGTGGACTCGTTCGCACACCGTTTTCACCTCAGTCTCAAATACACCGTGCGTTGATGGGTAGGTGATCATGATGGCGGCTACAAGAGAGTCGTGAGCAGCTAGTTTTTTGTCTAAATCGGCTAGGTCGACGTTACCGTCTGAATCACACGCAACGACGACGACTTTCATGCCTGCCATTTGTGCGCTTGCCGGGTTAGTGCCGTGAGCTGAGCTGGGTATTAAACACACATTACGCGCAGCGTCACCGCGACTGTCATGGTAACGCCTGATAGCTAACAAGCCAGCGTACTCACCTTGGCTACCTGCATTGGGTTGTAGCGATAGCGCGTCATACCCGGTACACGCACACAGCATGCGCTCTAGATCATCCGTGAGTTGCTTATAACCCAGTGTTTGATCACTGGGAGCAAACGGATGGATACACGCAAACTCTGGCCACGACAACGGCGTCATTTCAGAGGCAGCATTAAGCTTCATGGTGCATGATCCTAACGGAATCATAGCTTGGTCCAACGCAATATCTTTCGATGCCAGTGTGCGCAAGTAGCGCATCATCTCGGTCTCAGAGTGATAGTCATGAAAGCAAGGTTGGGAGAGAAAGTTGTGTTTTCTATCAGTAGTTGTATCTCTACTGATGTCATTAACCAACTCAACATCTGCAACCGATACGTTCGCTAACACTGAGATTAACGTGCTGACATCACTCTCAGTCGTTGTCTCATCTAAGCTGATGCCGACAGTGCTCTGGTCTATTTGTCGGATGTTGTATCCGGCGGCCACTGCACGTTGCATACACTCGTCACTATTGGCAACGTCTATGGCTACGGTATCGAACCATTGGCCCGTTTTAGTGTTGAGGCCATGTTTTTTACCCGTGGACACCAACTGATCAGTTAACAATCTGACCCTACGGGCAATACCAATCAGCCCTTGCGGACCGTGGTAGCAAGCGTACAGCGTGGCAATAATGGCTAAGAGTGCTTGGGCGGTACATATATTTGAGGTCGCCTTTTCACGCCTTATGTGTTGCTCTCGCGTTTGCAATGCTAAGCGGTAGGCAGGTGTTCCATCAGCGGTAATGGACTCCCCAACAAGCCTGCCGGGCAAGCTTCTTTTATGCTTGTCTGTGGTTGCCATGAAGGCCGCATGTGGCCCACCAAAACCCATTGGGACACCGAAGCGTTGCGCACTGCCGACAACGACATCGGCACCCCAGTCTGCGGGTGGCTGTAATAACGTTAAGCTGAGAAGATCGGCCGCAACGATGGTCATAGCGCCTGACGCTTTCACCGCATCGGTGATATCACTGGCTTGGTGAATCTCCCCGAAGGTTCCGGGGTATTGCAGTAACACTGCAAATACATCAGCGCCAGACTCACTCAGTTTACTCGCAATATCGTTAACATCGAGCACTTGAATATTAAGCCCAATAGGCTCTGCTCGTGTCAGCAACACCTCTATGGTTTGTTGGTGGCAATCACTGGCCACTAACATCGTTGTACGCTTACCACGTAACGCCCGGTGAGCCATTGCCATAGCTTCAGCAGCAGCGGTTGCTTCGTCGAGTAATGATGCATTAGCTATGGACAGGCCCGTTAGCTCACATATCATCGTTTGAAAATTAAAGAGTACTTCCAAACGTCCTTGGGCAATTTCTGGTTGATACGGCGTATAGGCTGTATACCAAGCTGGGCTTTCGAACACGTTGCGTTGTATGACACTGGGTAGGTGGCAATCGTAATAACCTTGCCCCAGCGCTGAACGTTTTACGATGTTCTTACTGGCCATTTCCCGAATTTCTGCCAACGCACCGGCTTCAGAAACACCTTCGCCCAAGGTCGCCAGTTTGTCGCTGTGGCGGATACCTTCGGGAACCACTTGCTTAATAAGCTCTTCGACTGAGTCCAGTCCCAGTGTCTTGAGCATAATTTGCACATCACTTTGACGTGGACCAATGTGTCGTCCAACAAAATCGCTTTTTGAAACGCGCATTACATTAATCTCGAGTTAGGAATGGCACGGAAATGACCCGTGCAGCTTGAGGTTTGTCGCGAATAAGGACATCACATCCGCTTTCGATGGGTCCATTGACACGCGCCAGTGCGATTGTCTTTTGCAACGTCGGGCTAAAGGTGCCTGATGTAATAACGCCAACAGATTCACCGTCGACTTCGACCACTTGACCTTGACGTAAAACCCCACGGCTCTCTAGTGTCAAACCGACTTGAACAAAACGCCCGCCTGACCTCTTTTGGGCTTCTAAGACCGTCCGCCCTATAAAATCGCGGTTACTATCTGAGACATCCACAGTCCAGGCAATACCCGACTCAACCGGTGAGTGTTGTTCGTCGAGATCATTTCCGTAAAGGCTCATACCCGCCTCTAAACGCAGGGTATCTCTGGCGCCTAAGCCTGCCGGCGATACACCTCGTTGCAGTAGGCGCTCCCAGAATGTTTCGGCTGAATCTTTAGGTAGCGCTATCTCTAAACCGTCTTCGCCGGTGTAGCCTGTGCGCGCAACGAACCAATCACGGTGTTGCCATGCGCTGAAGCGTTTTAGCGCACGCGTGGTCTCACCCGACACGCCGAACTCCTCCAGAACTTCACTGGCAAGCTCCACCGCTTGAGGACCCTGCACCGCAACCAGTGCGAGATCATCCATAACCTTAACAGAGGTGAATTCCCATTTTTGTTCTGCAAACCATTCAAGGTCTTTCTCACGTGTTGCCGCATTTACGATGACCCGATAACTGTTGTCACCGATTTGATACACGATGAGATCATCAAGCACACCGCCGTTCTCTCGGCACATGCAGCTATACAATGCCTGCCCGTGGCTTAATTTTTTAACATCATTGGTGAATAGGTAGCGAAGCCAAGCTTCGGCGTTGACGCCCGTCACATCAACAATAGTCATGTGAGAGACATCGAATACCCCTGCCGTTTGACGCACTGCTTTGTGCTCGTTGACTAACGAACCATAGTGAATCGGCAACTGGTAGCCAGCGAAGTCGACCATTTTGCCGCCCGCGGCAACGTGGCAATCAAACAGTGGGGTTTTTAAGCTCATTTATTTACAGATTCCGTCGGCAGCACCTGATGCAAATCGCATCTGTGCCCCTCTGTCCGGGAACCTGAGAGATTGGAACGCGAAAAAAACGGCGTTCTTTCCCCTTTGGCGGGCAAACTTACGTTGCCTCTCTCCAGAGTCGACTAACGTTGATGGTCCTTGTTGCCTGAGCGTTTTACGGGCTGTTGCGCCTTCGGCGCCAGTCTTAACTACAGACTGGTCTCTCCCACCAAGTGTACGTCGTGCCCTAAGGCTATTTGAGACAGCTTAAAATGTAAAGTCTAAAGCAGATATTTATTTATGTAGCCACCTGCTCATTGTCCTTCGCCTCATGAGACAAGCGCTGCATGAGAACAATGCAGTAAATGATGGGCGCCAACCAAATACAGGCAAACCCAAACCAACTAGCTGTGCTGATGGGCTCTCTCAATATAGCAACCAACCAAAAAGCCCCCATAAAAATTGCGCAACGACTGCGCTCAACATACCTTTCTGGACATTACTCATAAACGAGGACACATAATTGCGGTAATAGTACCGCTCGACCTAAGATATAACCCTGCAAAAATCGACTCAAACCCTGTGCCCTGTATTGTGTATTGCATAAGATTATTCTTATGTTGTAACAATGAGGTTACTTAGAACATGGAGTCTAAAACTAAAGTCAGAGGACCTGGCAGAACAACAAAAGCTGATTGGATAAGAGTCGCCCTAGATACCTTAATTGACCAGGGCGTTGAGCAAGTTAAAGTCCTTACGCTTGCCAGTAAACTCAATTGTGCCCGATCCAGCTTTTATTGGTACTTTAAAGATCGCTCTGAATTGCTTGGCACGCTGTTAAAGCACTGGGTAGCCACGAATACCCAAACCATCGTTGACTCAGCGAACCAACCTGCTGACACTATTACTCAAGCTTTGGCGCATTTGTACGTTGTCTGGAACAATGCTGACAACTTTGATACCGACCTGGACTTTGCAATACGGGATTGGGCACGCCGCGATGATAAAGTGAAACGCGCAGTCGATATCAATGATGTAGAACTTATCACCTCCATCACTGAAATGTTCATCCGCCATAATTACCCTATTGACGAAGCCGATGCTCGAGCTCGCATCGTCTATTTCACTCAAATTGGCTACAACGCGCTTGATCAAAGAGAAGCTTGGGATACTCGTATGTCCCGCTGCAGACTCTGCTTATTTTGTATGACAGGCGTTAAACCGAGTGAGCAAGACGTTAACTAC
>CALKLO010000154.1 GCA_937991945.1 uncultured Granulosicoccus sp.
TCATGGCATCCCGCAGGCATACGCCATTGACGATCTAATGTGCATCTTCAGCAAAGCTTTTGTACACTAATCCACTGCTCTGTAACCCGTCGAAAAAGCGCTATGACCATCGAACTGTGGCTCACATTTGCTGCGGCATCTATCGTGCTGCTCATCATTCCAGGACCGACCATTCTGACGGTTATCAGCTATTCCGTATCACATGGAAAACGGGCCAATATTCCTTTGATATTTGCTGTAGCCCTTGGCGATTCAACCGCGTTAGCGCTTTCGCTGCTTGGCCTCGGCGCCCTACTCGCGACATCCGCTTTTTGGTTTACTGCGGTCAAATGGATTGGTGGTCTGTATTTACTCTACCTTGGAATCAAACTGCTACGAGCTGGCATAACAACCACCGTCGAAACAGCCCCTGAGTTACCGGTTTCTCGGTGGACGTTGATTGTGAATACGTGGCTGGTGACGGCACTTAATCCAAAGGGAATCATTTTCTTTGTGGCATTTCTTCCGCAGTTCGTAAACACCGCAGAACCCGTAGCCCCTCAGCTTTGGATTCTCTCAAGTACGTTCGTGCTTCTGGCAACAATCAATGCGACGTTGTATGCCGTATTTGCAGGAACAGCTAGGCGTATTTTGAGTTCACCAAAAGCGCATAAACGTTTTAACTTAGCCGGTGGTTCAATGCTATCGGCTGCCGGTATTTGGGCTCTGACCGCTAGACAGCATGTCGCGTAGGTAGACATTTAAACAACAGACCCTCACCGATTAGCCTAGGCCTGTTTAAAGCGGGAAAAAGCGGGTATCGAGCTCACATAGCGACCATAAAAAAAGCCAACCACCGTCTATGCGACAGTGGTTGGCCAGAACTGCGCCGAACGAATGAAAGGCTGAATTAATTAAACGCTTTCTTGGATCCTTCGCGGTACTTGTTGTGAGGTACGAAGCCTGTACGCTCTGCATCACGTGGCTGTGGCACCCACAACACACGGTCAGGGTGCATACCGGCACCGTAAACAGCAGACACTGCCGATAAACGCATGCGATTGAGTAAGCGCGTATCCACTTCACCACACAATGGGTGAATGCCGCCGTTGTCTGCAACAACCTTTTCCCAAGCGGCCCGACGTGCCGACAATATAGCGTCATCGGCAAGGGCTGGGCTGCTTAGCTCATTGGTGTTGAGATCGACCACAATTTCATCACCGTCTTCAAGGAATGCAATGGGTCCACCTAGTGCCGCCTCTGGGCCTACGTGGCCAATAACCAAACCCACAGAACCACCAGAGAAGCGTGCATCGGTCATGAGGCCAACAACAATCTCACGCTCTCGGCACAAGGTTGTAATGCGTGACGTGGAGTCGAGCATTTCAGGCATACCTGGCGCACCACTTGGACCTTCGTAGCGCACAATCACCATGTCGTGGTTTTGGAAATCATTTGGCGCAGCTTCCAGTGCGTCTAGCAATGCTTGCTCACCGTTGAAGATGCGCGCACGACCGACAAAGCGGTTGTCTTCCAGACCACCTTCAACACCTGCAAGCTTTAAGACTGCGCTAAATTCAGGGGACAAGTTGCCACCTAGAACGCGCAGACCACCTGTAGGCTTGTACGGTTTTTCAACCGGATAGACAACTACGCCATCAGGCTCTGATGTGTCTAGACGTGCAATTTGCTCAGCCAGTGTTTCACCGGTGCATGTCAGTGTGTCGCCGTATAACAAGCCTGCATCGAGTAGTGCTTTAACGATAACTTGTACGCCGCCCTTGTCATCAATGTCGACCATTGAATACAAGCCGTAAGGACGCGCATCGGTGAGTACCGGCACGACGTTTTCAGATAGGTGGTTGAATTCCTCTGGGGACATGATGTCGTCAGCGAAACTCTTAAACCCTGCTGCGCGTGCAATTTCTGGAGCGTGCAACAACACGTTGGTTGAACCGCCCACAGCCATGGACACGATGACAGCGTTTCGAATGGCATCACGGCTAACGATGTCACGTGGCGTATGTCCGCGCTCAATCATGCCTTGGAGATAAGCCACCAACTGCTCAGGGAATTCAGTGAGACGACGCGGGTCATCTGATGGAGGCGCAACCATGTGCAGCGGTTGCATACCCACCACACCAATAAACGTTTGCATGGTGTTGTACGTGAACATACCGCCACAGCTGCCGTAACCCGGGCACGCTTCTTTAGCGATACGCTTTTTGAAATCGATGTCTGAGCTACCGGCTACCTGAAACGCCGAAACAATATCGATAGGCTGCTCGGTGACAGAATCTCGGCCCGGACGAATAGGACCATCTGACATGATGATGGCCGGACGATTGTGCTCAAGCAACCCTGCCAATGTACCTACTGGCGGCTTGTCGCAGGCAACCACGGCAATCGTGCCTTCCAGGCCACTGGCGCTTAGGTGTTCGCAAATCGTATCGTGTGTGACTTCACGGCCAATTAAGGAATAGCGCATTTCACGCGTACCGTTACGCATACCGTCAGAGGTGGCTACCGTGTATTCCGGCTGCACTAGACGCATAGGCATTTGGCCTTCCGCCCGTCCCAATCTGGAGCGTAGGTGATCGTGGATCGCCTCTACCTTTCGCTGCACACCCAAATAGCACTGGCTATCGCCCTTGGTACCGACCACCCCAACAGAGGGCTCATGGATTAAATCCATGTCAGCATTCAATTCACGCGCAACACCATAGGTTTGTGCGTTACGGCCTGGGTTGTTATCAAAAACGACAGATTTAGACTTCTTAGACATTGAGGCTCACTAAACTCTTTTGCTTAGCCTCAATTTTGCCAGATTGTCAGTCCGGGTAGCCACCAACAAACCAAATCATTTGCCGGTTTATTCCTGCAAAGGGTCAATTTCG
>CALKLO010000155.1 GCA_937991945.1 uncultured Granulosicoccus sp.
CGAACTCGGAAGTGAAACCATTCTGCGCCAATGATAGTGTGGGGCTTCCCCATGTGAAAGTAGGTCATCGCCGGGTTTTAATGTAGTACGCCACTAGGCCATCCTCCGGGATGGCCTTTTGTCGTTCTGGAGTTCTGAAAAAGCCAGCCGTTTACAACGCGGGGCTTTGTTTGATATGAAGTGGAAGTCCAGCCACCATTAAAACTACATTGTCACAGTAGCCCGCTAGCTCCTGATGAATTAATCCAATCTCGTCTGCGTAGCGTCTGGATAATTCGCCCAACGGCACGATTCCCATATTCGTCTCATTAGAAACGATAATAATTTGAGAGTCGCTATTTTGAACAGCGCTAAGAAAACGAGTTCTTTGTTCGATCAGGCTAGCGTAATTATCATCAACCATTAGCAGATTAGTAATCCACAGCGTTAGACAATCAATAAGTACGCATTCGTTGTTTGAACATTCGTTTATCGCTTGTCCCAATAAAATGGGCTCTTCAACAACACTAATTTCAGCGCTTCTTGTTTGTTGATGACGCTTAATACGCTCAGTCATTTCTTTGTCTAGAGCGGTAGCCGTTGCAATTAGAGTGCTTCTCTTGTCAGAGGATAATGCGAGCGCCTCAGCGTAACGAGATTTACCCGATTTAATTCCTCCTAAGACTAAGGTTTTCATTGTCTGACTTTCGTGTTGGCTGAGTTACCATAGAGTTTTAGCACAAGGAGAAACGCATGGCGCAGGTAGCTTTCTTAGGTTTGGGTGTCATGGGCTATCCCATGGCTGGTCATCTACAAAAAGCGGGTCATTCGGTCACCGTTTTTAACCGCACAGCGGCCAAGGCAGAAAAATGGGCAGCAGAATTCGGCGGCGCAAGTGCCACTACTCCAGCTGAAGCCGCGGCTGGCGCTGATTTCGTCATGTGCTGTGTTGGCAATGACAACGACTTACGCTCTGTTGTTTTAGGTGACACTGGTGCTTTGGCAGGTATGACTAGCGGCAGTGTTTTCGTGGACCACACAACGGCGTCTGCAACGGTTGCCAAGGAAATAGCTGGCATCGCGGCCCAAAACGGAATTGGTTTTGTGGATGCGCCTGTTTCTGGTGGTCAAGCGGGTGCTGAAAATGCGCAACTGGCCATCATGTGCGGAGGTTCGCAAGCAGATTTTGACAAAGCAAATCCGGTTATGGATGTGTATGCAAAAGCGACAGAACGCTTTGGCGAAGTCGGTTCTGGTCAAATCACAAAAATGTGCAACCAGATTTGTATCGCCGGTTTAGTTCAGGGCATGTCTGAAGCCATTAATTTTGCTGAAAAGTCAGGACTCGATGCAAAACAAATGGCCTCTTTGGTCTCAAAAGGTGCAGGCGGTTCCTGGCAGTTAACCAATCGTGCAGATACCATGGTCGACAACAAGTTCGACTATGGATTCGCAGTAGATTGGATGAGAAAAGATCTGGGAATAGCCTTAGACGCTGCAGAAGAAGTAGGCGTGTCTCTACCGGTCACAGCGTTGGTAGATCAGTTCTATGCTGATGTCCAACAGATGGGCGGTGGCAGATGGGATACGTCCAGCTTGATACAGAGACTTCGTAAATTCAGTAAGGACTAAATCATCTCTCTATGCGTATCGCTTAGCAAACACATAGAGCGCTAATCGATTTTCCTTGCCAGTTATTGCAGGGGAAATCAATTTAGCTACAGCGTTATGGATTTAGGAGCTAGGTTCCTGAGATATAGCGCTGTAGCAATAGCGTGCAGGCAAAAGCGCCTAAGGTGGTCGCCAGTAAATACACGAGCATGACAGGCGTAAATACCACGAGCGTTGCAGCTGTGGCTATTAAAATACCATCTACTAACGAAATGCCTGCGATTAAACTCACTACCGCTCGGGGAATATCGCCTTTTCCGCGCCTAAAAATAAGCTTTAGGCAATAGGCTATCCAGATGCCTGTGACCACAATGCACGCCCAGGCCAGTAAAGAATCATTAGCGATAAAAGCACCGTAGAGCAGGGGTGCTGCTAGAAATGCCAAAGGCCACAACGTGGAAACCTGCCCTAGCTGTTCTTGCTTAGCCGTATAGGTTAGGCCAATTAAATAGGCAAGCGTTATAGCGGCTCCTATGAACACAATAATATTTGGTGTTGTTGTAACCGCTAATGCACACGTTACATAGACCAACGAGCGACACAGACCCATTAAAAAGGGGCTAATAGGGTTGCCCTTGTGCCACACGTTATAGCCAACGATAGATGCGCACAATGCCAGGCAACTCATAATGGCAGGAAACGTATTATTGCTAAGCGATGCGACAAAGCCTACGAGTAACGCGGCCAAACCCAGCATGGTGAATCCAGCAATGAATACTTCAGAGGCGGTGACTTTGTTGGAAGGAATAGGGCGCTCGGGCCTTTCTAGTGCATCAATGTCTCGATCAAATGCATCGTTGAGATACATGCCTCCAATATAGGCAAGGCTCATGGCCAGCATCAGCAGTAAGACATTAGCAAAAGATGCTGAAGCGCCGCTTAGAACAATCGCTGCCAAGGTATTTGTCCATACCGTAGGCAGGTTAGATACTCGTCCTAACTGTAGAGCTGTCTGAAAGTCCCAACCGTTTCGAGCTTGAGCGGTCGTCGTTGTGTGCGCAGTCATCAGTGAGTATGAATTGTGCATAGCCTAGGTTATACGCTTACGTGCAGTTTCCATGCTCATCTTATGAAACAGACTCTGGTAATTCTTGTTGTTGGCCTAAGCCCAGCTCTTGTAGGGGAGCACACTCCGCATTTAGCGAAGTTAGTTAAGCGCGGTGGGTTACGTGCTATGAAGGCTGTTACGCCAGCTGTCACATGCACGGCGCAATCAACACTGGTCACGGGACTAACACCTAAAGAGCACGGCATTGTTGCTAACGGTTGGTATTTTCGCGACCTATCGGAGGTTTGGCTCTGGCGTCAATCCAACAAATTAGTGGAGGGTGAAAAAATCTGGGAGGCAGCGAAAGCCAAAGACCCAAGCTTTACCTGCGCAAAAATGTTCTGGTGGTACAACATGTACTCAACCGCAGATTGGAGCGCTACACCCAGACCTATGTACCCTGCAGATGGGCGAAAGATTCCTGATCACTATAGTCACCCCCCTGAATTGCATGATGAATTAGACGAAAAACTGGGGCAGTTTCCTCTGTTTAAGTTTTGGGGGCCCATGGCAGATATAACCTCTAGCAAGTGGATCTCGGATGCGACGTGCCACATGATGGAGACGCGTAAACCCACATTGACGCTTACGTACTTACCGCATCTTGATTACAACTTACAGCGTTTGGGGCCTGATTTAGAACACCCGAAAGTGCAGTCTGATTTAAAAGCAGTTGATGCGCTTTGTGGAGAGCTTATTGAAAAAGCTGATCAGCAAAACCAGAACGTTATCATTGTTTCTGAATACGGCATAACACCTGTAACCGATGCGATTCACATCAATAGAGCGCTCAGAAAAGCTGGGCTGCTCAATGTTAGAAATGAAAAAGGCCTTGAGCAATTCGATGCAGGTGCATCAGATGCCTTTGCAGTGGTTGATCATCAGCTGGCTCATGTATACGTCAACAACCCAGAAAAATTAGATGAAGTTCGAAAAATACTGGAATCGTTAGAGGGTGTTGAAACTGTACTCGGCGAGCAAGAAAAGCCTGCTTGGGGGTTGGATCATCCGCGCTCGGGAGAGCTTGTCGCTATATCCAAAGCCGATAGATGGTTTAGTTATTACTATTGGCTTGAAGAGTCTGCGGCTCCCGATTATTCCAGAACCGTTGATATACATCGTAAGCCGGGTTACGACCCAGTGGAGTTGTTCATCGACCCTGAAATCAAAATGCCTATGCTTGCCGTAGGTTCACGGCTTATTCGTAAAAAGTTGGGGTTTCGTACGTTGTTAGATGTTATTTCCAACAAAGAAACTCAGTTGGTAAAAGGCTCGCATGGTCGGCCAACGGACTCGCCTGAGCATGGCCCTTTAGTTATTAGTAGTGATGCAGCCTTGCTACCCCATGGCGATATAGACGCCACTGATTTTAAACAACTCGTGTTAGACCATGTGTTTGTTGATGAGCTAGCAAAGCCTGCTTTAAAGCAGGCTAGCTAAGTTCGAACAGATCATTCAATAATGAGGTTGTCGGTACTTCTTGACGGTGCCGATTCTTGCACGAGAGGTTCTCGCCCGCCGCGTAGAATACTATTCCCTTCGTAAACGGTACGTTGATCAATAGGGGCAGGGTCAAGCCAATCGCTTTCCTTCATCTGTCCACTTTGGCTGTAGGCATCTAGGGCATTTTGATAACAGGCTAAGCGCACATTCTCTTCAGGTATGCCTCGTTTTAGAGCCAAGCTTGCAGTTTTTGCAACGCCAAGGGGTTCTGATATACCCCAATCACAAGCCGAATCAACAATGATTCTATTAGCACCGTAATCGGACAGTATGTCCACCATGCGCTCATTACCCATCTTGGTAGATGGGTAAATTGAAAACGCTGCCCAAAAGCCTCGGTCCAATACTTCCTTTACCGTTTCTTCGTTATTGTGATCGATCACCACCATAGAGGGGTCAATGCCATGCTCGATACACACGTCCATCGAGCGTGATGTGCCTCGCTTTTTATCACGATGCGGGGTGTGCACCATAACGGGTAGTTCAAGTTCTTTGGCAAGCTCAAGTTGTTGGCGAAAATAGCGATCTTCCAATTCGGTTTGCTCGTCATAGCCAATCTCTCCGATGGCAACCACGCCTTCTTTGAGTGCGAAGCGCGGAAGTATTTCCATGACCGCTTCGGCTAGTTCTTCATTGTTAGCCTCTTTGGAGTTCAAGCCAATGGTGCAATAGTGGCGCATGCCGAATTGCCCGGCTCTAAAGCGTTCGAATCCCAATATAGATGACAGATAGTCGATGTAGCTACCCACATGTGTACGGGGTTGGCCAAGCCAGAATGCAGGCTCTATCACGGCCACAACGCCAGAGGCTGCCATAGCCTGGTAGTCTTCTGTCGTGCGCGAAATCATGTGCGCATGCGGGTCGATGAACATCATTAGCGTGTCTAGCGTTCTAAAGTTACCTGAGTATAGTAACGCTACGGCTGACTTGCCGATGTCACTGCGCTTACGGTTTTGATAGGCTGAACTGCCGTCCAATGAAGTCCCAGTTGAGTGAGCCGTTGTCGGCTTTCTGAGCCCAAATTGGATGAGCCGCTTGAAGTGCTTCATGGTCAGCCTTCGGGCAAGCAAGTAGCGCAAGAAGGGCGGCTTGCTGGTTGAGCGCGTTGCTATCTTCCAATACGGATAGCAAATCTGCGAGCATAGGGCCGTGGGCGTAAGGTCCGACACAGCGCCATAGCTCAGGTGTCACGTCACGATGGGCTGCCCACCGCTCGTGCGCATAGTCACATAATATGATGGCAAGCTCGCTATTTGAGCGCTCATCAATACCTTGGATTGGCCACAGTTGGCTATCAATGAACAGTGCCTTGAGAATCATATGATTCCAGCGGTTCTGGGAAAAATTCAACTTTGGGTAAGGGTTTCGGTAAGCAATTCCCTGAAAAATGGCCGCTATGTGTGTGCGTAGTCCTGAACCGATAACGTTGTCTAGCGTATCTCCCTTAGGAAGTATCGCTGTGCATCGGTAAAATGCGATGGCTTCATTGAGTTCTGCCGTTTTGCACAGTTCGCTGTAACGATCCTCAAACTGTTCAGGATGAAGCTGTTGTAAGGTGCATATCACCAAGCAGCGAGCTGCCGCATCTATGCTCCAGTCACTGGGGTCCCAGCTTCGGCCGCAGTCGCGTTGCGCAACCAGAATTTCCTCTTCGCTGAGTTGAAGATCATCACGACTCAATTTCCGTGGAATCAATCCTAGCGTGATGTATAAGTCGCGATCAGAATAGTCTGTTTTAAGCAGTTGAAGTCGTGTTTTCAACCAATCGAAATCGCTTGTGTTTGTTCGCTCCTTTATCCAGTGACTGAGGTGCGCAACTACCGCCTGCATGTTCAACTCGGTGTTCTCGGACGAGAGGCTAAAGATGGTTTTAACGTTCTTGGTAGGTAATTGCACAGAGTGATGAGCGCTATTCGCGGCGCTCGTAGGATAGCTATACGGGCCCGCTTTGAGCCATGCAACAGACTGAGCAATTAGCTCATCATCCATATCGTGCACTTCAACACCTTGCCCTATATTGTTGAGTAGTGTGATCGTTAACTCTCCGCCAAGGTGCTCTTTGAATTCGTTGAGTCCTTCAACAATGGTCAGATTGCCACTGGCAGATTTATCAGAAAGTTGCGCATGGTATAAATCGAATCCGAGCATGCTCAGAAGGGCGTAAATTCGCTCGTCTTGTCCTGCCGCTAGCCGGTTACTCAGCACTGAGTATCGAGTGTCTAGTGCGATGCCAATGGCCACAGCTTCACCGTGTCTAAGCTCATAGTCCGTCATGGATTCCAGTCGGTGCGCTGACCAATGTCCAAAGTCCAATGGTCGAGCACTACCGCTTTCAAAAGGGTCTCCGCCATTAGCAATTTGATGCATATGCAGCTCTGCGCAACGTCGGATCATATACGCCATTGCGGTTTTATCGAATGTGATTAACTTGTCGGCATTGTCTTCGAGCCAATGGAAAAATGCACTGTCTCTAATCAATGCAACTTTAACTGCTTCGGCCATTCCTGCGATCTTGTCCCGCACCGGTAGCGACTCGATAAAATCGTAATCGTTGATGACAGCGAAAGGAGGGGCGAAGGTGCCTAAGTAGTTTTTTTGGCCAAAGAGGTTAACGCTATTCTTAACGCCAACACCTGAATCGTTTTGTGCCAATACGGTAGTCGGTATGCGAATATGCCGTATGCCACGGTGTGAGGTTGCAGCGACGAGTCCAACGGCATCCAGCAGAGCGCCACCGCCAATGCCAATAATATAAGAGTGTCTGTCTATACGTTGCTTAGACACGATTTTCTGCATGTTACTTATATGTGCAGAGTTGTTTTTTATACTTTCACCAGCAGGCATCACTATCGGTGGGCCGCTTAAGGATAACGACGTACTGTGAGCCTCAAAGTAGCACGTGATGTCATTCAGCAGATTTGGCAGCACATCGAGTATACCTTCGTCTATAAACACGCAGCTGCGATGTAGTTTGCTGGGTTCTAGCCGAGTCATCGTATCCAGCAATGTGCTGTTGCTTTGGTTGAATATGTCGTCTGAAAATACAACCGGGTACTGATACTCAACTGAGAATTGTTGCCATGACGTGTTGTCGGGGAATTCTTGGGTGGCAAGCTCTGTATGCATAGTCTTCTGCTGTAGTGTGAGTTCGTCAGAACACTTAAGCGTAAAGCTCTTTACGGTATTTAGAAAATGGCAAAGAGGGCCTTGTACACAGTGTTTGCATCCATAAGTGCAAGTATCATGTCAAAGTGGCCTGTGTTATTCCCGTGGCAAGCTTCTTGAAGTCTAAGTTCGTATTAATACATACGTCACTAGGTAAATCTGATGCGAAAGATACTGGGATTACTGTTAGCTCTAATGCTAATTTTTGGTGCAGTCCAGTACAACGACCCTGATGGTTTTCTGTGGATGTTTATTTATACGATACCCGCACTGTGGTGTGCCTTAGCCTTGTTTTGCCAGCCTCGTTTCACTTTATTGCCTGTACAAATTGCCTACTGGGCAAGCGTTATTTCTTCGGTAGTGGGGGTTATCTATTTTTGGCCGATGACGCCTAATTTCTGGACCAAGGATGTTTGGTATAACGTTGAAACGGCCCGTGAAGGTATGGGCCTGATGATAGTCTTGGCGGTACTGCTATTCGTAAAATTTGCTATTGGTCGCAGCACGGGCTCTCTTGAAGGCATTAAATTTGACACTCAAACACCCCAAACCTAATACCCTTTTGAGCCACGTGAGTCGTACATAACCTATCGTTTTATACGGTACTCGCTTATAAGCTTTGTGCTCAGGCTACAACCGATGGGAGTCTAGCGGCAGGCGGTGTATTTCGACTACGATGCGATGTAATCTTGCCGTCAATCACGGTCATTCCAATACCGGGCAAGTTACCTTGCTGAATACTCTCCAACATATCTTTACCCGGTGAATGTTGCGCCTGATCAAGGATAAGAAAATCTGCAGCGCCACCGGGCTCGATGATGCCAGTATCAAGCTCACGCATCCGAGCCGTGTTTCCAGTGGCAAAACAAAAAGCTATTTCAGCAGGCACGTTCCCCAGGCTGGAGAGCATGGCGATCATGCGCAATATACCTAGAGGTTGGACGCCAGAACCTGCGGGCGAATCAGTACCTAAAATGACACGTTCGGACTGATCAATTTCAAAGGCTGTACGCATAGCGAGAAGGCCCGCACGCTCATTTCCGTTGTGGACGATTTCAATGCCACGTGTGCAGCCCTCGCACAAGCAAATAATTTGATCATCGGGTAGGGCGGTATGCCCGCCATTGATATGACCAATGATGTCGGCGTCTGCTTCCAGCACGATATCTGCGTCAATGAGGCCAGACCCTGGTATTGATGGTCCCCCTGTATGGATAGTCGATTGAATACCATACTTGCGTGCCCATTTGACCATCTCGGCAGCGGTCTCACCGGCTTTAACAGAACCTAAGCCAACTTCACCGAGTAATTTTACGCCAGCATCGGCTAAGTCTTTGAAGTCCTGTTCGACCATGCCTGTCTCTAAAACAGGTGCTCCCGCGTGCATTTTTACACCGGAGGGACGGAAGTTCTCGTACCAGCGCTGAGAGGCGATGGCCATGGCCTTTAGTCCGACAATATCTTTAGGCCTGCCAGGCAGGTGAACCTCTCCCGCAGAGATCATTGTAGTCACACCGCCGTGAAGGCAGGAGTCTATCCAGTTGACTTGCTGTTGTCTGGGTGTGTAGTCACCGATAACCGGATGCACATGAGAGTCGATTAGCCCAGGTGATACCCAAGTATCGTTCGCATCGATTGTCGTTGATGCCTGATCGGTGTCCATGTCCTTTTCATAACCGATCTCGCTGATGAGTCCATCAATAGCAATAATGCAATTGCCATCGATTAAGGGCTCTTCTAGTTTTCCCGAAAGAATACGGCCAATATTTTTTATGACGAGTTTTTCTTGTTGTTCAGGCATGTTGTCGTGTCTCCGAAAAGGACGGTTCTTAGGAAACTAAAGTTACGAGGCTTGAAGTTTTTTCAGTAATTTTACTAAACGTGACGCTTCAGCTTTGGATAGGTTTTTTACCGTTGCTTGAGTGATGCTTTGGGCTATCGGTATAGCATTATTAGTGAGTTTAATGCCTTTTGCGGTCAACGATATGTTGAGTCTTCGTTTGTCTTTACTGTCAGTTTTTGACTTTATTAACCCTTTGCGGGAAAGCCGTACTATCACGCCATTCGTAGTCGCAGCGTCAATCCCCACGCGGCGTCCTAATTCATTTTGAGATAACTGACCGACTTGGTTGAGCCTTGCAAGCACCGAAAATTGTGTCGGTGTCAGGCTGGGCATATTTTCCGAAAAAATTTCCAGGTGGCGCTGATTAGCCAAGCGCAGTAAATAGCCTATTTGTTCGTCGAGTGCGTAGTCAACTAGTTCCTCTTCTTGTAGGGAGATGGGTTTTAGTGTTCCTGCGTCTGCGTGAATCAATAGACTTGACCTTCTGAATGAAATCGGTATAACTGTTTGCATACAAACAGTGTTTAAACAATACGCCTAAGTTTGTGTATAGGCAAAGCACTTGTCACTAATACTATCCTCTGAATGGAGAAAGGCAAGCCATGCCAGAAGTTTTGATTCGCAAGCTAGGCGTCAATGTCGAAGAAATATTTCATGAAGGAGGGGAGCCCGCAGAGCTTCCGCTAAGACGTGCTGTAGCCATAGCGGTTATTAAGAATCCTTTTGCTGGCCGCTATGAGCCAGATATAGAAGGATTTATGGCAGATCTTAATCCACTAGGGTTGCGACTCGCCACTCGCTTAGTCGACGTACTAGGCGGTGTTGAGAATGTTCAGGGCTATGGCAAAGGCGCGATTGTGGGTAGCGCAGGTGAGATTGAGCATGGCGCACTCTGGCATGTTCCGGGTGGTTATGCCATGCGTGAAGTGTTGGGTGGAGCTAAAGCGATTGTGCCTTCGACAAAAAAAGTTGGCGCACCAGGTACCAGACTTGATGTTCCCATAACTCATATAGATGCTTCGTATGTTCGCAGTCATTTCGATGCTATAGAAATCGGCTTAAACGATGCACCGAAAGCTGACGAATTGTTGCTCGCATTGGTCATGAGCACCGGCTCTCGTATTCATGCTCGTGTTGGTGGACTGGAGGCAAATAATATCGAAGGTCAGGATGGGTTGCGCTAGCAACACTGAGACCTTTGGTGCGGGGCCGCATGCGTGGTTGCTGGATAACCAAACACGTTTGCATTTACAGCATGGCCCCATTGATTTGATCATTGATGCAACGGGAGATGCTCGTGAAGTGCGTCGTGCCTTTAAGCAAGCATTCGTTTCATTCCAAGACATACTGACAACCCTAGCTGCTCAGTTGCCCGTTTTGCGAACCCCCTATGTTGGCTCTGATGATCATCAGTTCGACGGGTCAGTTGCCAATAGGATGAAGCAAGCTGTTCAGCCGTTTGCTGAATGTCGTGTCACCCCAATGGCTGCGGTTGCAGGGGCTGTGGCCGATCATGTTCTATCCTGCTTATTGAGGGGGCGTACGTTGAGTAAAGTGCAGGTTAACAATGGCGGCGACATCGCATTGTTTCTCGATGCAACGAGCGAGTACAACATTGGTATTTGTTGCGACCCCGAGAAAAACTCCTTTACCGATAGCATCTCTTTAACAGCACAGCAGGGTATTGGAGGGGTGGCTACCAGTGGTTGGAAGGGTAGAAGTCATTCATTGGGAATAGCTGATGCAGTCACTGTACTGGCAAATAATGCGGCAAGTGCTGATGTCGCTGCCACGTTAATAGCCAACGCGGTTGATATTCCTTCAGCTGCAGAAGTCATTCGAATGCCGGCTAATGAGCTTCAACCCGATTCTGACTTAAATAGCCGGCTTGTCACGGTTAACGTCCTGCCGCTAAGCACAGCTCAATGTAAGCAGGCATTAAATGCAGGAGAAAACTGCGCCAAGAAGATGTTAGCGCTAGGTCAAATTCACAGTTGCTATCTACATGTTCAAGGCCAGACTCGCACGCTTAGCCTGAATCCAACCAGTCACGTGTTCCCTAGGAGTGAACGATATGCCTACCGTTAAAATTAGAAAAATCGTTACCTTTGTTGATGAGACTCATAGTGAAATGGGTAAGTCGATCAGTCCTGCTACTCGTCGTGCTGCCGCTGTGGCAGTCATCGAGAACCCGCATGCCAACGAGTATTCAGAAGATCTTGAAGCGCTAATGCTTATCGGTGAGGAGCTTGGTGCATTGTTGGGTAAAAAATGTGTTGAAGCTCTAGGCATTGAGCCAGCTGATGCGCAAAGCTATGGCAAAGCCGCCATGGTTGGAGAAAACGGCGAGCTGGAACATGCTGCGGCTATTTTGCATCCGCGGCTTGGCAAACCTTTGCGAGCGGCTGTCGAGAAAGGCGCTGCGTTGGTCGCCTCTAGTAAAAAAATGGGTTCAATGGGTCAAGTTTTGGATGTGCCGTTAGGCCACAAAGAAGCAGCCTATGTGCGCTCGCATTTCGATGGTATGGAAGTACGCATTAATGACGCACCTCGCGCCAACGAAATTATGGTGGCAGTGGCTGTCACAGATTCAGGCCGACCCTTGCCACGTGTTGGTGGATTAACCCACGATGACGCAGTTGGTGAAGACGGGCTGCGGTAGACACTAAGAGCATGGAAAATATGGCATCACAAGGCTTAAGCTTGAATAGTGCTCTTACTATACTGGCTAACAATCCGCCGCGTATATTAGCGGGTGGCACTGACTTCTATCCAGCTCTAGGTGATTCGCAAGCTCCGGCTTCGGTGTTGGACATAACGCGTATAGATGAACTACAGGGCATAACATCAACCGCTGCAGGCGTGCGTATCGGTGCGGGTGCCACATGGACGCAACTCATCAATGCTGACTTACCTGACGTGTTCGATGGATTGAAAGCGGCCGCTAGAGAGGTGGGTTCTGTTCAAATTCAAAATGCAGGCACCTTAGCGGGTAATCTGTGTAATGCATCACCTGCTGCAGATGGTGTGCCTCCCTTATTAGCATTGGATGCCAGTGTTGAGCTTGCATCATCACGTGGTCGGCGTCAGCTTAAGCTGAGTGAGTTTATTGTGGGTCCGCGCTCAACTCGCTTAGCCGCCGATGAACTATTAGTCGCCGTTCATATTCCTGCACTAGACAGCAGTGCGCGTAGTGGCTTCTAC
>CALKLO010000156.1 GCA_937991945.1 uncultured Granulosicoccus sp.
TGCGGGTTGGTTAACCAATTTTGACATCCAAGACAGTGTGTGCCAGAAGGCGAGCCAAGAATGTGCCTGTGCGCTGTGTGGATTGATATCGAGTGCAGCTTTCAATTGGATTGCCCCCGCTAACATTCCTGCAACCACTTCAACTTATCAATCTGGTACCCCAAGAACCAATTCATTCTATCGATAATAATTTTTAAAGACGCTGTCTGCACACCCAGCTCAGCATCTTCTAATATCCAATTGCACAGCTTGATAAGCTCTTCAATTACTTTTCTGACCTCCAGAGCCATCAGGTGCACTGTTTTTCGGTTAAATCAGCTGTAAAAGACATTTGTCCAAAATCGATCGGTGGCAAATATACGCTACCACCGATCGATGCTTCTACTGCAAATTAACCGTTTTCAGCAATACCGAAAATGGTGCCAATCACAGACTCATCAGGCTGCAGAATAACCGGGCAGTTGATAATTGCATTGGTTGGCATCAGACCAGAAATGGAAGCATTCTCTGGGCCGTTGTTACCAAAAAAATCGGTGATCAGGCCATCGGCTATTAATTGACTCAGGTCGTCGATACTTGTGATTACACGCCGCTCGTTTGCGTCAATCGCGGCAGATGTCCACATGCTTAGATGTGCGTCCCACATAGGAGAGTAGCGTGAGTCGGTTGGATCGATTGGAAAAACATTGGTTGGATCTATAGTTTGGTCGCTAGTGCTGACATTCAAACCCTGTGGCCCATTTGGACTCTCAGCCAAACCATTCACATTAGGAGAGAAACCCAATCTTGAGCCGTCAGGAAAAACTCCAGCCGTTGGTAAGAATGCAAGACGTGGTGCAAATACACCCAGTTCTATTGCCGCTGCGTCGGGCACTGAAGCGTCCGTAACAAGGTGGAAATAGTAGGGTTCGCCATCTTGCCAACCGTCAAGAATTTGCAGAACGATCGCTCGGTTAGTGCGATCCAGGTTTGGGTTGTTTTGGTCATCTTGACCGCTGTCGGGAATGCGATCATGGATACCGGTCGCATTGGCCATTATCTGTGCATTAAACACCAAGCCGCTAGGTAATACTACAAGGGACGACCATTCATCATCTGCTTGAGCGCCCGGGAATACTGCAGCCGGTGGAAATTCTGAACGCGTAATTGAGTTTGGTCCTTCAGTGGCTGTTGGATCACCTGGCACTACAGAGCGCGTGAGACCAAAGTCCACTGTTCCGCGGAAATTCATGATGCCATTGTCTACTGTGACAGCTTGACTTCCGGCTGTGTTCGCACCAGCTAGCATACGCGGCGAATAGACTATGCCAAGAAAGTCAGCAACTTCTTGATCCGAAGTTTCGGTGATTATGTAATCCACGCTATTGCCGGATGGGTCAAGGCCGCGATATAGAGGTAGGCGTGCAGTTGGGCCTGATGCATTAACGGTACGATCAATCCGCAAGTCTACTCCAGTGACACTGGGCATGAATACATTATAAGATTCAGGGTATACGGTTGGGTTCTGTGCGTCGAAGGCTGTTCCACCATCAGCCACAAGAGCGTCACGCAGTGCAATAGCATCGATCATTGCGGGACTCGTGGAGTCGTCGTTGTCGTTGCTACTGCAGGCAGTGATTGCCAGCAGTACGGAGACCATCAATATTGGTCGGTAGTGCGTCTTTTTTTTAATAAACATATTATCTCAGAAGAGTTTTGGAAAATACATTAGCCAACTTCGGCTAGATGTTCGCAGCTTAGGAGCTGGTCCTACTGAGAAGTCATGAACGCGAAATAGTTCAGTTAAGCTCTAATGGATATTTGCTTGGTAATTATCCAATTTCTTGACAAGCACCTTGAGAGTTTTCGTCATACAAATGTTGACTTTACCCCCGTGTTTTTCTATGCGCCTAAATTTCTCAATGTGAGCATTCTGTTGGAGCCTCCTAAGCAGGTTATCTCGAAGATCAATAGAATGTGCTTTACCCGACTGAACTTTTTAGATGCTGAAGGGTGATGGTTGTTTCCTTAGAAATGGCTCTCGAAGCAACTGGGTTCAATAAACGATTTTATTAGCAAACTACAATACTGGCACTTGAGGATATGTGCTTCCCATCAGAACATGGAAAACCAGTAGTGATCAATTTTGTCAAGAATACAAGCCTATGGTCCATGAGATATCCCAGTCTAAATCGGTTATTGCATCTGCGTGCAGACACGACGGTGGGGTGTGGGTTGGAGATGGCTTGTAGCCTGTCGTCATAAAATTTCAGTTTTGACAAATAGATTCATAGTGCACAGAGTGTGAATGACATTGAAAAAAGAACCGGATGATGAAACAGCGCGGCTGTTTGAGATAGTGATTTCATACCACCTCAGTTGTTTAAATTTGCATTTGGATTATCTGGTTCACGAGATCTTGCAGAAGAGCTTGTGCAACGGACATTTGAGCGAGGTTTTGCAAAGGCAAGCCAATGGCAAAGTGGTGCTCGCCTGGATAGCTGGTTGTTTAGGATTCTCCAATCGATCTACTACGATGATTTAAATGCGGCAAAAGTTCGTGGTCCAAAAGTCGAGGAAGGTATTCTCGACAATCAGATAGGGGAGGATGGCTCTGCCCGTGCCGAGGCTGAATTATTACTTGATAGCGTATTTGGTCATATACAAGCGCTGGGCACGCCTCAGCGAGAGGCTTTATTGTTGGTTGCCGTGCTTAGTCAGAATTTGACTTTGTAAAGCAATACAAAAGCCTGAGCGCAACCCGTTGCAGTTTCGCAAAAATGAACTTTAAGACCCTACGTTAACAAATACATAATTCCTAATGGGCTTTTACTCGCTTTGTCGATAGTTTCGCGTTAGTACTCAGCCATGCGATGCTTTAAGACGTCTCTGAGTTAGTTTAAAAGTTGTAAATTACTTTCTAGCGATGCTGGAATCTACAAACGGATATTTGGATTCGAGCTGTGCTGGCGCGAGGACAGTCATTGACGAGAAGTGATGGGCGTTGGCTGTTAAAAATGTTCAAACATTAAATCGGTATTTTAGGATTTTGTTCAGCCTATCTAAGATTTTGAGCGTGGGGTTCAGTTGAGTAGTTGAGCTGCACACTGTCGAGTGGCAGTTTACGTTCATCGACAATAGTCGAACGCTCGGCGTAAAGCCGTTGGGTGATCGCATTTGGAGCGATGGTTAACGATTTGGAGTTCCCCTGGCCTAATTTGGCGCAGTTTAGGAATAGATACTCAGCTCTGCAGAAAACACCAAACCCCACTAACAATCCTGCAACCACTTCAACTTATCAATCGGATACCCCAAAAACCACTTAGTCCTATCAATGATAATTCTCGAAGACACTTTTTGAACACCCAGTTCAGCATCTCCTGATATCCGATCGCACAGCTTATTAAGTTCTTCAATATTGCGACAACACGTGAAGGAGATATAGTCAACGCTGCCCGTTAGTCGTAAGCAATCCATGAACTCTGGAATGTCGTTGATGGCGTTAGCAAACCGTGTGCGAGAATCTGGGTCGTTAGCTGATAGCGTGAATTCGACATACGCTAATACGTGTTCGCAGATTTGCTCTAAGTCAACTTCTGCATGAAAGCCTGTAAGTACCCCCGATTGCCTTAACGTGGCGACGCGTTTTGAACAGGCTGCGGGCGATAGCCCTACCTTCTCTGCCAGATCGTTATTGCTAATGTCAGATTGGTACTGGATGGTGCTCAATATCTTACGATTGATAGAGTCGAGCTTGATTTTACTTTTTTCGGTTGTTTTTTCGTTCACGCTCATGCACTCGATTTTGAGGCTAATAAGGACCTGATTACTGCTCTTGGGTGCCATACCCCAATGCCATCACATTAAATTATTTTCGATTTGAACGGCTGTTGGGATATAAACGCTTCAAAACAACCCGTGTATTCAATCGATTTTTTCGATACGTCTAGCTTACACTCCAAACTCGTCAATTTATTTGAGAGTGTTGAAAATGCGTATTGGCATAGATGTCGGGGGAACTCACACGGATGCCGCGCTTCTCAGTGGTAACCAGGTTGTAGAGACTTGTAAGGTACTCACCACAAGCGATGTCATGTCCGGCATTCTCGACGTTCTGACGCAATTGCAATCGCAGTGTTCAGAGACTGTCGTGGCCGATGCCATCATGATTGGTACCACCCAGTTTACCAACGCTGTCATCGAAAGAAGGTCGCTTAAGCCCGTTGCTGCCATCCGTTTGGGCGCACCCTCTGGCAAAGGTCTACCCCCCTTTGTAGGGTGGCCTGAGGATATAGCCAACACAGTCTGTGCTGCTGTCTACGAGCTTGAAGGAGGCTATTTATATGATGGCCAGGAATTGTCCCCTCTTAATGAGGTGGAGCTTAAAAAAGTCATCGAAGACCTGAAGCGTCGAAACGTCGAAGCGGTAGCCATCACATCAGCCTTTTCACCGATGAATTCTTCGCCAGAACAATGGGTGAAAGAGCGCGTTCAGCAAGCGTTGCCGCATTGTCGAATAACCCTTTCTCATGAAATTGGTAGGGTGGGGCTGCTAGAGCGTGAGAATGCGGCGATCCTGAACGCATCGTTATTGCATTTCGCTGACGACGTCATAACGGCCTTAGAGATGGCGTTAAAAAATTCTCAACACAACTGTCCCGTTTTTATCAGTCAAAACGACGGTACGCTGATGGATGTGTCTTTCGCCCGTCGCTTTCCCGCACTAACGTTTGCTTCTGGCCCGACCAACTCTCTTCGAGGAGCGGCCAAGCTCACAGGCTTAGATGAGGCCATCGTTATTGATATTGGTGGAACCACCACCGACTTCGGCGTGCTGCGCGGTGGCTTCCCCCGCGAATCCAATCTGGTTGTTGAAGTGGGAGGGGTTCGCACAAACTTCAGAATGCCTGATATCTTGGCCATTGGCTTAGGCGGAGGGAGTTTGGTAGCACCTGACGGATCACTAGTGGGTCCACAATCTGTCGGACATCAGCTGGTCAATGAAGGCTTAGTATTCGGCGGTTCAACGCTGACGGCCAGCGACATAGCCGTAGCCGCTGGCCAGGTCTCAATGGGTGATGCGTCTAACGTTAGTGGTCTAGACAATGAAATTGTATCGAAAGCGCTGGAGCAGATTCAAACCATGCTCAATGCTGGAGTACGAAAGATGAACCCCGGTAAAAACCCGTTGCCAGTCGTTTTGGTCGGAGGAGGGGCTGCTATCGTTCCAGATTCGCTGAGTGCAGGCTTTGAAGTGTTGAGGCCCGAGTATTGTGATGTGGCAAATGCTATCGGTGCCGCCATAGCTCAAATTGGTGGTGAGGCGGAGCGGTTCGTGTCCTATCAAACGACTGAGCGTGAAACCGCGATTGAACAAGTGCGTTCAGAGGCTATTAATAAGGCGGTCGCGGCGGGTGCGGATATGAAAACGATTCGTGTTAATGACATCGAAGAAGTCGCCATTCCGTATATGGATAACGGATCGACTCGTGTGCGTGTGAAAGTGATCGGTGATGTTGCCGCGCTTCAATCACCTGATACTAAAGAGGCTGCGCGATGAAACTCCAAGAGCAGCAGGTAAAGGACTTGGCAACAGGTGCTGCATTTTTGGCCACCGGTGGTGGGGGAGACCCCTATTTGAGTTTGCTGTGTGCACAGCAGTCCATAAAGCAATATCAGCCAGCCGATCTCATCTCGATTAATGATCTACCGGATGACGCTGTCATCGTGGCTGTAGGCTCGGTGGGTGCGCCTACGACCAGTCTAGAGCTACTGCCGTCTATCGACGACCCAGTCATCGCTATTAAGGCGTTTGAGCAGCATATGGGTGTCAAGGTTGATGCTGTCGTCTCGTTTGAAATAGGCGGCGCGAATTCACTCATTCCTATCGTGGCAGCAGCGGCCTCTGGCATTCCTGTCATCGATGGCGATGGTATGGGGCGAGCCCTGCCTGAGGTCCAAATGATGACGTATTCCATAGCAGGCATTTCTCCAACACCGTCTGTAGCGGTTGACTATGCGGGTAACTGTGTCGTGTTTGACGACGTAACCGTTATGGAATACGAAGAACAGATACGAGACTTTGCGATGCAACGCGGTGGTATGGTCACAACCGTCGAGTTTTGTATGACAGCTGCTGAGCTTCGCGGTTGTATTGTTCCTAATACTGTCTCATTAGCTATAGAAATCGGTGAGGTATTGAGAGTTGAGCGAGGTAACGCAGTAGAGCTTATAGAGCGTCTGCGCGTGGTCTTTGAACCTACGGCCTATGGCGATATCGTCACTCTTTTTACGGGTACAGTGACCGATGTTGCGACGTCCGTCATTGGCGGTTATGACATTGGCTATGCAACCTTACGTTCTGATAAAAAAGACGAGGAAGATATTAAGGTTGATATTAAAAACGAATATTTAACGGTATGGGCAGGTGATAGCTTGCGTGTTTGCGTACCCGATCTAATCACTTTTCTTGACAGTGAAACGGGTCAACCGATAAACAGCGAGCGTTTAGGTTTTGGCCAGCGTGTGACTATTGTCGGTATTGGTTGCCCTTCACATTTTAGAACGAGTAAGGCATTGGACGTAGTAGGGCCCCGATGCTTTGGTTTTGATTTCGACTTTACCCCTATTGAAGCACTGACTCCACAATAATTCTGTTTAAAAAAGCACCACTAACCACAAGGAATATTATGAAGAAAACATTGAGCCTGATTGCAGCGATAGTCGCTGTTATGTTGTGGAGCGCACCAGCAACTGCGCAAAGCAAAAATATATTTACGGCAACCTACACAACAGGATTCATTGATCTTGATCCGAGCACTGCCGCATCATCTGAAATTGCAGTACTGGCCAATGTATACGAGCCACTAGTGTGGTGGCAGCCAGGAGAAGACGGTGCCGATGGAACCTTGGTTCCCGGACTTGCAACGAGTTGGGAGCCTAGCGAAGATGGGTTAACGTGGACATTCCAATTACGCGACGGTGTCACGTTTAGCGATGGAACCCCTTTTAACTCCGAAGCCGTTAAATTTTCTATTGAGCGTGCACAAAGGCTAGAAGGTGCGTCTGCATGGATTTGGTGGGCAGTAGAATCTGTCACCACCCCTGACCCTCTAACGGCTGTTTTTACGTTAACGGACGCCTCCCCAATTCCTTTGATTGCATCATCTGCGTATAGCGCTTGGATGGTTAGCCCAGCCGTTGGTGATAAAACAGGAGAATGGTTCAATGCCGGTAATGCCGCAGGTACTGGGCCTTTTCTAGTTCGTAGCTACAAGCCAGGTGTGCAAACTATTCTAGAAAGAAATACTAACTACTGGGGCGAGGCTCCTGAAGGCGCTATTGATATCGCTGTGATCGATAACGTTGAAGACCCTGTTTTGCGTGAGCAACGTTTGCTGGGTGGTAAAAGCGATTGGTCAGAAGGTTTAGAGACAGACAATCTTGAGCAGATAGATGCCAATGAAAATGTCAGCGTTGAACGGTTCAACGCGTTTCAAAATTTCTTTGGTATGTACAACACTGCCAAACCACCATTGGATAACTTGCAGGTACGTCAGGCTTTGTCTTACGCGTTTCCTTACGACCAGCTTGTTAACAACATCATGAGTGGTCAGGTATCTCAGGCACGAGGTGTTGTACCTGCAGGTATGCCGGGCCATGCTGAAGATGCACAGCAATTCACTCAGGACTTAGCGAAGGCTAAGGCGTTGTTAGCCGAAGCTGGTGTTGCTGAGAATAGTCTGAGCTTGACGGTTACTTATACCGCTGGCTCTCCAGAGCCTCAGAAGGCTGCAGAAATTTACAAAGCAGCACTGGCGAGCATCGGTGTGGAGCTAACGCTGCAACCTATGTCGTGGGAAGCGCAATATGAGCTGGCTACATCCAATCCTGAAACGGCTCAAGATATATTCATGATGTTCTGGTGGCCTACCTACGTGACATCACTAGATTTTCTTGCCTCACTGTTCCGAAGTGAAGACTCTATCAATTACAACTTGTCGTACTACAAGAACCCGGCTTTTGATGCCTTGGTAGATGCCGGAGCTGCCACAATGGCAACTGATGCAGCAAGTTCAGCGGCATCGTTTGAAGAGGCCTCTCGTTTGCTTGCGGCTGATGCGCCAGCGGTATTTTTGTACGATCAAAAAAGTACCTACGGTGTGAGCAACGATATCAAGAACTTTGTAAGCAATCCTGCTTACTCACATGTTGTGTTTCTTAACCAAATATCTCGTTAAACAAACGTGCTTCACTTTTTGACTCATGGCCATTGTAGTTCTCAATGGGCAACGACATGTCTGGGTTGACGCTCATATTGCGTCGCCTAGGCATGACGTTGTTGGTGATTGTCTGTGTCTCAATCATCACCTTCATGGCGACACGCCTTTTGCCTGCGGACCCTGCTGCTTTGTATGCAGGGCCGCGGGCGAGTGCTGACAAAATTGAAGAGGCACGTATTCAACTTGGGCTAGATAAGCCGTTAGTCGTTCAGTATTTTTCGTTTGCAGGTGATGCCTTAAGAGGTGATTTTGGTATCTCTTTTCGTACCCGACAACCCATAAGCTCAGACATAAAACGATTTCTTCCAGCCACGTTAGAGCTGGTATTTTCAGCCATGGCGCTGGCTATACTCATAGGCATCCCATTGGGGGTTGTTGCCGCAGCACGTCCTGGTGGAGTCGTTGATCAGCTCACGCGTTTGCTTGCCATATCAATGGCATCCGTACCTAGTTTTTGGGTGGCGATGATCCTACAACTGATTTTTTTCAAATGGTTAGATTGGCTACCTTTGTCCGGACAAGTGTCGACAGAGACGATGCTGTTCAACCCGATAGAACCCATAACAGGTATGGGGACCCTCGATGCGCTTTTAGGCAAAAACTGGGTGGGCTTTCGTGATGCGTTTCTGCACTTGTTGCTCCCGGCCTTAACGCTCTCGTTATATCCCATTGGTTTAGCGTTAAGAATGACGCGTAGCTCCATGGGGGTTGTGATGAAAGAGCGATACATCACCACCGCGCGCGCCATGGGTATCAGTTCAACTCACATTCTGTTCAAATTTGCATTGAAAAATGCGTTGGCACCGGTGCTAACTGTTCTGGGGTTAACGTTTGCGTTCTCTCTTACGGGTGCTGTGCTTGTCGAGGTCATCTTCGATTGGCCGGGTATAGGTGCCTACGTTACAGCCGCCATCCTGGCTGTTGATTTCCCTGTGATCATGGCTGTGACTCTTGTCGGTACTGTCGTTTATATCTTGGTTAACCTACTGGTGGATATGGCGCAGGCTATGTTGGACCCACGCGTGACGCTACGCTAATGGCAACATCGCTACCGAGTAATAAAAAACCCAGTCCGTATCGCCGATTTCTATCCGATAAGGCGGGACTGTTCAGCCTCGTCATTATTATTGGGGTGTTGGCGTGCATCATTTTCGCACCTTGGTTAACGAGTTATCCAGATCAAGGCTTGGGCACGCCTGGCCTCGATAGGCTTATGCCGCCTTCAAGTGAGTACATCCTGGGCACCGATCGACTTGGGCGAGACCTATGGGCGCGAATTCTCTACGGTGGGCGTATATCAGTTTTGATTGCTGTACTGGTGGTTGCCTTAGCGTTAGTTATAGGCACGCCACTAGGTATTATTGCTGGCTACTACGGTGGCTGGATTGACGAAATTATTATGCGAATCGTTGATGTGTTTCTGGCGTTCCCACCTTTGTTGCTAGCCATATTTCTAGCTGCTGTATTAGGGCCTGGGCTATTCAATATGGTGTTGGCAATTGGATTGGGTTGGTGGCCTTGGTATACAAGAATTGCTCGCGCACAGGTGCTTAGTTATCGACAGCGTCCGTTTGTAGAAGCTGCAGAATTTATGGGCGTGAGCGATACCAAGATAATGACTCGCCATTTGTTTCCCTTCGTTGGCTCGCCGGTTTTAATACAATCAACACTTGATTTGGGTTCCGCCATTTTGACGGTGGCTGCATTATCATTTCTAGGTTTAGGCTTGCCGCCACCTACACCCGATTGGGGGCAAATAATCAGTGAAGGCCGTGTGTATTTTCCAGATCGTTGGTGGTATGTCACTTTTCCTGGGTTGGCTATTTTTATAACTGCGTTAGCGTTTAATTTATTAGGCGATAGCTTCCGTAGTTCCATCGACCCAGATAGAGGTTCTTGATGGCCTATCTGGATATTAAGAGTTTATCTGTTTCAGCGAGATCGGCCAACGAGATTGTTAAAATCGTTGATGGCGTTTCATTCACGATTGATCGTGGGGAAATATTTGGCATCGTGGGTGAGTCGGGGTCAGGAAAAACCATGACCTGTTCTGCCATGCTAAGCCTGTTGCCCAATATGATGTCGGTAAGCGCTGATAAAATGACGGTCGCTGATACGGATTTACTAACCAGTTCTCCTAGTTTGGTTCGCGGCAAATTGATCTCAATGATCTTTCAGGATCCAGCGGCGGCGTTGAATCCTGTGTTTTCCATTCGCTCTCAAATCAACGCGGTACTGAAACGCCATACAACGCTTACGTCTGCTAATAGAAAGCAAAGACTGCATCAATTATTGTCTGATGTAGGGCTGCCAGATACACAAAGAGTTGCTCGAAGCTATCCTCATGAGCTGTCAGGTGGCATGCAGCAGCGTGTACTCATTGCAATGGCGCTGTCTACCGGCGCTCAGTTGTTAATTGCGGATGAGCCCACCACCGCACTGGACGTAACCGTTCAAGCTCAAATTCTCGAATTACTCAAGTCTTTGCGTGAGCGTTTGGGATTGACCATTATATTTATCAGTCATGATTTAGCGGTTGTATCTCAAGTGTGCGATAGAGTGGCTGTCATGCGCCATGGGGAAATCGTAGAGCAGGGCGACATTTTCACCGTGTTGGGTAATCCACAGCATGCGTATACGCGTGCACTATTAGCGTCACGTTTAGGCCGAGAGTCTGCTCGAGGGTCATTGTCAACAGTGGCTGTATCTTTATTAGAAGGTGCTAAAGCTGATGACTGACGTTTTAAAAGTCACTAATATTGCTAAGCAATTTTCTCGTTCGAATGGTTTGTTCAAACGCGAGACTATTAACGTACTTGATGACGTTTCGTTCTCCATAAAAAGTGGCGAAACCTTAGGATTAGTTGGCGAGTCTGGTTCGGGTAAAAC
>CALKLO010000157.1 GCA_937991945.1 uncultured Granulosicoccus sp.
ACCATTTCTGATGATAAAGATACGCAAGAGAAGCCGTGCTACGACCAATCAGCAGTTATGCGTCGTTACGATGTTATCTCGCAGATCTGCGACACGATGACAGAGCTGGGTTGGGGTCCTTATCAAAATGATCATGAGGATGCTAACGGACAGTTTGAAATCAACTGGGATTTCAACGATGCGTTAACTACCGCTGACCAACTCGCATTTTTCAAATTCATGGTCAAGTCTATTGCAGAACTGCATGGTCTGCGTGCCACGTTTATGCCCAAGCCATTTTCACACCTGACAGGTAATGGCTGTCATGTACATGTTTCTGTCTGGAGCAATGACAGCAAAACTAATCGTTTTAGCGATGATGCGGGTGAACTAGGGTTATCTGATGAGGCCTATCACTTTATCGGTGGATTACTTGAACATGGTGAGTCCTTAGCCGCAATCACTAATCCAACGGTTAATTCATACAAGCGTATTAATGCACCACCCACGCTATCAGGTGCGACCTGGTCACCTAGCTCAATCACTTTTGGTGGCAACAACCGTACTCACATGATTCGTATTCCGGACGATGGTCGTATCGAATTACGCCTACCCGATGGCGCTGCTAATCCTTATCTACTCATGGCCGTTATCCTTGCTGCAGGTATGGACGGTGTTGATAATAAAATTCCATCCGGTAAGCGACTTGATAACGACATGTACGCAAACCCTGAGCTGGCAGGCGATAACCTTAAGAAGCTTCCGTTAAACCTTCTTGATGCCATTCGTAACTATGAGAAAGACAGTGTTCTGAAGAATGCGATGGGCACTGAGTTTAGCGAAGCGTACTGCAAGCTAAAGCGCAATGACTGGAACAAGTTTTCAACCAGCTTGACGCAATGGGAACTCGACTGCACCCTCGACTGTTAATAGGCATTTTATACTTCTGCAAAAAAGGCGGCATTCCCGCCTTATTTATAAACGCACACCCACTGGAGATATCTCACCATGACTGCAAGCTGGCGTTTTTCTGCCTTAGCCGACCGACATCGCGCACTAGGTTCAAATTTAGAAGACTGGAGCGGTATGGGTACCGCTTGGACCTACGACAAGGATCAGGAAGAGGAATACCTGGCGATTAGAACCAAGGCGGGCGTCATGGACGTCTCCGGTTTAAAGAAAGTTCATATCTCTGGTGCTCATGCATCGCATGTTATTGACCGTGCCACGACACGAGACGTTGAACGTATCTCCCCCGGACGCGCCTCCTATGCGTGCATGCTCAACGATGCTGGAAAATTCGTAGACGATTGCGTTATCTACCGAACAGGAGCAAACACTTACATGGTTGTACACGGCTCTGGTGCCGGACATGAGCAACTGACAATGGCCGCCGAAGGGCGCGACGTATCCATACGCTTTGATGACAACTTGCACGACATATCTTTGCAAGGCCCAGTGGCTGTAGATTTTCTAGAAAAGCATGTTGAAGGCATACGCCAACTCCCTTACTTTGCACACATGCCAACAAGGCTCTTCGGGCACCCGGTAACTATTTCTCGCACAGGTTATACCGGCGAACGTGGCTACGAGATTTTCTGCCGCGCTCAAGATGCACCTAATATTTGGGACACCATCGTTGAACAAGGCGCCTCCATGGGCATTATCCCTACACGCTTCACCACGTTGGATTTACTCCGCGCTGAGAGCTACTTATTGTTCTACCCCTTCGACAACTCCGAGACCTATCCATTTGAAAATGAAGGCCCCGGCGATACGCTTTGGGAGCTAGGTTTGGATTTCACCGTCACTGAAGGTAAAACAGGCTTCCGCGGTGCTGAAGAACACTACCGCTTGAAAGGTAAAGAGCGTTTCAAAATCTATGGCTTGATGTTGGATGGTTCCGAGCCTGCTGAAGAAGGTGCACCTTTGCTGCAAGACGGCAAGCAAGTGGGCGTTGCCACAATTGGTATGAATTCATCTCTGCACAAGCACAATGTGGCTATTGCCAGAATGCCCGTTGATTGCGCAACACCTGGAACCCCTTTGCAAGTCAAAAACAGCACAGGCTTGATCAACTGTAAGGCAGCTGCAATGCCTTTCTACGATGTCGACAAGTCACGCCGCACGGCAAAAGGCTAATCAAGAGATTCGAGAGCACACATAACCATGAGTCAGCCAGACGATTCAGCCATTCTAAGTAGACCTCGATACGGCAAATTATCGCCGGTCGAGGCAAACTTTCATGTGTTTGTCGCCGATGATAGTGGTGGAAATTCCATCCTGTCATTGGCTCAGTCTGTTCCAAAAGATTTCTTCAATGACGCTGAAATCATTTATATCAATACTAAGCCTGTCGACAACAAAGCAACCCTAGAGGGCTTAGAAGCTCTGGGCTGTCCTCGCTTGTACACAGGACCAACAATAAAAGCTGCCCTGCCGAGAATCAATGCGTCACTAGAACGCATGCGCATGGGCACACAAGTGTACCTGGCTGGCAGTGAGAGCCTACTAGGCTTAGCCACCATGATTGCAATGCAAGTGGGCCTCGATCATCAAGCACTACAGACAGAACATCAAGGCTCATTAGCCCGTCGCGTCCAATGCGTTCATTGCAAAGGCATTACTGATAACGTAACAACACAACCGGCTAATTGTGATCATTGTGGACTGTTGTTATTGGTTCGTGATCACTACTCCCGTCGGGTGGCAGCCTTTCAAGGTGTCAACATCAACGCAGAAGACCCTTCCGATATACCCGTTAAAGAGGAGATGTTCTCGTGAGCAGTAACGCTACCTTGGATGTCGTTGTGAGCGATGTGGTCACTGTAAACTCTTTGATAAAACGTTTTCATTTTGTCAGGCCTGACGGCTCACCACTCCCAGCGTTTTCAGGCGGCGCTCATATTGTTATCGAAATGCAAGACGGCGATACGATTAGACGCACACCTTACTCATTAATGAGCTCACCGCTTAACACCACTGACTATCAAGTCAGCATTCGTCGTGATGATGAAGGTCGTGGCGGCTCACTCTATATGCACCAACAAGTCACGAAAGGTATGCCAATGCGAATAGGCTACCCGGCTAATTTATTCTCGTTAGACAAACGCGCGCCTAAACAACTTATGTTTGCTGGTGGCATCGGCATTACACCATTTCTAGCGCAGATACATCAGCTACTCAAAACCAATGGTAATTTTGAACTTCACTACAGTGCTAGAAATGAAAAACTGGGCGCCTACGTCAGCGAACTAAAGCAACTCATTGGTCATCGCTTGCACGTGTACTACGACGATCAAGATCAACGCATCGACTTTGACAACCTGCTCAGCACACAGCCCGCAGGCACACATGTTTATGTCTGTGGCCCTGCACCCATGATCGATCATGTCCTTACGCGCTGCAAAGCGCATGGCTGGCCTAAGGCACATACCCATTTCGAACACTTCGCCAAAGCACCACCAGGTGAACCTTTCACCCTCGAGCTACGCGCTAGCAACAAGTTCATTGAAGTCGGTGAAAACCAATCCATGCTTGAGGCCATTGAAGCTGCTGGTGTTGACGCTCCTTACTTATGCCGAGGAGGTGCCTGCGGACACTGTGAAACAGACGTCCTTGAATGTGACGGCACCTTGTTGCACGAAGATCATTGGTTAGAAGATGACGAGCGCACCAGTAGTAGAAAAGTGATGCCTTGTGTCTCTCGCTTTAAAGGTCAACGATTGGTTCTAGATCGCTAACCCCGCTTGTGACTCTCATCAACGATAGTCCAGTTGATCGCGACATACAAATAACTACAGGATTCTGATCATGGCAACATCTGCCAAAGACTTACCGTTTAAACAAGAAACGTATCGTAACGATTTCACGTTTAAGAACTCACCAGAAACAGTTCTGCGGGCACCCTTTCCATTCGATAAAGACTCGTACATGTACGCCGTCAACATGGAACTGCATAGAGACGGACGTCCCGGGACAGCTTTTGAGGCCCCTATCGATGTTGACGAACACTATGTAGCAGAGATGCAAGATAGGGCGCTTGTTCTCGATGAGGATCCTCTACGTTACCAAAGCTTGCCGCATATGAGTCTAGCCGGATGGGACACGCTGGAACTGCTAATGACGTGCAAAGCAGAAACCTACCCGCAGTGGTTTTCACTGACACGCAACGGTGATAATTGGCACTGGATTAATCGCCCGATGGGGATCGATCAGCACTTTGTCTTTGGTGATGAAAGCACTCTGCCCTACGGCCCATTGGAATACATTACGCGACAGGCACAAGGTGATTTTTGCGTACTAGATGAGCGTGACGACAACCTGTGGATGGATGCAGGCATGATTACCACTCAAGCTGACTGGTCCCTTGATTTTGATATCGGCATGAATTTCTTTGAATGGCATGCGCCAGTACCGCTAGCTCACGAGAAAGGTATTTTCATACGCGCTTTGAAATACTTACGCACCATTCAGCAAGGCAACCCTGCCAGACGATTAAATTGGACCATGACGGTTAACCCGCGTTTGGACACTAGCCCAGAGAACTTTCATATCTGGGGCCCTGAGAACACACACATAACGCCTGAGAATGTAGCGGACAAACTATACCTGCGCATAGAACTACAAAGTTTTTGGCGACTTCCTCGCTCCAACGCATTGCTGTTTCCGATACGTTGTTATTTCCTGAGTATGCGAGATCTATCAACGGTACCTAAATGGGCAACACGTATGCATCGTGTGCTACAAACGCTACCGCCTGAAATTGCGAGCTACAAAGGCTTAGATAACTATCGACAAATTGCTATTGACTGGTTAGCTCAACATGACGATGGCAGTCCAACGACCGAAGGACCCTTTCCCGACTAAATCAAACAAGGAGCTAATACCCCGTTCCCAAACATTATTTTAAAAGTACAACGATCTGTATCCCATGCAGTTAAAAAGCAGGACCACAACTGATATTAGCAATTAGCCGTTTGTTGTTGCTGTTGTAGCAGCGTCGAGTCGTATGCCGCTGTTGTCCGTTCGTGGTCATATCAAAAACCAACCACGATCGGAGTTAGTCTATGGACAATGAGTTAACCGCACTCGGCATATTATTTACCGAGTTCTACTACTGGGTGACAGTAGTGTTCATGTTCTTGATACATGTCGGCTTTTGTATGTACGAGGTAGGGGCGACCCGCCAGAAGAATCACATGCATACGTTAATGAAAAACACCATGATCATTCCATTGATCACGGTTACCTTCTATTTCTTTGGTTGGTGGATCTACTTTGCTTTCCCCAACGGGCCATGGATTATTGGCGACTTGATCGCAGCTCCATGGGCCACTGCAAACAGTGAGCTGATGGGCACCCATTTGGGTGGACCGCCGGTTCAAGGGGCTCTAACCGCTGATGACACTGCTTTCTGGGCACACATCAATGGCGTATTTTGGGCAGCCTTCTTGTTGTTCTCGTGGACGGCAGCTTCCATCGTTTCTGGCGCTGTTATAGAACGCATACGCTCAAGCGCATTTTGGTTTCTGGCCATACTTATTGGTTCAGTGTTCTGGGTTATCGATGCATCATGGGGCTGGCACCCAGATGGTTGGATGGTACAAAAGCTGGGATACCACGATGCCTATGCATCCGGTGTTATACACGCAGTAGCCGGTGGCTTTGCGTTGGGTATTCTAATACCGTTGGGCGCACGTATCGGCAAGTTCGACAAAGACGGCAACCCTCGCAACATCGGCCCACGAAACCCATGGCTTGTAACCGTTGGACTATTTTTAATCTATACCGGATTCTGGGGATTCTACGCAGCCTGTAATGTGCCTATGATTGATATACAAGATGGCGAAGGCATTCTGTTCTCAGCCACTAATATTTACTTAGGGCCTACAACGCTTTCTGCCATTACATTAAACTTTTTAATGTCATTAGCAGGTGGCATGATGGCCGCCTACCTTGTCTCCAAAGGCGATGCGTTCTGGACGTACTCAGGCGGTTTAGCCGGAATTATTGGCGCATCCGCAGGTAACGATCTATACCACCCCATCCAATCCATGTTCATCGCAGCCTTTGTGGTTGTCATCATTTATAAGATGCATTTCTGGGTCGAACGTCGATTCAAAATTGATGATGCTGTTGGAGCTGTCGCCGTTCATGGTTATGCAGGATTTCTCGGTGTCGTCATAGCAGGCTTCATGTTGTGGGGATACCCTGCTTCTCCGAATCCTGAATACGCAACGATCAATCCACTAGGCAATTTCATTGGTGCGGTCATCATGTTCTTAGTACTCGGCTTTATTCCAGGCTTTTTCTTTGCCTCCATTCTTAAAGCCTTCGGCATGCTCCGAGTACCTGAAGCTGTTGAGATTGTTGGTCTTGATGTCAGCGAAACCATTGCTCAAGAATTTGAAGACGCCGCAATGTTGCAAGCTGAACGCGAGGCTGTCATGGCCTCCTACCCTTCTGGAGCTAAATGATGTCAACAGGTAACGTAGAAAGTTGGACTGGCAACATGGCCGAAATCGGTGCTGCATACCCATTCGTTGGTATAGAGACACCGTTAATGATTGCGGGCGTAGTCTTTTGGGTTTGGTGGCATATATGCCAACTTCGCTCAGAGAATCGTGAACTGGAAGAGGCAGTCAAAAAACATGGAAATGCTGAGTCGCTTAATAAAGCGATAGACGCATCGGATCCAAATAAGCAGTAGGGAACTAACGTCGAAAGCCGTCAGGCATTGCGTGCCTGACGGCTTCGATTAACACGGTGTTTACGACTAGCTAGTCAATGGAACTAACCACTAGTCTCTCGTGTTCTTGCTCGATTGTGGGTAGGTAATGATCGACAAATAACGCGCCGGTAGCTCAATAAGATTCACCGGACCATGCGGTGCATCCGCATCAAAGAACAATGAGTCTCCAGGTTCCATTAAGAACGTTTGTTCTCCATGCCGATACTCAACTTTACCTTCTAGGAAATAGAGATACTCTATGCCGTCGTGTTGAAACGTTGGGAACACGTCAGAGTCAGAGGTCAGAGTGATCATATAAGGCTCTCCAACCACCCCGCTTTCATTAGCACCTAAATACCCTAGCAATTGATACTGGTGCCCTGAGCGAGTTCCTCGTCGCTCAATAGAGACTCC
>CALKLO010000158.1 GCA_937991945.1 uncultured Granulosicoccus sp.
TCCTTATTTGCGTCAGCACGCTCACAACCCAGTGAATTGGTACCCGTGGGGTAGCGAGGCCTTTGAAGTGGCCAAAGCTGCCAACAAACCGGTCTTTTTATCCATTGGGTATGCCACGTGTCACTGGTGCCACGTGATGGAGCGCGAAAGCTTCGAGAATGAGCCCATCGCAGAGCTCATGAATGAACATTTTATTTCTATCAAAGTCGACCGAGAGCAATTACCCGATGTCGATGCCTTATATATGTCGGCCGTCATGATGATTAACGGCAGCGGAGGCTGGCCAATGTCCAGCTTTCTAGATACCGATGGACGCTCCTTTTTTGGCGCAACCTATTTTCCGCCCCAAAATTTTACACAGCTGCTTCAACGTATCACGCAGCTGTGGCAAGAAGAGCCCGACGCGTTATTGGACCAAGCAGCCCAAGTGACCGAAGCCATCAATCGGATGAACGACACCAGCACCGCTGCCACGGATGTCGGTTTCCGAGAGCTCGCTCGGGCCCTGCAGAACGCTCAACAAACTTTTGACCCTGAGGAAGGTGGCTTCGGCCCTGCTCCGAAATTTCCCCGTGAAGCAACCCTCTATTTCTTGCTGGACCATGCCATGCGCAGCTTGCCTGACGAACAAGAAGAAGCCTATTCATCACTAAAAATGGCCGACACCACACTCAAGTTTATGGCGGCTGGCGGCATCCACGATCAAGTAGGCGGCGGATTCCATCGCTACTCTGTCGATTCACAATGGCTGGTCCCCCACTTTGAAAAGATGCTCTATAACCAAGCAGCCCTTGCACGTAATTTTTCTCAGGCCTATCAGCTGACTGGCGATGAGGAACATAGGCGCACGGCACAACGCATCTTAGATTACGTGTTACGCGACATGAGATCCCCTGAAGGCATGTTCTACTCAGCAACCGATGCTGACTCTGAAGGTGAGGAAGGTCGCTTTTTCATCTGGACACCTGAGCAACTCACTGAGCTTCTCGGCGAACAAGATGCTGAAAAAGCTATCGCTCTTTGGAACGTCACAGGTGAAGGAAATTTTGAAGGCACGAGTATTTTACATACACCGCAGTCGATAGACGTTGTCGCTCAGAGCTTTGACGTGAGCGCTGAAGCACTAACGCAAGACATTGACCGGTGGACCGAAATACTTCGAGTTGATCGCGAAAATCGTGAACACCCTTTACGCGATGAAAAAATAATCAGTAGCTGGAATGGCATGATGATCAGCGCCTTTGCCAAGGCCTCAGATCGTCTCAACGAACCCGCATACTTGGAAGCGGCAGTCACTGCTGCATCAAAAATTTGGAGCACACTGCGTCGCGAAGATGGCACTTTAAACCGCATCTACTTTGATCAGCAAACATCCATTGAAGCTACTCAAGCCGACTATGCCTACTTAGCTGAAAGCTTCATTGCGCTGTACGACGCAACAGGCGATAGACAATGGCTGACCCACGCCGAATCCTTAACGCAAATCATGAATGAGCAGTTTTGGGACAAGCAAAATGGGGCTTATTTTATGGGAGCAACGGCTGTCGGTGGCGCTAGTCTTAGCGCTCGCCCTAAAGATCTTCTCGACAACTCTATCCCTTCGGGAAATTCTGTAGCACTGCGGGTTCTGGCTCAGCTATTTAAGCGCACAGGCAACCCAGACTATGAAGCGCGTACGAATGAACTCATCGCCGCTTTGTCCGGCCGACTGACTCAACAACCGTCAGGGTTTTATTACTTACTTACCGGCATCAACGAGCATTTATCCGGTGAAGCGGGTGCAACTCAGTACGCTGCACGCGGCGTTGTACGAGCTAAAGCATTCAAGCGCGATGAACAACTCGTGGTATCCGTAACCTTAGCGGATGGGTGGCATGTCAATTCTCAAACGCCACTCCAAGACTATTTAATTCCAACTCAACTAACCAACGCAGGCGGCAGAGAGTTGTACGACGTTGTCTACCCAGAAGCACAAGTGCGCACCTTAGGTTTTCAACGATCGGCACTATCACTGTTTGAAAATGAGTTTGAGTTAAAAGCCTCATGGCCGGGCCACAAAGATTCTCGATCGACTGTGGTCAATCTACAAGTGCAAGCCTGCGACGATGAAGTCTGCCTAGCGCCTGAAACCGTTTCGTTTACTATTTATCGCTAGCGGCATCGATGCTCCGGTGCCTTAACAGCATCGGAGCTAAGACGACGAAACCGCCTTAGGTTTAACCCCTGCAATTTGTTTTTCCAGTGACACCTTGGCCCCGTCACTGGTGCCTGCCGTGTGGGCTTCACCATTCCTGTAGCGTACTCGCTTGGCTCGACCTCGCACCACCCCTGCCATACACGACGCCCTCACCACTTCGCGCTTGCGCACGACCAAACTTTGACCCGAGGCTGCAAAATCGCCGTCGGTCGGTGTCGTTCGAAGCTTCTCCTCGGCTACCTTCCTATCAGCATCGATTAGTCGTGCTCGATTTAGCACTGCCAGTGCAAAACCTACGCGGTAATCAAAGCTTGCTGATCGCCCCGGAGACACAGTGCCCTCCTGCTTACGCAGCTTTAAGGATCGCTCCATGGTGTCTGTCAGATACTCGTAAGTCATTGTGGCAACTTCTGCATCAATGCTGAAACCACGAAATTCTATGGTGTCACTTTTCACGCACAGGCAGTCGTGCAAAAGCGCTACCGCCGAACCCAGCACACTGACGTAATTGGGCACCGCCCGAAACGCCTTACCAATTTTGCTTGACCCAAATTCGCTGGTTTCTAGGTCAGATTCGGTAACACCGAAGCGAGCCATTAACGATTGGCAGCGTCGCATAGCAATTTCTGCCTCATGCGGACTGGATTCATTCTCGCGACTCATCGCATACAGCTTGCGAATTCTGCTCAGTAACTTTTCTCGATCCATCGATAGCTCTCCTTAACAGCAAACTGGGCTCAACTCAGCCAACAAACCCTGCGGTTCATCAGCATAGCTTTAATCGGATGATCAAGGAGGCCTTGAACTTGCGTGCTATTCTAAAACAGTACTAACTAGCCCATTTTATTTTAGCGAACGGATTTATTCAGAGTCGGTCACCGTGAGTTTTATTCTTTCCATACTGGCAGCCGGGTTGTATTGCCTGACTAGCGTGCTGTTGTACCGCTCTCTGAGCAATGCACAAACGCCCAGAGACGTGTCGTCACCCTCTGACACTGACAATTCAGATGTCCCGATTCGTCGTCGCCTCAAAGCCCGTTGGATCGCCAGTGCAGCTTTGCTTATTCACACAGGGATAGTCGTTCAACACACCGGTCTACCGCAGGATCTATCGCTACCGCTGTTTACAGCGCTCGCTGCGACCTCGCTAACCATTGTGTTCCTGCTGATTCTTTTGTGTCTGAAACAACCCGCGGACTACCTAGGCATTGCCGTCTACCCGATCGCTGCAGCCTCTATCCTGGCGATCCACGTCAGCACTGGTAATTCTCAAATTGTAGGTGAAGCGGTCCAAATACACGTGTTTCTGTCCTTATTAGCGTACGCGGTGTTAGCCCTTGCTGCCGCACAAGCCATTTTGGTTTCTATCCAAAGACGCTATTTATCCAAACACAAACCGGGGGGCTTTATGCGCCTACTCCCTCCCCTAGATACCACCGAAGATTTACTGTTCACATTGCTTAGCGCCGGATTCGGACTGTTATCGCTGAGCCTTGTTAGCGGGTTTTTCTACTTAGAGAATATGTTTGCCCAACATTTGGTCCACAAGACCGTCTTGTCGAGTATCGGCTGGGCAATATTCGCGGTGCTTATTTTCGGACGCTGGAAATTTGGATGGCGTGGTAAGACAGCCGTCAAATTAACGTTGGCAGGCTTCGCAATTTTGGTGCTGGCATACTTTGGTAGCAAAATTGTGCTCGAAGTACTGCTTAAGTAAGCATTGAGCAAATTTACCCTGCTTTATCTGGACGATATGTTACTCAAAGCGGCGCGCTCGTTGCTATAGTTCAGGTATCTACAGCAAAAAACGGTCGGTTGTTTCTTGAACACCATCCCCATCAGCATCCTAGTAGCAATACTGGTCGTGCTGGTACTAGTCTCAGGATTCTTCTCGGGGTCCGAGACGGCCCTGATGTCATTAAATCGTTATCGCCTTAGGCATAAGGCCAACAACGGCGACAAAGCGGCGCAACGCACCGCCCGCCTGCTGGAAAACCCCGACAGGCTGATCAGCCTCATTTTGCTCGGCAACAACTTCGTCAACATTTTGGCCTCCGCTATTGCCACCGTGATAGCCCTTCGAGTCATGGGCGAAGCGGGTATCGCCGTTGCCACAGGCTTGCTCACCCTGGTTATTTTGGTTTTCGCTGAAGTCACGCCAAAAACCTTCGCAACCAGAAAATCTGAGCAATTTGCAGCCATCGCCTCCGCGGTTTACCAACCGCTTATGGCAATCACCTACCCGTTGGTGGCGGCTATCAACTGGATAAGCTCAAAAATTCTGACCCTGTTGAACACCGAGGCTATCTCCGCAGAAGACGAACACCTGTCTAGCGAAGAGCTGCGCACCGTGCTCAATGAAACTGCCGGCATGATCCCTCAGCGCCATAGAGACATGCTACTCAACATTCTGGATTTAGGGACCGTGTCGGTTAACGACATCATGGTGCCCAGAAACGAAATTGTTGGCATCGATTTAGAGGACCCTTGGGACGACATCATGCAGGAAATCAGCAACAGCCCGCATGGCCGTCTGCTGGTCTACCGTGAAAACGTCGACAATGTTGTGGGCTTTATCTACCTGCGTAAAATGCTAGACGCTCTACGCTCCGGCAAAATGACGCGTGAACACTTAGAGTCCGTGGTTCGCGATGCCTACTTCATTCCTGAAGGCACAACACTCACCGTTCAACTCCTAAACTTCCAACGAGAAAAACGTCGAGTGGCTCTCGTGGTTGACGAGTACGGCGACATTCAAGGCATGCTGACCCTAGAAGATATTCTTGAAGAAATTGTCGGTGAGTTTGACAATGACCCGCAAATTTCTCCTGCAGAAATTCGACCTCAACCAGATGGCAGCTACATTGTTGATGGCACCGCTCAGGTTCGAAATTTAAACAAGTCGTTAAATTGGTCGCTGCCTTCAGAAGGACCAAAGACACTCAACGGTATTGTGGTTGAGCACTTCGAGAATTTCCCTCCTCAAGGCGCCGTTTTTACCTTCAATGGTCACCCAATGACGGTGCTTGCGGTTGAAGATAACCGAGTCCAAACCGTGCGTATCGAACCTCAATTAGTTGACGGCGCAGAGGACGACCCTAATAATCAGAAAGCGGTAACGAACAACTAGTCTGCCGTACACGCTCTTTCATGGCACACTCAAGCCATGTCAAAAGTGAAGCAACAATTTCAGTGCACAGCCTGTGGTGCGGTTTCCTCAAAATGGTCGGGCCAATGCACTGACTGCGGCGAATGGAATACGATGGAAGAATCCATCGGGCCCACATCCACAAACAACAGTGCGACTGCAGCTGCAACCAATGCACGCTACGGCGGCTACGCAGGCGGTAGCGGAATAACCAACGCCTCCGATGTGAAAATGGTTTCGCAAGCTCGGGTGAAAACCGGCTTATCGGAACTCGATAGAGTACTGGGCGGTGGTCTAGTATCAGGCTCGGTCACCCTACTCGGCGGCGACCCTGGAATCGGCAAATCCACCTTGTTAATTCAAAGCCTTGCACACCTGAGTCAAGAGCGCCGAGTCCTCTATATAACGGGTGAAGAATCCTTACAGCAAGTGACGCTTCGAGCTCGCCGACTACAACTCCCCGAAGACAAGCTAAGACTTTTGGCAGAGACTCAAGTTGAAGCCATTCTGTCTCATGCATCGAGCGAAAAACCAGACGTCATCGTTATCGATTCCATCCAAACCATGTACACCGAATTGCTTAGCTCAGCACCGGGTGCTGTGGCACAAGTGCGCGAGAGTGCCGCGCGGCTTGTTCGGTTCGCCAAGCAAACCGGCACCTCTATATTCTTGGTGGGTCACGTTACAAAAGAGGGCGCGCTCGCAGGCCCAAGAGTGTTAGAGCATATGGTGGACACCGTTCTCTACTTCGAGGGCGATCCGGGTAGTCGCTATCGGGTAATCCGTGCAGTGAAAAACCGCTTCGGAGCGGTCAATGAGCTGGGTGTTTTTGCCATGGACGAGTCAGGTCTGAAGGCTGTTAAAAATCCGTCAGCCATCTTTCTGTCTAGGCATCCAGAGCCTGTCAACGGCAGTGTCATCATGGTTACCCGCGAAGGTACCCGTCCCATGTTGGTTGAAGCTCAGGCCTTGGTGGATACCAGTCACTCCGGAAGCCCCCGCAGAGTATCGCTAGGACTGGAGCAAAACCGCTTGTCTATGCTGTTGGCAGTTATGCATCGCCACGCCGGAATTGCTATGTTTGATCAAGACGTTTACGTCAACGTGGTGGGGGGGGTACGCATTTCCGAAACCGCTGCCGATTTACCCATTTTACTGGCCGCTTTGTCCTCGTTCCGAACTCGCCCCTTACCCAGCGATCTGGTGGTTTTTGGTGAAATCGGACTCGCTGGAGAGGTTCGACCCGTGTCCAACGGCGAGGAACGTCTACAAGAATCCGTCAAGCACGGATTCAAAAGAGCGATCGTGCCCTTCGGTAATACCCCTAAAAAACCTATAAAAGGATTACAAGTAGACGGAATACATCGATTACATGAGGCGCTAGACCTCCTTGATGGATAGAATTACCCTGCAATACAGTACACTGCCGTACCTCTTTCCTTTCTTACTTGAATGAAACCTGGTGTCAGTTAAAACTCGTAAAATTCCAAAGTCCACTAAGTTTGAAGATGCATTGGGCGAATTAGAATCCATCGTGACATCACTGGAAAGTGGTGAACAATCGTTGGAATCGTCGCTTGAGCAATTCGAACGGGGTGTCAGCTTGTCGCGATTCTGCCAGCAAAGCCTTACTGAGGCTGAGCAAAAGGTTAAAATCCTGCTCGACGATGCGCCTGACGGTGACGAAGGGCTTGCCGATTTCGAACCTGCAGAGAACACCTAACTTCATTTCATGTCTAGCATGCCTTTAGTCTCATCCAGTGGCGAAAGCTTCGTCGAGCTGCTCAAAACGTATCAGCAACGAGTTGATATTGCCCTGATCTCGCTGCTACCTTCTGAGGAAGGCAGCACGACGCAGCTACCTGCCGCGATGAAATACGCGGTAACCAATGGCGGCAAACGGGTTCGACCCGTGCTCGCTTATGCCACTGGCAAAGCTTTGAACATTCCCTTGGCGCGCGTTGATGTCGCAGCAGCAGCCGTTGAAATGATGCATGCCTACTCTCTTGTGCACGATGATCTTCCAGCTATGGACGATGACGACCTTCGTCGTGGCAAACCCACCTGTCATAGGGCATTCGATGAGGCCACTGCAATTTTGGCAGGCGATGCGTTACAAGCGCTAGCGTTTACCGTACTGGCATTGAACCCTGACGACGACGTTTCAGATTCCGCCAAACTGCACATGGTTCGCATTCTGGGCGAAGCTAGCGGAGCCGATGGCATGGCAGCAGGTCAGTCCATTGATCTAGAATCTGTCGGTCGCAGCTTGACGCTGAAAGAGCTCGAGAACATGCACAACCACAAAACGGGCGCCTTAATCAAAGCCAGTGTGTTGTTGCCAGCCATGCTCAGCCCACAAATTGATTCTGCGATGCTCAACCGCTTAAATGACTACGCTGGCGCGGTCGGATTATGCTTCCAGATAGTCGATGATATTTTAGACGTGGTCAGTGACACCGAAACCCTAGGCAAGACGCAAGGTGCCGATATTGCCCTGAACAAGCCGACCTACCCGGCTCTACTCGGCTTAGAAGGTGCGCGCGCTCACGCTCAAAATATGCACGAAAACGCTCTGGCATCCATTCACGATTTAGGCAGTGATTTTGATGAATTACGGATGCTATCCAGCTATATCGTCGAACGCACCTTTTAAAGGCTTTACCTGAACGGGTCAAATCATCCCAAGTGGTAATGATACCGCTCAACTGATACGCATCTTTTACATCTGAATGTGATCAATGGCTTGTAAAGCATAGCTAACAACAGGGATAATCAAGCGGCTCAATGGCTTAGTGCTTCTATGACGACTGCGACGAATTATCCACTGTTAGAAAACGTTCACGCCCCTTCCGACCTGCGCAAGCTAGATGTTAGCCAATTGCCAGAGTTATCGCGGGAGCTGCGCGAGTACGTAATCGATTCTGTCTCACGCACAGGTGGACACCTAGGCTCCAGCCTGGGCACCATCGAACTAACGGTCGCATTGCACTTCGCTTTCGATACGCCAGAGGACAAGCTCGTCTGGGACGTTGGTCATCAGACTTACGGTCACAAAATTCTCACAGAACGGCGCACCAGAATGCCAACCATGCGAAAGCAAGGTGGCCTTGCAGCCTTCCCTAACCGAGAAGAGAGCGAGTACGATACGTTTGGCGTAGGCCACTCCAGCACCTCGATCAGCGCAGCTTTAGGCATGGCTCTAGCGGCTAAGCATCAGGCGGCTATTCGTGAAAACAACGCAAGCTTTAGAGGCGCTGAAGCCCAACCGGCAGAAAAGGTTGTCGCCGTTATTGGTGATGGCGCGTTAACCGCAGGCTTAGCCTACGAGGCACTAAACCATGCCGGTGGTGTGAAGGCCGACATGCTCGTTATTCTCAATGATAACGACATGTCAATCTCGCCCAATGTTGGCGCCATGAACAAGTACTTAGCCAGATTACTAACTGGCAAATTTGTCTCAGGAGCACGCGAAGGCAGTAAGCGCGTTCTGAGCAAAATGCCCACCATGCATGAAATTGCAAAGCGTACAGAAGAGCAAGTAAAGGGGCTAGTCGTACCGTCCTCATTGTTCGAAGAATTAGGCTTTAACTATTTTGGCCCTGTCGATGGGCACGATGTTGAAGGCTTAGTTGCGGTGCTCAAAAATCTACGTGCTCAAAGTGGCCCAATGTTCTTACACGTTGTGACCAAGAAAGGCCACGGCTACAAATTTGCCGAGCAAGACCCACTCGCACTGCATGCCGTGTCACCGTTTGACCCATCAACCGGTAAAGCGCTGAAAAGCACCAAAAGTAATAGCCCAAGCTACACCCAAGTGTTTGGCCAATGGTTGTGCGATATGGCCGAACAAGATGAACGGCTGGTAGGCATCACCCCTGCCATGCGCGAAGGGTCTGGCATGGTGGAGTTCGAGCAACAATTCCCAGATCGCTACTACGACGTGGGCATAGCAGAACAACATTCAGTCACCCTAGCCGCGGGGCTTGCGTGTGGCGGCATGAAACCTGTAGTTGCCATCTATTCAACTTTTTTCCAGCGTGCCTATGATCAACTTATTCACGACGTAGCCATACAAAACCTACCCGTGATATTCGCCATTGACCGCGCAGGTGTTGTGGGACCAGATGGCCCTACTCACGCTGGCAGTTTCGATTACTCGTTCATGCGATGCATCCCCAACATGGTCATCATGGCTCCAGCGGATGAAAACGAAACTCGTCAAATGCTGTTCACTGGCATGCAAATAGACGGCCCCAGCTCCATTCGTTATCCGCGTGGTACAGGCCCCGGTGTCGAAGTAGAAGATCGCATGACAGCTCTGCCCATTGGTCGTGCCCAAGTACGGCGAGAAGGCCAGCGAGTCGCGCTATTAGCGTTTGGCACCATGGTGGCTCCTGCCCAAAGCATTGGAGACCGAAAAGACTACACCGTCGTTAATATGCGTTTTGTAAAACCCATTGATACCGAACTCATCGAATCCATTGCTCTATCACATGATTTGATCATCACCATTGAAGAAAACGCGATTCCTGGAGGCGCAGGTGCTGGCGTGCTCGAACATCTGGCAAGCATCGGTAACACCACTCCAGTAAAGCTTATTGGGCTACCCGATAAGTTTGTAGAGCACGGTAGTCGCGAAGAATTACTCACAGAATGCCAGCTGGATGAAGAAGGCCTTATCAGCCAAATTGATACGTTAGTGTTAAGCAATAGCTAGCAGCCCGAAAGCCACACAGCTTAGGAAATCGCTAAGCTTCGACGGCCAATTCTGGCTCACTCTCAATGACATCCACTGGCACGTTAGGCATCAGTGGTGAAGCATCGCCAGCACTAATCGTGAACCACTCGCTGCAACAATGCTGAGCTAACACGTTGATGCGCTCATGCCGATCAGTAACATGCGCTTCCATGGTAGACAACGCCAACGCGTCCGAATTATTTTGCTCAGACAAATGGCCCAGCAAAATACGCTGAAGCCCAGCGTGGTCGAGCTCTTTGAGTAACTCACCTGCTTGTACATTACCAAGGTGCCCATAGTCAGAACTTATGCGCGCCTGCAAGCTAGGCGGGTAAGGCCCATTTCGCAGCATGTCGTTGTCGTAGTTACACTCGATCACTAACCCATGAATTCCCTCAAGCTTCTCACGCACATGCGGCGTACAAGCTCCTAGGTCTGTCACGTTAGCAAAACGTGTTTGATCGACACTGAACACAAACTGGCAAGGCTCTGCCGCATCGTGAGGCATTGGGAAAGGATCGACGGTTATCTGGCCGATAACAAATGGCTCGTGAGCATGAAACAACCGTACTGAAGAAAATCGGTTGTCACGGGCTCGGTGGTAGGTTCCATGCGTGCACCAAACTTGCGTACCGAACTTGCGAGACAACGGCCCAACGCCTTTGACATGATCACCATGCTCATGAGAGATGAGTACTGCATCGATATCAGTCGGCGATACACCTAGTTGATACATGCGAGCGATGGTTTCTTTCATCGTGAAACCACAATCTACTAGCAGCGTCGTGCTGCCAGACTGCACCAACAGTGAGTTGCCTGAACTACCACTGCCTAGCGCAGCAACCCGCATCATTAGACTTGTCTCAGCTCAAACTGTTCAGCAAAGAATTTAATATTGATTGTTCTTTTTGTGAGTTGAGCTTTCTGCCGTCTTCATCTAAAACCGCGAGTCTGACTTCACTGTTATGAACAGGTGTTAATTCCAGCACCAAAGACGAATCGGCAACCGTAAACTCGATACGACCGACGCCGTCATCACGGCTACTGACCGGGTACTCCAGATCACCTAGCGCTGCGATAACAGCGCGAAATGCCGGTTGGTATCCGCGATACAGCACCAGTTCAGAACCAGAGCCATTAGTCTGCAGCGTTGCATCATCCAAAACAGCACGGGCTTGCTCATCAGACAAAATGCCACGCGCCTTTTGCTCTTCAACGCCTAAAAAGGTCATAAATCGCAACAGCATAGCGCTGGTATTTTCAGGGTCATGCGAGCGCGCTGGCCAAGTAGAAGTCGTCTCAGTTAATGCCGTATCTGCTGTTTTTTGTGAACGTGCAAACAATCTGGCACCCTCGCCGTCACGTTCTATGCGAAACGCTATGCGGGTATAAGCTTCATCGCTACCAATAAGATTTTTCAGCAAATTACCTTTAGCAATTGCGCTAGCAGCACGCCACTGCGTGACGATGGCACCTGAGATAGGTTGAGTTTTTTCGACAAGGTATTTCTCTTTACGAGTAAAGGACAGCACCTTTTGCCAGATATCCTCTGGTGCTGAATCCATAGCCAGCCAGCTCTGCCCACCTTCCCGTACAAAGCGCATGGTAGAAAACTGAGGTAGCAACGTGCCGCGGGTAACAGCTTCGCCAGGTGTGCCTGGCAAAACGAATTGCTCGGTTCGGCTGACATCCGTTAAATCTGGCGGCACTTGCAGCTCTTGGGCGCTTTCGGCGTTGTCCGTGTAAGTAAGATTGGGATTGGATGCCGAGCGCAAACTTCCGCAGCTAGCTAGGCAAGTCACACTGAGCAACACCAAAAACCGCTGAGAAATTTTCATCATTACAAGGCACCTGCTTTTCGAAGAGCTGCTGAAACAGACTCATGATACTGCGAATCTAGTGCGGTAAGCGGCAAACGAATACCCGCACCAATACGCCCCATGGCATGCAAGGCCCATTTGACTGGGATGGGGTTGGACTCATGAAACAAAACCGTGTGCAAATCACTGATGCGAGCTTCGATAGCTTCAGCGGTTGCTCGGTCGCCCGCTATGGCGGCTTTACACATTAGGTGCATCTCTTTGGGAACGACATTTGCGCTCACCGAGATATCCCCTTTCGCACCAGCCAACATACTTTCCATGGCAGTTGCATCATCGCCAGTCACAATCATGAAATCTGGCGTGCAAGCAGCGACAAGCTCCTTAATACGCTCGACTGTTCCAAACGCCTCTTTAATGCCAATAATATTATTGACGCTAGATAGTCTTGCTGTGGTTTCTGGCAGCATGTCTAGGGCTGTTCGACCTGGCACGTTATATAGAATTTGAGGGATATCGACAGCATCAGCGATACTCTTGAAATGCTGGTACAGCCCCTCTTGAGTAGGCTTGTTGTAATAAGGCGTCACAAGCAAGCAGGCATCGGCCCCAACGGCCTTGGCATGTGCGGTGAGAGCAATGGCCTCAGCGGTCGCATTCGCACCCGTACCGGCAATGACAGGGACTCGCTTATCAACCAAATCGATAATACGTTTGATGACTTGGGCGTGCTCTGGCACTGTTAAAGTTGCTGACTCACCGGTTGTACCCACGGCTACAATAGCGTCGGTGCCGGCTTCGATATGGAAGTTGACGAGCGCAACCAGTGCCGCATCATCTACCGAACCATCGTCTAGCATCGGGGTGACCAATGCCACCATGCTGCCCTGAAACATGTCTTACTCCTGAGGTTATCCCCTCCATGGTACTGATGGCAGGCGGCTTTCTCAACCAGAATAAGTAACAAGACGGAAGGCTTTGCGTCAACATGACGACAAAATGGTCAGGCTGAGCATCCCTTGATCGCTATACTGATGATTCAGCACCCCGCCACGCGATTAAAACTAAAGAGACGCATCGACATGAGTACCCCTGAAATCGACCAACCAGCACCGGCTTTCACACAACCTGCCACAGGTGATCAAACTATTTCTCTGGCCGATTTATCAGGAAAAAATGTCGTATTGTATTTCTACCCACGGGATGCAACACCTGGCTGCACAACCGAGAGTCAAGATTTTCGTGATGCCATTGAGGATTTCAACAACGCCTCAACTGTCATTCTCGGTGTGTCTCAAGACCCTATGGCAAGCCATGAAAAATTCAAAGCCAAGCAGTCCATGCCTTTTGAATTACTCTCCGATGAAGAGGGCGCTATGTGCAAGGCCTACGACGTTATCAAGCTTAAGAAAATGTACGGCAAAGAGTTCTTAGGTATAGAGCGCAGCACCTTCTTAATCGATGCCAATGGCGTCTTGCGACAATCGTGGCTAAAGGTGAAAGTACCCGGGCATGTCGCTGAGGTACTAGAGGCCGCCAAGGCCCTTTAACAGCTTGCTAAGTGCTGGGAGACACGCTTTCGCGTGCCTTCGGCCAAGCATTCAAGACCGCTTGAACCAGGGTTGCCAATGGGATAGCAAAAAACACTCCCCACAACCCGAACAGACCACCAAAAAACAGCACCGAAGCAATAATGGCTAACGGGTGCAAATTGACGACCTCGGAGAACAGCAGCGGCACCAACACGTTGCCATCAAGTATCTGAATAACCTGATATGCGATGAGCATATACCCGAGTTTGGGTACGAATCCCCACTGAAAAAATCCAATCAGTGCTATCGGCACCGTTACGGCAATAGCACCCACATACGGGATGATGACCGACAGGCCCACAAGAAAACTCAGCAGCAATGAGTAGTTCAATCCCATGACGGCAAACAGGATGTAGGTGACCACCCAAACAATAAGAACTTCGACGAACTTGCCGCGAATGTAGTTGGCAATTTTGCCGTCAACTTCCCGCCAAACAGTAAACGTCAGTTCACTGCTCGTGGGTACAAACGTTTTAGCAAAACCCAGCAGCTCATCTTTGTCCTTAAGCGCGAAAAACACCATGATAGGCACGAGTACAACGTAAACAGCAATCATGACCAACGTGCCCAGTCTAGCCAGTGAGAATGACAATACGCTTTGCGTAAAGGATGTCAGCTCACTGCGTAAATTACTGATCAGATCATTAATTTGAGCCACAGTAAAAATGTCCGGGTATTTCTCCGGCAAACGCAGTAATTGTTCTTGAATATTTTGAATCATTCGCGGCAGCTCGCGCATTACATCGGTTAGCTGCTGATACAACACAGGAACAAGACCGAATAGTACGACCGCTGATATAGCGAGAATAAGGAACAGGACGCACACCGATGCCAATGTACGTGGCACGTGCCAGCGCTGCATGAACGCCACAACGCTTTCTAGCAAATACGCCAGAACCAGCGAGACCAGTACCGGTGCCATGATGCCACCCACCAACCAGACCAAGCCGAAAACGACCAGCAATAGGAAAGCAAGAATGACCGCCTGAGGATCCGAAAAGTTTCGGGTGTACCAGCCACGGATGATGTCATACATCGCCCTGACGACTCCAGAATAGCGATTGAAAGTTTACTAAGGGCACGAAGGCACCTCTGCTTTGTAGTATGACACCGCGTAACCCACAATGCCGCACTTTATAATTACGTATCTGTACAACTGAAGAACTGCAAGATCAGTGCACGAGATTGCAAATAAATTCCGTAACCACGCTATTTTTTTAAAATACGGACCCGCTATCACTGAAAAATCGACCTAACTGCCGCTTCGTTCAAAGTAGGTTCGAGCGAATTCGAATAATTCGTCCATGAGGTGGGTTCGGAACTTTTGACGCTGCCTGACAAAGTAAAATGGACGTAATAGCGGTGGGTCTAGAGGCAACGCAACCAAATGCCCAAGCGCAAGCTCTTTACTCAATGTTGCCCTCGACACGATGGTCACTCCCACCCCTGCTTGCACAGCGCCTTTAATAGCCTCAGTACTACCCAACTCAAACGGACAGTTCAGCGCGTTTTCATCCATGCCCTGAGCGGCGAAATAACGTTCTATGACGCTGCGAGTGCCTGAACCATCCTCACGGTAAATAAATGGATGACTAGTTAAGTCAGCAGGCTTTACTGATAATTGCGTACTCAGAGGGTGCCCAGGCGGCACGATCACTTGCAGCTCATCTTGCTGACAACGTTCAACTTTCAATAGCTGATTGTCTACTTCTCCCTCGACAACACCTAAATCGATAGAATTATCGGCAACCATCCCAACAACAGCATCCGTGTTGGCAACTCGCAGCCTGATTTGCACCTCAGGAAAGCGTTGTCGAAAATCGCCCAGCAAGCCTGGCAACATGTATTCAGCAATGGTTGTGCTGGCACCAATAGTGACCAAACCCGTTCGATCACCGGTTAACGTTTTGACGCACTCTTGCATTTCGTCATACAAGACCAAAATACGATTGGCGTAGTCCAGCACCTGCTCACCCGCCACCGTCAAACTGATGCGATTGTTGCTGCGATCGAACAACCGAGCGTTAAATTCTTCTTCCAGCTGTCGAATTTGATGCGTAACGGCCGGCTGAGTCATATGCAATAGCTCAGCTGCTCGCGTAAAACTGAGCACACCAGCCACGGTATGGAACACCTTGAGACGGCGATCAGACATAGCGTTCGGCCATCAAATGGGCTGGAATAAACATGCCCCTATGATACCCAGCAGGGCCCGATAAGGGGTTCAAAATTACACCCCAAAAGACTTAATAGTAGGCAGAAGTATAATAGTGACTCTCAAACGCCTTACCTACAACGCTACAGCTCGCTATACTCACGACATCACCACCGGATTTGCAGGCATGCGCGCCAGTCAGTTTCATATAAGAACGACCAAAGAGACCCCTAACGACGCCGAGATCGTCAGCCATCAGCTGATGATTAGAGCGGGATTCATTCGCCGCCTAGGCTCAGGGCTATATACCCTCATGCCTCTAGGTCTGAGAGTAGTCCGGAAAATCGAGGCTATCGTCAGAGACGAGATGAATAGTGCGGGAGCGGTTGAATTACTCATGCCCTCTATTCAGCCTGCCGAGCTGTGGGAAGAATCAGGACGATGGGAGAAATTTGGTCCCGAGTTACTGCGCATCCAAGATCGCCATGGCCGTGACTACTGCCTCGGCCCCACTCACGAGGAAGTGATCACAGACATCGCTCGACGCGACATCAAAAGTTATCGCCAACTACCACTGAACTTCTACCAAATTCAAACGAAAGTACGCGATGAAGTTCGACCGCGTTTCGGCGTCATGCGCTCACGCGAATTCATCATGAAAGATGCGTATTCGTTTAGCTTGGGAGAAGAATCACTGCAAGCCTGCTTCGATCAGATGCATACCGCATACTGCAATGTATTCGATCGCATGGGCTTGGAATACCGAGCAGTGGAAGCTGACAGCGGTAGTATAGGTGGTGCTCAGTCCAGAGAATTTCACGTACTGGCCGACAGTGGTGAAGACGCCGTGGTTTACGCCACGGAAGGCGACTATGCCGCCAACATGGAAAAAGCGGCGGTTGTTTGCCAAACCAGTCGTGGCGATGCCAGCGAGTCAATGGCAACAGTAGACACACCTGGCGTTCACACCATTGCCGAGTTAAGCGCCAAGCTGGACATCAACGAGACTCAGTGCTTAAAAACACTACTCGTAAAAGGCACGACAACAGCCGTTGTCGCATTGGTTTTACGTGGAGATCATCAACTTAACGAAGTTAAGGCTGAACACTTAGATGAGGTCGCCTCACCACTGACAATGGCAGATGCTAACGACATCAAGACAGCGGCTAATTGCGATGCAGGATCCATAGGCCCTGTTGGGCTAAGTATTCCAGTTATTGCTGACGCCGATGCTGCCACGATGAGCAATTTTGTCTGTGGCGCTAATGAGAATGGCAAACACTTAACCGGTGTGAATTGGGGTCGAGACCTTGCAGAACCTCAAATACGGGACTTACGCAACGTCATAGAGGGTGATCTGAACCCAATGGGCACAGGCACACTAAAGATTGTTCGCGGCATTGAAGTGGGTCATATATTCCAACTAGGTAGTGCTTACAGCGAAGCCATGGGCGCAACCGTTCTGGATGAGAACGGCAAACCTCAGGTGATGCAAATGGGCTGCTACGGCATTGGAGTAACCCGTGTTGCTGCAGCCGCTATCGAGCAAAACAATGACGCTCAAGGCATTATCTGGCCAGAGTCTATCGCCCCTTTTGAAGCGGTGATCTGCCCTGTCAACATGGTCAAGTCTGAGGCCGTTCAAGCCGCTGCAGAAGTGTTGTATCAGGAACTAAAAGCGGCAGGTATCGACGTGCTGTTTGATGACAGACCATTACGCCCGGGCGCTATGTTTGCTGATATGGAACTCATCGGTATACCGCATCGTTTTGTCATCAGCGATAAGCTACTGGCTAATGATGAAGTTGAATATCGCGGTAGACGTGACAGCGAATCATCGGTATTGAGTCGCTCTGACGTTTTAACAAAATTGCGCAAATAGACGTAACGCTTAACTATCTGACAGCACACGCTATTAGCTGTCAGATATCCATACGCTACGTAACTAATGAGGCGGTCCGATTAACTCGGCGTTA